>JBEKJJ010000057.1:0-32924 GCA_050011295.1 Bryobacteraceae bacterium
TCATCCTTGCTCAATACGTAAATCTCGCCCCGGAACTTCTTGTGCGGCGTGATCGATCCAGGCTTCGCAATCACCTGCCCGCGCTCTACGTCATCTTTTTCAATGCCGCGCAGCAGCAAGCCCACGTTGTCGCCCGCTTCACCCTGATCCAGCAGCTTCTTGAACATTTCCACGCCCGTCACTACCGTCTTGCGCGTGTCGCGGAACCCGACGATCTCCATTTCCTCGCCGACCTTGCAGATGCCCTTCTCAATGCGGCCCGTCACCACTGTTCCGCGGCCCTGGATCGAGAAAATATCTTCAATCGGCATCAGGAACGGCTTGTCCTTCTCGCGCAGCGGCTGCGGGATATAGCGATCCACTTCCGCCATCAGCTGATCTACAGACTGTTCCCACTTCGCTTCGCCGTTCAATGCACCCAGCGCACTCACCCGTACCACGGGCAGATCGTCGCCGGGAAATTGGTACTTGCTCAGCAGCTCACGCACTTCCAGCTCCACCAGCTCCAGCAGCTCCGGATCGTCCACCATGTCCACTTTGTTCAGCGCCACCACGATCGAAGGCACACCCACCTGGCGAGCCAGCAAAACATGCTCGCGAGTTTGCGGCATCGGACCGTCAGTAGCGGCCACCACCAGAATGGCGCCATCCATCTGCGCCGCTCCAGTGATCATGTTCTTGATGTAGTCGGCGTGGCCCGGGCAATCCACGTGCGCGTAGTGCCGGTTGGCAGTCTCGTACTCGATGTGCGCAACCGCAATCGTGATTCCGCGTGCTTTTTCTTCCGGCGCGTTATCGATGGAATCGAACGAACGGAACTTCACCTTCGGATTGTGCTTGCCCAGCACCTTCGTAATCGCCGCCGTCAACGTCGTCTTGCCGTGATCGATATGCCCGATGGTCCCGATATTCACGTGCGGTTTGCTGCGATCAAATTTTTCTTTTGCCATGATCCTTGTCCTTCTGGCTCCTGAATTCTGGATTCTGAATTCTTATCTCGTAACCTTTCCCTGAACCTTCGCCACAATCTCCTCGGAGATGTTCTTCGGAACTTCCTCGTACTGCCCAAAGTGCATCGTAAAAGTACCGCGGCCCTGCGTGCGGGATCTCAGCTCGGTGGCATAGCCGAACATTTCCGACAACGGCACCATAGCCTTGATCACTTGAGTCGTACCGTGAATCTCAGTGCCTTCCAACCGTCCGCGCCGCGAGTTCACGTCGCCGTTCACCGGGCCCATGTACTCTTCCGGCACCACCACCTCCACGCGCATCACCGGCTCCAGCAGCACCGGCTTGGCCCGCTTACAAGCTTCTTTAAAGCAAATGGAAGCGCAAATCTTGAATGCCATTTCCGACGAATCCACTTCGTGATAAGCGCCGTCGAAAAGCGCCACTTTGACGTCCACCAGCGGATAGCCGGCCAGAATCCCACCTTCCACCGCTTCCTTGACGCCCTTCTCCACTGCGGGGACAAATTCCCGAGGCACGGAGCCGCCGTGGATTTCGTTTTCGAACTCGAAGCCCTTTCCAGGATTCGGCTCCACGCGCAACTTCGTGCGCGCATATTGTCCACTGCCACCAGTCTGCTTCTTGTGCGTGTAGTCGTATTCGGCCGTGGTACGGATAGTCTCGCGATAAGCCACCTGCGGCTTGCCCACGTTCGCACCCACGTTGAACTCGCGCTGCATGCGGTCCACGATGATCTCGAGATGCAGCTCACCCATGCCGGCCAAAATCGTCTGGCCGGTATCGGGGTCGGTCGAAACCCGCAATGTCGGATCTTCCTGCACCAGCTTCTGAATCGCCATCCCCAGCTTTTCCTGATCGGCCTTGGTCTTCGGCTCGATCGCGAGCTGAATCACAGGCTCCGGGAAATCGATCGATTCCAGAAGAATCGGGTGTTTCTCGTCGCAAATGGTATCGCCGGTGGAGACGTTCTTCAGTACCGCCGCGCAAATATCGCCCGCCAGAATTTCCTGGATATCCTCGCGCTTGTTGGCGTGCATCTTTACCAGGCGTCCCACGCGCTCCTTGCGATTCTTCGCAACGTTGAATACTGAATCGCCCGCGCCCAGCCGGCCCGAGTACACGCGAATGTACGCCAATTGGCCCACGAACGGGTCCGTCATGATTTTGAAAACCAGCGCGGAAAACGGCGCTTCGTCGGTTGTGGGACGCTCTTCCACAATCTCGGGATTATCCGGCCGCACGCCCTTTACTGGCGGAATGTCGATGGGCGAGGGCAGAAAATCCACCACGGCATCCAAAAGATTCTGCACGCCCTTGTTCTTGAATGAGCTGCCGCAGATCACCGGGAAAATCTTCTGCGCGATGGTAGCCTTGCGAATGCCAGCCAGCAATTCTTCCTCGGAAATCGCCGTGCCCTCCACGAATTTCTCGAACAGGTGGTCGTCGGATTCTGACACTGCTTCGATCAGTTGCTCGCGATAGGCTTTGGCCTTCTCCAGGAGATCCTCGGGGATTTCCACATCGTCGTACTCGGCACCCAAAGTCTCGTCGCGCCAGATCCGGGCTTTCATCGATACTAGGTCGACAACGCCCTTGAACTGGTCTTCGGCGCCCACTGGAATTTGAACGGCCACCGGGCGGCACTTCAACCGATCCACAATGGTATCCACCGAATGATAAAAATCCGCGCCCACGCGGTCCATTTTGTTGATGAAACAAATGCGCGGGACCCCGTACTTGTCGGCTTGCCGCCACACCGTTTCAGTCTGGGGTTGCACGCCCGCCACGGCGTCGAAAACAGCCACAGCACCATCCAGCACGCGCAGACTGCGCTCTACTTCCGCCGTAAAATCCACGTGGCCGGGTGTATCAATAATATTGATGACGCAATCGCGCCATTCGCAGGCCGTGGCAGCCGATGTAATGGTGATGCCGCGCTCCTGCTCCTGCTCCATCCAGTCCATAATGGCCGTGCCTTCATGGACTTCGCCAATCTTGTGCGTTCGGCCAGTGTAGTAAAGGATGCGTTCCGTAGTGGTAGTTTTGCCGGCATCAATGTGGGCCATGATGCCGATATTTCTCATCCTCTCAAGTGATCCGGTACGCATAAAAAAGTTCCTCAGTTCTCCAGTTCTTCCGTTCTTCAGTTCCTAACCGAGGAACCGAGGAACCGAATAACCGAAGAACGGTTTTTCACCACCGATAATGCGCGAAAGCCTTGTTAGCCTCGGCCATTCGGTGCACATCATCCTTCTTCTTAATCGCTCCGCCGCGCATGTTCGCGGCATCATTCAATTCGTTCGCCAGCTTCTCCGGCATGCCTTTTTCCGGACGCGTGCGGGCATTTTGCAAAATCCATCGAATCGCCAGGCTGGTTCGCCGGTTCTGCGATACTTCCACCGGCACCTGATAGTTGGCGCCGCCTACGCGCCGCGTCTTCACTTCGAGCAGCGGTTTGGCGTTCTCCACCGCTTTCTTGAACAACTTGAGCGGATCGTCCTGCGTCCGCTCCTTGATCGTGTCCATCGCCTCGTAGAAAATCCTCTGCGATGTGTTCTTCTTGCCGTCCCACATCATCGAGTTGACGAATTTCTCAGCCAACGTCGAGTTGTACACCGGATCTGGCAAAATCTCCCGCGGTTCTGGTCTGCGTCTACGTGGCATACTCTATTTCGCCGGCCCCTTTGGCCGTTTGGCTCCATATTTCGATCGGCTCTGCTTGCGGTCCGTCACGCCGGCAGCATCCAGCGTTCCCCGGACCACGTGATATCGAACGCCCGGCAAATCCTTCACGCGGCCCCCGCGGATCAGCACAATCGAGTGCTCCTGCAGGTTGTGGCCGACGCCGGGAATATAAGTGGTCACTTCAATACCGTTCGTCAACCGAACGCGCGCCACTTTCCGCAGCGCTGAATTCGGCTTCTTGGGAGTAGTAGTGTAGACGCGCGTGCAGACCCCGCGCTTCTGCGGACAAGCCTGCAACGCCGGGCTGGCCGTCTTATACCGTGGCGGTCTCCGCCCCTTTCGGACGAGTTGAATGAACGTCGGCACGAATCTCCTCTTAAGACGTTTTTGGTTTCGTTGGCACTGAACGGCAGGCCCAAGCCATTACCGTCAAAATAAGTCGACTACAATCTGCGAGGGTACTTGCTATGGACTAGCCCATGCTCCTAACAGCTTTAAATCCGTTAAGAACCTCGGGGCCGACCCCCGGCCGGGCTCCCACAACTAGGAGAGCGGTAGCACGGGAGTAGAAGACAACTCGCGAACCCATACAAGAATAGCGAAGGTCCACCAAACTTGTCAAATCGGGCTCTGGGGGCAGCACAATTTGAGCATTCATGTTCCTACGGCAACTTCGTGAGTATGTCCTGGATTAGTTTGTCGTTTCCCCTGCCAACGGGACGCGCCATTACCTCGTCGAGGACAAGATGGAGGACTGCAATTTTGTGTGCGTTGTTTGCGACCTTAAGCAGCCAGCCGCCAAGGCCCCGCTGGACACGAACACACCGATCAACACGTATATGTTTTGTGACGCCGTCTGCAATGCTGGAATATCGGTAGTGAGAGAGAGGACAATAATAAGCAAGGTGATGACCGCTAACACGATCATCACCATATAACCGTATGACACCACGCAATAGCGCCACAGAATGAGGCGGCTAATTGGTCGCGCTATCTCATAAGCCGGGCGGACGCGCCGGACGGTGGGCATGACTCAGTTGAAGAAAGGCGGATTTAACGACGCGAAACCGTAAGTTCCTCAATGGGCCAAAGGAATCTGGTGGTGACAACTACGCGTCGTTTTGTTCGCTCCGAGTCCGCAACAATCTTGAGCAGGGCGATGGAGGTTTCGAGAAGACTCTCTACAGACTCCCCTGTGGTCTCTGACAGAGCATTGATGGTGCTTGCCGCCTCGTCCTCCAGCGTGACCTCAATTGGATCGGCGTTTGTCTTCGCGAGCGAAGACGTCGATACTGTCGCCATTGATTTGGGTGTCGCTGCGTTGCACATGCTCTCTCCTGACTCCTGCATAACCCTCTACCTGCTCGTATCGGCCGCTGCAGCGCGCAGCTTCTACGATAAGGTAGATGCCGCGGAATCTTAAGGGTTTCACTTAATCCCTCGGGGAGTGCATGCTTTACGACAGTCTACACCTTCTCCTTCCAGAAATGAGAATGCTAGAGGATTATCCTCTACTTAGTAGTGGAACACAAGCACAAATTATCTCACTTGTCAATAGTGATAGGCGGTTTTGCATTTTTGTTCTGATTCCAGAACAAGCGTTGCAAACATTGGAGATAACATGGACTCCTTCTGGCTCCTGTCGAAACTTTTGTTCGGCTTTCCGAACAGAAAGTGTAACACAGGCCACTTCAGAATCCCAAGTACTGGCCCCTTCTGATTCAGTTCCAACTCCTTCCGCTCTTTGCTCGGGGCAGGTTGCTAACCTGCGCGGCGATTGCAAATCGGCGCTTTCGCTTGTGGTTTGCCAGCAACCAGTCAGCAGTTCTTTCGAGCCAACCAACCGGAATCACCGAGAACAGCAGTAGTACGCATCCAAAGGCAACCACCGCGCCGGAGGCGACCGGCATAGCGTAAAAATTCACCACTGAAATGACTCCGTGCGAAAGTCGGAACATGCCCAGGATAACCACGAATGCGCCCATAGCCGCCGCTTGAAGCCTAAGCTTGAGCGTAAAAGCAGCGCGCTTCACCGGAGCCACCGGCTTGTGCTTACCCAAATGAAACGGCACGACCCAATCATGACACGGAAGCCCCAGGTAGAATAGAGAAGTGACGCTACGCGAGCAAATCGAGGAGCGCAATCGCCAGTGGCGCCTGTTTCACGAATGGGAAGCCCAGCAGCCCCTCAGCCATCGTGAACCATCCGCGATTCTGGCGGACCTAGGCACGCTGCTTCAATGGTGCACCCCGGAACTTATTGGCCGCGATCCCGATCCCGACAAACGTGGAATAACTAAAATGCGAGCCGCTCTCGCGCTGATCTCCGGCGAATGAGCGAGCTCGAGGCGGCTCTGATCGAAGTCGCCGAAGCTCTGGATGCCTGCGGGTTGCCTTACGTATTGATCGGTGGACTCGCGGTCGCAGTCCTGGGAGAGCCGAGAAGCACCTTGGATGTGGACGTTTCCGTGTGGACAGAACCCGACGGTCTGGACGCTGCGGTAGAGTGCTTGTCCAGACACCTTCGTCCCATACCTCCCAGACCCCAAGACTTCGTCCACGAGCGGCGCGTCCTTCCCGTCATCACCTCCAGCGGTGTGCGCGCGGACATCGTCTTTTCATCCCTGGCAGTTGAACGGGAAACCATACGGAGGGGAACCCTGAAGCAGGTTGCCGGACGCGAGATCCGCGTCGCCTCAGTGGAAGATATGCTGCTGATGAAGCTGGTATCGGAGCGTGAAAAGGATCTAGCCGACGCGCGAGCGCTCTTGCGCAGGTTTGGAAATTCGCTTGACCGCGCCTATCTCCTTCCGAAGCTGGAGGAACTGTCCGAAGCGCTCTCCCGGCCAGATATCCTGCAGATCTTCCAGCAGCACACCGCTTAGTACGCTCACACTCACGGTGCGTCAATCGCGAAAAAGAAGCCGGCGCCGCAGCGCCGGAATCTTCCTGCTATCCTGTCTGCGAAGCATGCACCACACCCGAATCGCCGCCTTCCTCCTAGGCGCTTTGCTGCTCGGCAGCCTCTTTCTCGCTTTCGTCGCCACCCGCAATTTTCGCGCAGTCGATTCCGTCCTCAACTCCCCTCCACCGGAAGCTTCCAAAATGATCCAGACTCTCGGCCACGAGAACGCTCGCCAACTACTGCGCTACCTGGCAGGAGAAGAAAATCGAGGCTATTTCGAGGTCTGGGAGCTCGCGCAATTAGCCCTCGGCACCGCACTAACCGGCTTTTTGCTCTTCGGAGTTGAAAACCGGCTGCTAGCAGGTCTGGCCGGCATGATGCTGATTCTGACACTCTTCCAACATTTCAAAATCACTCCCGATCTCTTATGGATGGGCCGCTCCATCGATTTCCTCCCCGCCGCGGCCGAATCCGAAACGCACGCTCAGTTCTGGAAACTGCACGGCATTTATGGAGGGATCGAAGTAGTTAAAATGCTGCTGGCCGTCACCATCGCTGGCTTCCTACTTCCGATGCGCCGCCGGCCTGTCGGATCGATTACGCCAACCAACGCCATGTCAATGGTTGATTGAGGGCGCTGAAGCTTACGCCAACACGCCGCGCGCCCGCAAGGCTTCATCCACCAACGCGATCAGCTCCTCGCGCGTCACCTGGAGCCGCTCTCTGGCCGGCTCAACGTCTTCCGCCACCACCGGACACCCGGGCTCCATACTAGTGTGCGACTTCACCCCATAGCGCGTGCGCGAATCGAACAGCTTATCTACTTCGTCCTTAGGCAGCACCTTGGGTCCACCCAGCAGCTCCGCCACTAGCGCGATGCGTGCGAAATGCTCCACCGTTTCCATCTTGAAAAACGCTTTGTAGACGTCCTCGCCATAACACACCGAGCCGTGATTCCCCATCAGAATCGCATCATATTTAGGGATGTACGGCAGCATGCCTTCGGTGAGCGCAGGAGTTCCCGGCAAACCATATTCGGCCAGCGGCACGCATCCCAGGCCAATAATCACTTCCGGCAACAACGCCAGATTCAGCGGACGCCCCGCTACCGCAAACCCGGTCGCCACCGTGGGATGCGCATGCACCACGGAAAACACGTCGGGACGCATCTGGTAAATAGTCAGGTGCATCGCGATCTCGGAAGTCCGCTCGCGCGAGCCTTCCATCTTGTTGCCTTCCACATCGCAGATGATGAGATCGTCCACCGTCATCATCCCCTTGCTGATGCCGGTGCAGGTACACAGAATTTTATTGTTCTCGAGGCGAATGCTGATGTTGCCGTCGTTGGATGCCACCCAACCCTTCTGGTAAATCAACTTCCCGACGTCGACGATATCCTGGCGATACTCTTGTTCCGATTTCACCATCTAGAACTACGATTGTACCGAGAAATGGAGGCAAGCGAATTCAGAAGCCAGAATCCAGGAGCCAGAAGTAAGAAATGTAGTCGGCGCAGCAGCGCCGGAATCCTCCTTCTGACTCCTGGATTCTGAATTCTGGATGGAATCCAGCCCCGCCACTGTGAAACGTAGTTGAAACCATTTGGCGGCATCCCCGGCACCCTTGAGTTCGGGCCTCCAGTAGGCGGCTTCCGCTCAGGAAATTGACCAGCGCGCAGCCAGCGCCTACGAATGGTCTTGCGCTGGATGCCAAGGTCTGTCCTAATCGCGCGCTGGTAGCGCTGGATCGCGTCGCACTTGTTTTCGTTGTTCGGCCAGCGTTGTCCGCTTTCTTCAGATCGGGTGGACTTTCGAGACCCACCCGCTGCTGCACCTCCGCTTGCTAGACAAAGTTCACCGCTGCGTTCCTCGAGTGCTCGCTCGATGGCAGCTGACAGATTCATCCGGTCTGGCAGGAGGTCCACGAAAATGGTTCCGTAGTTCTGCCCTTTTCGCCATGCCCAGTCGTCTACACCAAGCGAACGAATGCAACTGTCGGCTGGAGCTGCGCGGATTACCGTATCGTCGCACCAGCGGTATAGCCGATCAGCCGGATAATCTCGCCAACGCGCATGGGTCCGGCGCGCGTACGATTGGGCAGTCTTGAGTATCGGCTCCGGGGAGTCGCCCTTGCACCGAAAGGTGCGGCGGGCTGTCAATCGTTTTCGACGCAGTGAATGGAACTAAAGTTTAAACGAAGGTCCAAAAAGTTTAAACGAAGGTCCAATTGACGATTCATCTGTAACGAGTAAACTCAAGCTTACCCACACTTCTAGTTCTGGTAAATCCATAGTGGGTGTGGGGTTAGCCGGGGTAACCTGAGCTTTCTCCCATACAGAAATCATCGGAAGCAAAATGACGTCAATACTCGTACTCGCCTTGTGTCTAGACTGGCAAACGGTTTCGATTGAGTTAAAGGCGTCACCGGAATTGCGCCGGAATTGGGAAGTGTGTTCGTCGCCACCCTAGCAGTATCGGAACTCCTCTCGGCTAGAACAATAGTGCCCTTGACATTGCCGCTGAGTTAGGCGAGGAATCTTCAAAACCAGTCTTTGGGAATTGATTGATAATGTGTGGGTTTTTTCCACGCAGTGGAGAGTCGTGTGCCTTTATTTAAAAACTTTGACGGGTCTATGTTCCTTGATGATGGTCAGCATCGATTCGAAAGTGACGGGATCTTACGAATGACGATTCAAAGCCGAGCCTTTTTGGCGCTTATACTGCTGTCGCCGATGGGACCGGCAATCGCCCAGAACATTCAAGGTAAACGCGAGGCCGTGAGCAGTTATGGCGTGCCGATATCTCGGGGAAATTTCGTAAGCTTGCGGGATTTCGGCGCGACGGGGAACGGGTCGACCGATGACACTGCTGCCGTCCAGGCCGCAGTCTCCGCACAACCCTACCAGAAAATCATCTGCCCGGCAGGCACCTACAAAATGACATCGACCGTCAGGTTCGCTGCGGGCGTGCTGATCCTCGGAGTGGGACCGGGCTCGTGCATACTCAAGTGGGGCAGCAACGGCATGGACGGCATCGCCCCTGCGAGCGATATGGTGATCGACAATGTCACCCTCCAGGGTGGATGGACCTCCCAATCAACGATTGGCTGCGGGGCAGGCGGGGGATGCGCGATTAACGGTGGCGTCGGTATCAACAACGTGACTATTCGGTACTCGACTGTCACCGGCTGGGCGGGCCACGGAATCAACACTGGTGGAGGTTGCGGCTACGTCGTTACCGGTAACACGATTCAGAACACCCGTGATGATGGGATTCTACTGGTCGGGCTCTGTGGGGCGAATCAGACCGCCAGCGACGGCAACGGCTCCACTGTTACCGGAAATCTGTTCAGCAATATCGGTGCCAACTCGGTCGACATGAACTCCTCCAACAATGAGATCGGTTGGAATCGAATTACTCGGTCCGGTTTTCGGGAAACCGGGACCGACTTCTACGCGATCCTCTGCTCGGCGGGAACGAACGGCGGCTTGGGCGTAATCAACTGCGACGAAAATAACATCCACGACAACACGATCATCGGGACGCGCGGACCGGCGATCGACATCCGGGCCGACACGGGCACTGCGAACCGAAACCTCGTCGCTCACAACATCGGCCAAGGGGCCGGATCCGACATGCCGGCGATTACTACCTTGGTGCAGGTCGACTCGAGCGTCGGCGCCGGCTGCTCAGGAACGGTCGATTCCACGCTCGTCATTGGAAATACGGCCAACGGATTCGCCAATGGCCTGGTGCAGGGTGGCGGCACATTCTGCACGATCACCAACACGCTCTTTGCCAACAACACCGTGACCAACTCCACGCACTACGGAATCATCGTGGCCTACGGTACGGCGGTCACGATGGGCAACACGATTAGTGGGAGCGGGACCGCAGACCTGTATTAGCCCTCGGCCCATAGGGCTGTCGATCTGCAATAACCAACCCTTCTGGTAAATCAACTTCCCGACGTCGACGATATCCTGGCGATACTCTTGTTCCGATTTCACCATTCCGCGACCGGTAGGGAGCGCCCATGGGCCTGCTGGCCCACCAAAGATGATGAAGAGGCGAATTGTAGCCCCGCGCGTAAGCAAGGGGACCAGCGAGGAGCCTCTGAGCGCGGTAGATCAATAGACTGGCGTCTTCAGCGGAGCGCCACCAGGAAGTTCGGGTCCCGAAGTTCCCCGCGCTCCGTCCCCGTCGCGGCTCGGTTTTGAATCAGCTCGCCCGCAGCGCCACTGCCGGATCAATCCTCGACGCCCGATACGCCGGCACATACCCGGCAATCGCCGCCACTACCGCCAACACCGCCAGCATCCCGATAAAAGTCACCGGATCCGTCGCCGTCACTCCAAACAGCAATCCGCGCAGAAGCCGCGCAAGCAACCACGCCGCCGTCGCACCCACCAGCATCCCCATTGCCGCGAGGCGCAGTGTCTCAAAGATTATGCCAGCCTGCAAATCACCGGCCGACGCCCCCAACGCCATGCGAATCCCAATCTCTTGCGTGCGCTGCGTCACCGAATACGAAATCAGCGCGTAAATACCCAGCGACGCCAGAATCAACGCGAACACAGCAAAGCCGCCCGCGAGCGTCACCACAAACCGGCGCGGTGACACCGATTTATCCACCAGCCGCTCCAGCGAACGAAACTCCTTGGGCGAAATATTCGGCGCAATTTGTTTCAGTGCCTCCCGGACACCGCCGGTCATCTCTTCGGGAGCACCCGCGGTGCGAACCACCAGGTCCACCGAGCTCCAGTCCTGGCATTGCCGGATGGGAATGTACATCTCATTTCCGGCCTCTTCTTCAAGCGCTAAATGCCGCACGTCTCCCACGATGCCCACCACGCGCCGATCCCCACAAGCGCTCATGATCTTGCCGACGGCGTCCTGCCCCGGCCACAACCGTCGAGCCATGGTTTCGTTCACCACAATCACCGGCTCGGTCTTAGGCGTATCCCGCTCGGACAAATCGCGGCCCGCGCGCAGCGGGATTCCCATGGCCCCGACATAACCATCACTCACCACGCGCACAAACGCGTCCGGAAACTCCCCTGGACCATACACCACCCCCTTCGCCGGGGCGCCCCAAGATCGATTGCGTCCCAGCGGCAGCGCATCCGTCAAACCCACTGCCTGGACGCCCGGAACGCCTCGCGCACGCCGCAACACTTCGTCGAAATAGGCGTTCTGCTGCGCCTGAGTTCGGTACCTGCTGTCCGGATCCACGCGCACCGACATAGCCCGTTCCGGCTGAAAGCCCATGTTCACATCCAATACGTGCAGAAAACTGCGCATCAACAGTCCGGCGCCCACCAGCAGCACGCAGGCGAAAGCGATCTCGGACACCACCAGCGCGCTGCGAATCCAGCTCCGCTCTTTTCCCTCCGTCGACCCGCGGCTGGAATCTTTCAACGCATCCTGCATCACGGCAGCCGGAGTGTTGAAAGCCGGCGCCAGCCCAAAAATCACGCCCGTCAGCAACGCCATCCCGAGCGTATAGCCCAGCGCAACCCCATCCAGGTGGACATCCTGAAGCAGAGGAATGCTGACGGAGTCCAGGTGCGCAAGAGCCCTGGTTCCGGCAACAGCCAGCAACACGCCCAAAGCCGCGCCGGACATCGAAAGCGCGATCCCTTCAGTCAGCATCTGACGCACCAGCCGCGCGCGACCGGCCCCCAGCGCGGTTCGAATGGCGATCTCTTTCCGCCGCGCCGCCATCCGCGCCAGCAAAAGATTAGATAGGTTCGCGCACACAATCAACATCACAGCGCCCACTCCGCACGATAAAACGATCAGGGCCAGACGCAACCCTCCGCTCACGTGCTCCTTCAGAGGCGTTACCCATCCTTCGAAATCATTACGGTTTGCCAGATGTGCCGCATTGAGCTGGGCCCCGAGTATCTTCACTTCCGCCTGCGCCTGCGCCGCTGAAACGCCTGGCTTCAGCCGGCCGATAATCGCCATCGTATTTCCCCACCGGTTGGTCTCGGGACTAAGCGGGAAGGGAAAATACAGATCGATGTGACTCGCCGGAGCGAAGATTGACGCGAAATCGAACGATGCCGGCATCACGCCCACCACCGTCACCGGCTCATTATCCAGCGTCAAAGCCCGGCCCACAATCGTCGGGTCCGACGCAAACCGCCTCACCCACAATCCGTGGCTGATCAGCGCCACCTTGGGACCCGCCCATTTGCACTCATCATGCGTGAATAGCCTCCCGATCTGGGGCGCCACGCCCAGCACCGGAAAGAAGTTCTCGGACACCGGAACCCCGCTCAGCCGCTCCGGCTCTCCTTTCCCGCTCAGCACATTGTCGCCAACGCCATAGAAAGCCATGTAACCGGCCAGATCGGAGAACGATTGATTTCGCGCGCGTAGATCCAGCAAAATCCCCACCTGCGTAGTCGCGCCCGATAGGCCTCCGGTCTTGTAATTCGTAACCCACGCCAGCCGCTCCGGATCCCGAAAAGGCAAAGGCCGCAGCAGCAGCGTATTCACCACACTGAAAAGGGTTGTGCTGGCCCCGATACCCAGTCCAACAATCAGCACCGCAAACGTAGTGAACGCGGCATCCTTGCCGAGCGTCCGAAAAGTGTAGCGAAGATCTTGGATCAGGCCCTCGAAACGGCTAAAGAACATACCCGTTGGACGGCCCAGCAGCCCTAAAGTTAGCCGTCCTTTATTGCACAGGCAGCAAAACCGAATTACTGGATGCCCCGGCGAGCGTGATAACCACCGCTTGATTCCCTGCGCTCAGTCCCGCTGGAACCTCGGCATTCACCTGATACAGACCAACAAAACCGGGCGCCAGCCCACTGAAGCTGACCATCGCGTTAGCGCCGCCCATAGTTACAGTCGCCGCGGTTGCAGTCGACTGCCCATTGCCGGCCGCGCCATCCGCCGGCGGCGACATCACCGCGCCCAAACCCGTGCAGTAGATGAGCACCGTCTCCGCGGGCTTCGCTGGATGACCGGTATCGGCCAACTGAAAATTGGCATGCAGAATAGCCCCGAATGTCTTGCCGCCCGAACCGTAATTAAAAATTCCGGGCTGAGCGGCCAGAACCGGCACAGAAATGTTCGCGCTGGTCACTCCGTTGTTCTCCACAGCTAGCGTAGCGTTTGCGCCGCTCGCCACTTCCCACGGAACCTGGAAATTGATTTGTTGCTGGCCATTGACGTTATCCACCGCAAAGAGCGGGACCGGCTGACCATTGACGATCACGGAACTCTTCAAGAACCCCGTCGGCAACGGCAGACCGGAAGTCAGATTGATACCGTTTGCCGATGTCAGATTCGATCCGAACACCGTAGCCAGCTCACCAGGAACTACTCCACCTCCCACAAAACTCGCCCCATTGACGATGCCGCTCGCAGAAATCACCGGAGCCGGCGAGGTAGTGGAAGAAAGCGCCAAGCTGAACACGGTGCCCACGTTGTTACCGCCGGAGGTGGTGGTTCCATAGAGAATCCCATCAGCACCCTGTACCAATCCAGCTTGCGGAGTTTGTCCGTCGGCGCCGCTGAAGCTGTGCAGAGTTGTGAGCGTTCCATCCGCCGTCATCCTGAAGATCGTGCCATCGTTGTTCGCCCCGCCCGCCTCAGTCGTCCCATAGAAATTCCCATCGCTCGCTTGCACCACGCCTCCGGTGGGATTTCTACCGTCAGTGAGGCGAAATGTGTGCAGGGTGGTCAGCACACCCGCGGAAGTGATTTTGAAGATCGTACCCACCCGCGTTGTTCCGTAAAAGTTCCCATCGCTGGCCTGAGTCAGCGCGCCGTAGGGTTGTCCGCCATCCGCTATTCCACTAAAAGAATACAGCGTGGTGAACTCGCCCGCCGTAGTAATGCTGAACACCGTGCCATTCCCGTGCGCGCCGCCCCCGCTGGTTGTCCCATATAACTTCCCGTCGGAACCCTGAATCAACGCACCGCGAGGATGCTCGCCGTCATCGGTGAAATCAAAGCTATGCAGGTTGGTGAAGGACCCTCCGGGCGTCATCTTGAAGACCGTGCCGTCGCTGTTCGCGCCGCCTTCATAGGCTGTCCCGTACAAGTTCCCGTCCGAAGCTTGGACCAGCGAATTATATGGCAGGGTGCCGTCATTAGCGACGGCGAAAGTAAATAGCGTCGTCAATACGCCCGCAGGCGTGATCTTGTAGATTGTGCCGACGCCGGTGGTCGAGGGCGACAACGTCGTTCCATAGAAATTTCCGTCCGCGCCGAGAACCAACCCGGCGTAGGGGTCGGTCCCTCCGGGGTTATTGCTGCCACCAAAGTTGTACAGCGTGGTCAGCGTGCCGCCAGGGGTTATTTTGAAAACCGTTCCGCCGTCTTGACTCCCGCCGCTGGTAGTAGTTCCATAGAAATTTCCGTCCGTGCCCTGAACCAGCGGCGAATATTCAGGATTGGCGCCATTAGTCCGGTCGAAACTCGCCAGGCTGGTGAAAGTCTGGCCGCGCAAAGGAAGAATCGCCACCGCGCACAGAAGGAAGGCCACAATATGTAGGCTCATTACAACGATGATACTGTGTACTCCATCTCGCACATGCCGCCGAAGTAGAATTGGACCGAAGCGACCATGCGCGGATTCATTCTCATCTCGGCGTTGGCCCTCGCCCTTCCCTCCCACGCCGCCCCGCACCGTCTCCGCGTCTATCCCAATACCCTCACCATCTTCTCCATCGCCCAGGGCCCCGATGGCTTGCTCTGGCTCGCCGCCGAAGACGGACTCTACCGCTTCGACGGATTCCATTACCATAAAATCACAAGCCTCCCCTTCGCCTCCGCGCGCTTCGTCGCCTTCACCCGCGATGGATCCCTTTGGGTAGCCGACTTCGAGGGCTTGACGCGCGTTCGCAATAACCACTTCGAAACCGTGTTGACCGAAGAAGTGAGCGGCATGGCCGCCTATCCGGACCAGGTCTTCGTAAAAGGCCCAAAAGATCTCATCCAAATAGGTATCGATGGATCGATACATCGTCTCAAGCTGCCCGCGCGCCGCGACCTCACTATCGATTCCGCCGGCCGCCTCTGGTTCGCCTGCCAGCTAACTGCAGGCTGCTCCTACGATCCCGCTCATCCCGATCAGCCGCAGTCCCTCGAATTCCCGCCCACCTCGCTTTACGCGCAAGTTGTTCACGATTCCTTGGGACGAATCTGGGCCGCCGATCCGGAGCGGGCCTTCCTCATGGAAAATGGCCGCGCCGTCGAAACCATCCAAAGGCTGCGCAGCCAGAAGATGGACCGCGCCGGCCCTCTGCTCGCCGGCCGCAATGGCCAACTCTGGTTCCTCGGCGAAACGGTCCGCGGCCTGATTCCTAAAATCGACTTCAGCGATCGCGCCGATCATGATCGCTTTCCACCCACCTCCGGCGTCGAAGACAGTCGCGGCCATCTCTGGGTGGCATCGCTCGGCCAAGGATTAGTCGAATGGACTCCCGATCCCGAATGGCAGCGCTGGTTTCCCGAAGATTTCGGCCAGGAAACACCGGTGCAAGTAACGCGCGATCCCGCTGGTTCCAAAATCGTCGCCACTCAGAAAAATGTTTATCGCCAGGATCCGCACACCGATGGTTGGTTGCCCATCACAAAGCAACCCTTTCGCTACTACGCACTGCTTCCACTCGAAAGCGGCGACTTTCTGGCGTCCATCCGCGGCTACGGCTTAGCCCGCCTCTCCGCCCAAGGATACATCGTCGAACACATCCAAAACATCGCGCCCAACGAAGAATACCGCAAAATCTTGCGCGATCGAAAAGGCCGCCTGTGGGTTGGTACCAAGCGCGCCCTTCTGCGCATTGAAGGAGCCCCAGGATCGCTAAAACTGCGGCCAGAAGGTCTTCCGGAAATCCCGCCCCGGGAAAGTGCCGACCCGGTAGATATGGATATCGATGCCGCCGGCCACTTGTGGGTGGGCTATACCAGCGGCTTGGCATGGCTCGACGATCAGGATCAGTGGCACAAAATCGTAACCGATCAGCCGGTCACCCTGGTGCGCGGTTTTGCGTTAGCCGGCGATGACATCTGGGTAGCGTATCGCCGCAGCGGCGCCTTTTCGCGTCTGCACCGCAATGGCGACCGGTGGAACGTGACGCTCTTCACTCCGAGCGGCGGCTACGCGCCCGCGGGCACCGAGTTCTTGAAGCGCGACTCCCGCGGTTGGATCTGGCGCGGTTGCGATCAGGGCGTCTACGTCTCCGATGGCCAACATGTCGCACCCAGCGATTGGCTACACATCGATATTGCAAACGGCCTGTCCGCGAACGAAATCGCCCAATATGGTTTCTTCGAGGACTCCGATGGCGCCGTCTGGATCACGGGCGACGAGGGCGTTACGCGGCTGAAGCCGGATCCCTCCTGGTTCGAAGCGCCGCGCACTGCGCCTCCCGAAATTACCCGCATGGATGCGGATGGCCGCCGCTTCCTCTATCCCGATCCGCTTCCCACTTCCCTGCCCGCGCCCACCAAAGTTCTCCGCGTGGATGTGGGCACGCTGAACGCGCCGCCCTTTCGCACGAATCCGGTTCGCTACCGCTTTCAGCCCGGCTCCAGCGCCTGGCAGCTTTCACGCGATGGCTCCCTCGAATTTCACAATCTTTCGGACGGCGATTACTCACTTCAAATCAGCTTCACCGGCAATGCACCCGCGCCCGTTACCACCTACGCCTTTCGCGTGGGTGTCGGCCGCTCAGCTCCGCGATGGCGTTGGCCCATCATTCTTCTTTGCGCGGCCGCCGCCATCATCCTGATTATTAGTTTCGCTCCCGGCCTCGATCGACTCCGCTTCCGCATCGAGAAAGAGGCGTTCCTGCTACGGCGCCGTTTGAGCCACTCCGGTCCCAGTAGCTCGCCCGCGCAAGCCGGCGCTCCGGATCATTCCGGCGAAACCCTCCTTGGACGCTACCGCCTCAACCGCGTGGTCTCGCGCGGCGGATTCTCCGTAGTCTATGAAGCCCGCGATCTGCGCGACGGCAACGCCCGCCTGGCCGTCAAGGTTCTCAACCGCAATTCGAAACAAGAAGGCTGGATTCGCGATCGCTTCGCGCACGAAGTGGCCGCCTTGCGATCGGTGCAACACCCCGGCGTGGTCCCCATTCTGGATTCCTGGATCAGCCCGTCAGGCGAGCCTTGCCTCACCATGCCGTTCCTGAACGGCCAGACTCTCCGAGCCGCATTGGAGCAAGGCCCGCTCAGTCTCCCCCGCGCCGCATGCATCATCCGCCAGCTAGGCTCCGCGCTCGCCGACGTGCACAGCCGAGGCATCGTCCATCGCGATCTCAAACCAGAAAACATGATCCTGCTCGAAGAGCAGATAGTAATCATCGATTTCGGCACCGCGGGCCTGCGCACCGCCGAAAACGAATTAGCGGCCACCACGCTCATGTCCGGATCGTTCCACTACATGGCGCCCGAGCGCCTGACCGGCCACTACTCCCCAGCAAGCGACGTCTTCTCGCTAGACGTTATCATCCTGGAAATCCTGACCGGCAAGCGCCTGGCAGCCCTGAACGCGATATTCTCCGATCCATCCTTCGAATCCGAACTACAAACCGTGCTCCAAACCCGCCTGGACCCAGAAACCGCAAAGCACCTAGCAGCTCTCCTAACCCCAGCCTTCAATCCCCAACCCCGCGACCGCCCGCCCGAAGTATCATCCTGGTCCGACCAGGTGGCGCAGGCTCTCAGCCTGCCGCGTCCACACTCATGTGGACGCTCTTAGGCCCAATGTCACTTAGTTTTCCCAGGTGGGGCAGGGCCATGCCCTGCCAGCTGGGTCATGAGCCCGTTGAATGGTTTGCTGCGCGCCGGAAAGTCACTTCCTCGATGTCCCGGCAGGGTGACATTGCTCTTAAAGCCTCTCCCCCGCCTTAATCCCATGCCGGATCATCTTCCTCACCACCACCAAATCCAAATCCCCCACCCGCTTGAACCGCACGCAAGCCCGCCCAATATTGGCCTTCGGTAGCGCGTCCTTATACTGCTCGGGGACGTACCCATTCTTATCCGCAGCGCAAATATACAGCGAAATATAATTCTTATTGCTAGCCACGCCGATCCGGAACCAATCGCCCTCGCGCCCCGACTCGTATTTGTAATGCCAGCGCCCATAAGCCAATATCCCGCTGTGTACAAACGGCTCCAGCTTCGGAGCCGTCTTGCGAATCAGCGCGTCCAGCGCAGACACTTCGGCCCTGCGAGCATCATCAAGTTTTGCAATATATTCCGCGGGAGTGGAGACCTTGAGCTGCCCCTTCACGCATCTCCGTCAGGCGTAGCGCTTCAGCCGGTTGGCCATCCATTGCAAACCAAAATCGTGATCCGCGCGAACCCGCCACGCCTCGCGATTCTGCAGGCTGCTCAATTCCTGAACCGTCGCGCCTTCCACAGACCGCAGCCACACGGTCTCCGCCACTTTCGCATCCATCGCGCGCAGCTTCTCGAACACCATCTTCACCGCCAGCGCCGATTCCGGATCGATGGCGTTCTGATTAGCCGGCAGCAACAACTCCGGGATCAATTGAGCCGGAACCGCCTTCGCCGGCCGCTTATGCCGCGAATGATCAATCAGCACCTGCCGCATGGCGCGCGCCGATATTCGAAAGAAATGATCGTCGCTCAGGATCTGCGTGTCCAGCTTGCGCAGCTTAAGAAATAATTCGCTCACCAGCGCCGTCGGCTGCAACGTGTGCCCTGGACGCTCCCGCCGCAGCAGCCCGGATGCGATGCCGCGCAATCTAAAAAACGCCAGCCTGTAGAGCGCATCCCGAGCGATGCCATCCCCCAGCCGAGCCTTTTCAAATAGTGCAGCAAATGCTTCGGCCATCGCCAGGAGTATATCAAATCCCGTTGCCCCCCACCCCCGCAAACGAATACAATTCTCATGAAGTGTCCGATCATCATCACGATCACCAAGCCATCCCCTCCGATCCGACGTTGCGCGTGAAAGCTCTCGAACCTTACTAGTCGAAAAGGGCCTGGTCGATCCCGCCGCGCTCGACGCATTGATCGATACCTATGAACACAAAGTGGGCCCGCGCAACGGCGCCCGCGTAGTAGCTCGCGCCTGGATCGATCCAGCCTACAAACAGCGCCTGCTCACCGATGCGACAGTCGCCATCGCCGAACTGGGCTTCGGAGGCGCGCAGGGCGAACACATGCTGGCGCTCGAGAACACGCCCCAGGTGCACAACATCGTCGTCTGCACGCTGTGCTCCTGCTATCCCTGGTCCGTCCTCGGCCTGCCTCCGGCCTGGTACAAGTCCGCGCCCTATCGATCCCGTGCAGTCATCGATCCACGCGGCGTGCTACGCGAATTCGGCCTCGTGCTCACCGAGGATGTCGAAGTCCACGTCTGGGAGTCCGCGTCCAGCGTGACAGCGTAACCCCGCTCTCTGTCGCGACGCTCGGCCATGGCGATGGACTCCGAGATGTTCCCGCGCGGCGGGGCGGCCGCCCGCAGCACGGCAACCGGCTGGTGATTGCGCTCCACGATCACCTCCGCGCCTTGCCGCACTTTCTCCAACACAGCGGACAGGTCGCGAGCCAGCTCAGCCTCGCTCATGTGGACTTGCGCCTATCTTCGATGATACGCCTTCGCCGAGAAACACGCCGTGAATTGATACCGTGATTTCATGGCTCGTCTGTGGCACTCGTGCTATTGAGTGTGCCCTAGTTCACGCCTACGATTAGCCGTGGAAATAGCCGAAGGCATGTCTCAGCGAGCGGACAACATCATTCGCTTTTTCGAAACCGTAGCCAGCGCCGTCAACCCCACCGACAGCGCCAGCAAAACCCCATCGCGCGCCAGCGTCCGTGGGCCGATCACATCGCCCAGGCCGAAACACGCGCAGTCGATCTTCATCCCCATGACGTATGCGCGCACCATCACCGCGAAGAATCCTCCCAGCAGAATGCTCGCGCCCGCCGCTGAGTAGCGCAGGCCGAAACCTGTCAGCAGAAGCAATCCCAAGAACAGCTCCAGCCACGGCAGAATCCGGCCCAACGTCAACGCAGCCCACTCCGGCAGAATTTGATAAGCGTCGATGGACATCGCAAACAGCAGCCACGGCTCGCGCAGCTTCATGTAGGCGGCGTACAGAAATACTGCTGCCAGCGCCGAACGCAGAGCGATGAGAAAATATCGCACGTCAATTCGCCAATAACTGATCGATGAAGCGGCGCAGGATATCGTAATTCGCCCCGGGAAGCCGGTATTGTTTCCCGCGATAGGTCAGAATCATGGTCGGAGTTTGATTAACCTGGGCGCTCTGTCCGTCTTGAATATCTTGCTTGATCTCGGCGGCAATGGCTGGATCCTTCGCGAGGGCGCGCACTTTCTTCGCTTCGGCCGGGGTCAGAATGCTGCATACCGTCTCATCCACTTTTCCATTGGCGGCCCAGGTTTCCTGTTGGCGAAACAATACGTCGCAAACCTGTTCGTACTTGCCTACACGGCTGGCCGCGCAAGCATAGCAGGCCGCCTCCATCGCGTGGGCATGCATGGGCAAAGGAAACTCGTGATGCACCAGATAAACTTTGCCCTTGTC
The DNA here is from genome assembly GCA_050011295.1 of Bryobacteraceae bacterium. Taxonomy (GTDB): domain Bacteria; phylum Acidobacteriota; class Terriglobia; order Bryobacterales; family Bryobacteraceae; genus Palsa-89. The sequence continues at coordinate 21,120 of JBEKJJ010000057.1, forward strand.
GACGTATTCGTAAGCGAGCGGAGCTAGCGTCCTCTCATACAGCGCCTTGCACGCTGGACATTGAAAGTCGCTATAGACATCGATTAGGATCGGGGCAGTGGACACTCCCCGGCTCCGCATCTGCGCACCCCAGGCGCACAACGCGGCCAGTAACAAAGCAAATCCGGCACAAATCTTGCGCATATGCCTTTAGGATATCGTGGAACCTGTGCGCCGCTCACTCCTCCAACTGCTGGTTGTAGCAGTTATCGCCCTCGCGCTGCTGGGCTTTGGAATGGAACGCGCTAGCGTTGGGACCGCGTATTCAGACCCGTTCTCGAAACTGCGCGCGCAGGACGAATGCAGCTACGCCAATAGCGCGCTGTCATTGGCTCATCGAGGCGGTTGGCTGACACCCAAAGTTCTCGGCCGTTACCTTTTATTCAAGCCGCCGCTGCTGCTGTGGCTGACCGGATTTTCCCTGAAAATATTCGGCCAATCCTTGTGGGCGTTGCGCCTGCCCGCGCTGGCCGCAGCCGTATGCATCACGCTGATCGTTTTCTGGTGGATGCGCCGTGAACGCTCTACACTGATTGCCTGCGCAGCGGCCGCTCTCTTCCTCGCGAACCCCTTGATGCATATTTTCGCTCGCCTGTGCTACACCGACATGCTGGTGCTGGCGTCCATTTCGGGCGCGCTGGCGTTTTTGTACGCGGACCCTTCACTCTCCGGCTGGCGCTCGCGCTGGGGCTTCGGCGCATCCGTAGCCGCCGGCGTCATGTCGAAAAGTGTTGCTGGCCTGCTTCCGCTGTTTATTCTGTTGCTCTTTTGGATTCTGGTCAAGCGCTTCTCGTTGTCCCGCTTCGCGTTGGTAACGTCGATCGCCGCGGCGCTCATTGCGCCTTGGCACATCTATCAATTCGTCGTCCACCGACAATGGTTCTGGGCGGACTACGTTCAAATACAACTCCTCGGCTTCGGAATTCAACCTCCTGCGAGTTCATCGGAAAGCCAGGCCGTTTTCTATTTCAAGCGACTGTTCCTGAGCGACCCCGTGCTTGCGATCCTGCTGCTGGCAGCTCTGCCATTCTTGATTTCCGCCCTACGCGGCCGCAGTCAAGTGTTGCCGGCGCTTCTTGCGGCCTGGTTCGCAATCGCCACTGGCGCGCTGCTCTTGTTCCGATTTCAAAATCTACCCTACGCAATTCTGCTGATCCCTCCGGCGTGTTTGATCGCCGCCGCCTACAGTCCGGTCTTCTCCGGCCCACGCGTCAAATGGGGAGTGTTGGCACTCTGCGCCATCTTCGTGGTGAAATCGAGCCAGCCGGGAAAAATCTGGGGCCTTTCGTTTGGCGCAGTGGAACCAATCCCCGCAGTCGCAGCGATCAGGTCCTACTACGGCCTCGGCCGCTCCAATGAACTAATTCTGGCCGACACTGACGACTATTTCTACGCGTCTACTCTGCCGCTGCCGCACATCCGTTATTACTTCCGCGTCCAGGATGACATACTGGCTAAGTTCATTCCGCATTACGTCCATTTGGGAATCATGCTGACGGAAGCTGAATTTGAGCGGCTACCTGAATTGGAGTCGACCTACGCAGCGCGGCTTCGAGACTGGGGCCTCAATTCCACCGAGCCTATCGGGACCGCGATTCTTGGGTCATCCGACGATGCGCTAGTGCGCCTGGTGAAAGCGCGGCCGGGATCGGATTACTACGTGACAATGCCGGAGTTGCAACTATTGGAACGCGATGAATCGATCCGGCGTACACATTCCGTGCGCGAACTTCCGTACGGCCGTGCGTTTCTGCTAGCGGACAGTGCCGGGGCTCGGCCCGTCACTCCTCTACCCGCGAGATGGTGACCTTCATTCTGGCTTCTGACTCCTGGATTCTGGATTCAAGCCGCCGCCCGGTGAAGCCGGGTAAGGCTTATTGCCCATCAGCCCTTTCCAGAGAATGCGATTGAACGCCGCGGGATCCACCAGATCTGCGTCCGTAAAGTCCATTCCTCTCGTGACCCGCGCCCAGTATCTAGCATTGTGCGTCGGCTTGGGCACCTTCATGCCCGTTGGCTTCGGAGGCAACAACAGTTGCGTGTTGTAGAGATACGCCGAGGGAGCGGCCGCGAAACTCCACGGGCTCGGTGTGGTGTTGAAAATGTCGGCCATGGGCGCCGCTAGGGCGTCGTTCAAGTTCATGGGCGGAAGGCCCAGAACTTCTTCCATGGTGCGGACGAAGTTAATGGTGTTGTAGGGCGTCGAGATCACCACGCCTTGCTTCACGTAAGCCCCAGCAACGTAAGCGGTAGCGCGGTGCGAATCCACGTGGTCGCCGCCGTCCTGCGCGTCGTCTTCCACCACGAAAATCAAAGTGTTGTTCGCGTAGATGCTATTGGCGATCTTCTGAACCAGCATGCCCACTGCGTAGTCGTTGTCGGCTACCATCAGTTCCGGAGTATTCACGCCGTCAATGGCGGCGGGCGGAAAACCGCCGGTTCCGGCAACCCAGTTGCCGGTGTGATCGTGCATGAAACGAACCAGGCTCAGCGCAGGCAGTCCGCCACGGGAGTAATTATTATTGAATTCTCGCTCCCACTCCGCGTAACGATAGAAATCCGGAAGCGCGTTGTCGAAACCGCGAAAGTACGGATCGGTGTATGGCGCCAGGGCCACGTTCGACGAATACGCCACAACGGTCCCGGCTGCGAACGGATTGCGCAGCAATGGAATTGCGTTGGTCGGCGTGCTGTAGCGGGTGCCGTCTAAGAAAAACCCGTAACTGCGAACCGTGAGACCCGCCCGCAGCGCGTTGTTCCACAAATATCCGGTATTTATTTCGTTGTTCGGACCATCGGGTGCTGCCACGTCGGTCTGCCCCGGCAACAGATCCGGATCGGCCGGTGTCAGGGGGTTGGCTCTCTGGCGCGCGGCCACCGTCGGAAGGGCGACGTTCACGTTGCGATTCACACCCTCGGACTCCACGCTGAGGCCGCGGTAGGCGTACGCTATTGGCCATTCCTTTTCTATCATGTCGGGAGCTTGGGCCGAAGTATTCCACAGCCATCCGTCTACGCTGATTTCGGCGGTGCACAGATAGTGGTCTAACGTGACGAAGTTCAGCGCCAGATTATGCTCATTCGGCGTGATCGCCGCGCCAAACTCGGTCAGCGTAGCATCTCCGTCTGCGCCGTTTTTCAAGTCGCCCAGAATCTGATCGAAAGTCCGGTTTTCTTTTAGGATGAAGATCACGTGCTGGACGCCCTGGCGCACGGCGGCCATCACGGCGGCGTCGCTTGGGCTCTCGGTGAAGGTGAGCCGATCGTTGGTGATAACTTGCGTGGTCAAGGTCGCGAGTTGCGCCGCACCGGGGAGCGGGAAGCTCTGCAATCCGGCCTTCGTCAATTGTGGATTGTACTGATTCGCGGTCATGCAGTTCTTCGCAGGGGGTCCCGGTCCGTAACCGCCGTAGCACCACAGGGGATTGGCGCCCGTCGGCGATTTCCCGTTCACCACATATATGTTCACTGAGTCAGTGCTGCTGTAGGGCTGAGTGGGATTCGGGTACCAGTTCACACTCACTGAGTTCGGATACCATCCGGTGGGAATCAGTCCAACCACATGGTCGTTGGTATTGGTTCCACCGAGCGCGATCACCGCGACGCAATTCAGATTGCCATTCGTCACGTAAAGTTGCGTCTCATCCGGCGAAAGGGTCACGCTGTTGGGATTCGCCCCGTTGTAGTGATTGGCCGCCAGGGCCGAAGGCAGCATCGGAGCGATTACCGGAATGCTCTCGACGATCGCATTCTTTGAGGTGTCGATTACATCAACAGTATCCGACTGGTCTTCGGCGACATACAGGAAGGTCTGCGCCTTGTTTAACGTCATCTTGTTGGGCTGGCCCTTCACCGGGATGCGGGCCATCACCGCAGGCACGCGGCCCAAACTCACCACGTCGATCTCACGGTCGCGAATACTGGATACATATGCCGTCGCGCTCGATCCAGTACCCTTGATCACCACCCAAAATGGATATTCGCCGCCCGGCACTCCCGCCTGCGCAGGGTTGCTCTTGCCGGGGCGAAGGTCGAGCTCCGTCCCCGCCGACCAGTTGGCGGAGGTTGCGTAGGCTCTGCTGAAAATGGTGATCGAATCGTTGGCGAAATTCGCCACCACCAGCGTCCTACTGTCGCTCGAAATAGCCACGCCCGCGGCGCAAGGTGTCACGGACACTTGTTCGTTGATCGGTTCTAATCCACCGCTAGTCGCGTTCAGCCCCAGTCCGCCTAATGGCCCGTGGCCGAGCGGAAGCGGCGAGTTCGCAGTCTCCGCCCACATTCCGTTGCTCGCGCTTAGGGCAAAGATGTGGACCACGTCATCGGGGCCGCCGGGCACGTAGAACTCGAGTCCAGTTGGATCGAAGACGATCCCGCTGTAGGTGCTTCCCGGATATAACACAACATTGGTACCTACGTGAATCGTGTTCGTGATCGGGATCACTTGCTTAAGGGAAGGTGTGGTAGTGGTAAGGTCGTAGACAAACACATGCTCTGGCGAATCCGCGAGAGACCATGCAGCCAGCAGCGGGAGCTTGGTGAGTGGATTGTTATAGATGCGGTTGAATCCGCTAGTCAGAACCAGCATGGTGTCGCCCGTGGGACTGACTACGCTCGACACCGCATGCGTGGCGGTCCATTCCGGATGGTCTTTTAAACCAGGGTTCAGCGGCACAAACGTGCCCAGCGGTGTAAGATCTTGACCCATATTGGGCAGAGCCGGAGTAGTAGACTGCGCGCAAGCCAGCGCGCCCGACATGACCGATGCAAACCAGAAGAGTTGTTTTGCCATCTCCCTGTTTAGTGGCGTGCCGCGCTAACTTCTCTCCTGCCAGTGGCTGAATCCAATCAGGTTCAGGCGCATCCAATCAGTACAAGGCCAATGCCCCCATTGTCTACCGACAAGTGGGTGATACTATAAAAAAGGCTGATATGTCTGTCGCTACCACCAGCGCGCCCCCGGTTCCGCGTCTCAAATCGACCAACCTTTTGAGCATGATCGGGAACACGCCGCTGATCCGTATGGAGCGAATCGCGCGCGACCTGCCAGGCATCGAGATCTACGGTAAGGCTGAGTTTTTCAACCCCGGCGGATCGGTGAAGGATCGCGCGGCGCTCAACATGATTCTGGATGGCGAGCGCACCGGCAAGCTGACCCGCGACAAAATTATTCTGGATTCCACCAGCGGCAACACTGGCATCGCGTATGCCATGATCGGCGCCTATAAAGGATACAAGGTAAAGCTGTGTCTTCCGAAAAATGCGTCCATGGAACGCAAGCATGTGTTGAAGGCTTATGGCGCTGAAATGGTGCTCACCGATCCGGGCGAAGGCTCGGACGGCGCGATTCGCGCGGTCCGCGAGATTAATCAAGCTGATCCCGACCGCTATTTTTATCCAGATCAATATAACAATCCCGCCAACTGGAAAGCGCACTACGACGGAACCGCGCTCGAGATCCTGGAGCAGACCGACGGCCGCATCACGCATTTCGTGGCCTGCATGGGAACCAGCGGAACGTTCATGGGTAATTCGCGGCGCTTCCACAAAGAACTGCCCTACGTGAAATGCATCTCGGCGCAGCCTTCCTCCGGATTTCACGGCCTGGAAGGGCTGAAGCACATGCCCAGCGCGATCGTCCCGGGTATTTACGATCCGAGCATCGCCGACGATAATATCTGGCTCGAGACCGAGGACGCCTACGCGATGTGCCGGCGCATTGCGCGCGAAGAAGCGCTGCTGGTGGGAATTTCTTCGGGCGCGAATCTGGTGGCCGCTCGTGCGGTGGGCCAACAATTGGTGAAAGCCGGAGAGCGCGGTGTGATTGTCACTATGCTGTGTGATGGTGCATATAAGTATCTGAGCGAGCCGTTCTGGAATGATCCGAGTTGAGAAGCCGGCATGGGAGACCATGGTTTCGCATGCCGAAAAAACCTTTCCTAAAGAGTGCTGCGGCGTGATGCTGGGTTCAGACGGCGTGGTGCGCCAGGCGATTCCTCTGCCGAACGTGTACACCGGTCCCCAAGAGGATTTCTTTGTGATGGATCCCCTCGACCTGCATCGCGTGGATGTGGAAGGCCGCAAAGCCGGTCTGGATGTTTTGGGCGTCTTTCACTCGCACCCCAATTGCGACGCGTATTTCTCGAAACGGGACCTGGAGAACTCCTGCTCCTGGTTCTCCTACGTCGTACTATCGATAAAGGACGGGCGCTTCGATCATGCCGCCAGTTACCGGCCTGACTTTGACCAGAAGGAAGCCCCCAAGGAAGAATTAATTTATGGCTAAGATTTTGATTCCCACTCCGCTGCGCCAATACGCCGGCAAGCAGGACTCGGTGGAACTCGCCGGCTCTACCGTCGGCGACGTGTTGAATTCGCTCACCAGCCAATATGCCGAACTGCGCCGCCACCTCTACACCGACGAAGGCAAGCTACGCAGCTTCGTGAACGTCTACGTCAACGACGACGACATCCGCTATCTGGATAAGGAAGCGACTGCTCTGAAGGACGGCGACACAGTTTCGATTGTCCCCAGCATCGCCGGCGGATCAGCCGGAATTGCCGCGCCCCCGGTCACGCTCTCGAAGGAAGAGATCCTGCGCTACAGCCGTCACCTGATCATGCCGGAAGTGGGCATGGACGGACAGTTGAAATTGAAGAGCGCGAAAGTTGCGTTGATCGGGACCGGCGGATTGGGCGCTCCGCTGGGAATGTATCTCGCGGCCGCGGGCGTCGGACGAATCGGCCTGGTGGATTTCGATGTCGTGGATTTTACCAACCTGCAAAGGCAAGTGATCCACGGGACCAAGGACGTCGGCCGCAAGAAGCTGGATTCGGCTGCCGATACCATGCTCGACATCAATCCCTATGTCGAGATCGACCGGCACGAAGTCGCATTATCCAGCGAGAACGCGCTGCAGATTTTGAAGGATTACGACATCGTTGTCGACGGCACGGACAATTTCCCCACGCGCTACCTGGTCAACGATGCGTGCGTGCTGCTGGGAAAGCCGAACGTGTATGGATCCATCTTTCGCTTCGAAGGCCAAGCTACTGTGTTCGCCTACGAAGGCGGACCCTGCTATCGCTGCCTGTATCCGGAGCCACCACCCCCTGGTCTAGTTCCAAGCTGCGCCGAGGGCGGCGTTCTCGGAATTTTGCCTGGCACAATTGGATTGATCCAAGCCACCGAAACCGTGAAGCTGATCCTCGGAATCGGCGAACCGCTGGTGGGCCGTTTACTGCTGTACGATGCGCTGGCCATGCGCTTCCGCGAATTGAAGCTGCGGAGGAATCCGGAATGCCCGGTGTGCGGCGATCATCCCACGATTCGCGAGCTGATTGATTATCAGGAGTTCTGCGGCATCCCCAATCAGGTGCATGAGCCGGTGGCTGTGGAAGGCGATATCGATCCGGTGGAGGTGAAAGCGAAAATCGATCGCGGCGACCCGTTCGTGTTGATCGATGTGCGCGAGCCGCACGAATATCAGATCTGCCGGATTCCACACGCGAAGCTGATCCCGCTCGGCGATTTGCCGAAGCGCGTGAATGAGTTGAACTCAGCCGACGAAATCGTTGCCCATTGCAAGAGCGGAATGCGTAGCGCCAAGGCCGTCGAGTTCCTGAAGCAGGCCGGATTCCGCAAAGTGGCCAATATGAAGGGCGGAATTCTGGCGTGGAGCGATAAGGTAGACCCCAGCGTTCCGAAATACTGAACACGAGATATTGAACCCGAAACGGCGGCCCGCCGAATCTGCTATACCTGATTGCTTATGCTGATTCTCGCGGCCATCCTGGCCATCTTTGTTTATGGCATGATCGCCGCCATGCTCGGCACCATCCTGCCCGATCTTTCCTCCCGCTTCCAGCTCACTCCCAAACAAAACGGAACCATCGCGTTTTGCCAGGCATTGGGGCTGATTATTGCTTCCGTCGCCGTGGGTCCGCTGATCGATAACCAAGGCAAGAAGATCGGGATGCTGCTGGGCCTTTCGCTGATCACTATCGCTCTGGCGCTGCTGCCGCGAGCCACTGGGTTTTCATCAACCGCGACCTACCTTTTTCTATTGGGAATCGGCGGCGGGATCATTGTCACTGCGGCCAACTTGCTGGCGAGCGACGTCACTCCGGAACATCGCGGCACAACACTCAATCTATTAAATCTATTCTTCGGTCTGGGTGGCTTGGCAACGCCATTCATCTCGGCCAATCTGCTCTCGAGGAACTCCACGCGCTTGTGTTATCTCGTTGCCGGCCTGACGGCTGCGACTTTGGTGATCAATATTGCGGCGCCGATGCCGGGGCCGGCCGGCGGGAACGGCTTTGTGTTTTCCGAAGCTGGTAAAGTTGTCGGACGGCCGGAGCTCTGGCTGCTGGCCTTATTCCTGTTCCTCTACGTCGCGTCGGAAGTGGGCGTCTGGAATTGGCTGGTGCAACACCTCATTGCGCAGGGCATTCCGGAATCCCGTGCATTGAATGTTTTATCGCTTGGGTTTGCATTGGGTTTGTTGGTTGGCCGCGTGGGCGTCTCCCGCGTTCTAATCACGGTACCGGCATTGACAGTAACATTAGCGGCGTCCATTCTGATGTTGATCACTACCTATTTAATGCTGCAAACGAAGGACCCGAAAGTCGCCTGGATTCTGGTATTCCTGGCCGGCGTCGCGATGGCGCCAGTTTTTCCAACCACGCTAGCCATCGTGGGCGACCGCTTTCCGGTCATGACGGCGACCGCGACGGGCATCGTAATCACATCCGGCTGGATCGGCCTGGCAGTAAGCTCGCGCATCATCGGCTCCATAGCCGGTGGCGATCCGAAACGGCTGAAGAAAGCGCTGCTGGTACTGCCGGGCGCGGCAGTGATCATGATCGTGGTGAACCTGGTGCTGCAAGCCGGGAAATAATTACCCGACCATGAGCTAAGGCTTTCTGCGTTTACCAGTGCTCGTGTTGGTGACCTTTTTGTCTAGTGATGGCCCAGGGCCGTCGTGTTCCATCTCGATCAACACGATCGGAAGCCGATCGGCGTCCTGTTCGACGATTACTTTCTTAGCGTACGAGAAACACGGCGTGCGGTCGGGTAAGAAGGACTGCAAGTGATCACTCGGCACAATGATGACACCTAAATCAATATCGCCGCCGACAATTCTACTCTTGAGATGCAAAATGTCCTTATAGAGCATTTCGCTCCGAGCCGATACTTGAATCTCGACACCGATGCAGACTCGCGTACCGTTTACCACCTTGCACTTGGACCAGTCCACATCTCCTGATTGTTTCGACTCCCATGTGCCGCTCTTGTGAAAAGAGTCATCGAGCAACTGTCGGATCGCAGCGGCTCCGTTGAAGGACGTGCTACCCTCCCTCTTTCGTTCCTCCAGAAGTATGCCGGTGGACTTCACCAACGTTTTTACTTCTTCGACAAGTGGTTCGAGCCCCAAACGGCGCATCTTGGTTTCCGCCCCATCATAAGCTGTAATGGAGTTAATTTTCCCCATGTATGCTCGCTAATTCTATCTCAGAATGCTCTCGAAGTTTACGGTTCAGGCGATATGTGAAACAGATGCGGCAGAAGTCACTCTTTGTCGACGAGCACACTTGCTTTCCATATGTGCTTCCCCTACGCTGGTCTCCAGAGCAAGATCAGATGCGCGAAGTTCACTCCACGAAACTCGGGAAGGTCTACCAAGCCGATTGCTTCGAGCTACTTGAATCTATCAAAACCGGGAGTGTCCACACTCTATTCGCGGACCCCCCTTTCAACCTCAAGAAGCACTATGGGAAAAACGGCGGTGACGATCTCCCGATCGCGAAATATCTTGAGTGGAGCAAGAAGTGGATCGCCGAGTCAGTGCGGGTGCTGGCGCCAGGCGGCGCCCTTTTCATCTATAACCTCCCGAAGTGGCTGATCGAGTACGGTGCGTTCCTCAACGCGATGCCGGAGATGACGTTCAAGCATTGGATCGCCGTGGATAAGGCGCACAGCTTGCCGATCCCGAATCGCCTGTCGCCAAGCCACTACGGAATGCTCTACTACATCAAGGGTGCCAAGCCTCGCGTGTTCAATCGCGACCTGGTGAGAACGCCGGTTCAGAAATGCCGCCACTGCGGCAAAGACGTTAAGGACTACGGCGGGCACAAGAAGTACCTAAATCCAAAAGGGCTGAACCTTACCGATGTGTGGGATGACGTTCCACCCGTGCGTCACCGCAAATACAAGAATCGGCCAGCCAACGAGCTAGCGCCGATAATCCTTGAGCGAATCATTCAACTGACCACGGAAGTTGGCGACCTTGTTTGCGATCCGTTTGCCGGCGGCGGCGTCACCGCCTACGTGGCCGAGCGTCTCCATCGACGTTGGATTGTCGGTGACATTAACGATTGTGCCGCGGTCAAGGAGCGGCTCATCAGTTGGGACGAAGGTTACCATCCGGAATGGAACACCGACAAGAAGCGTATTTCCGATGTCGAATCGCCCCGTGCAGCTCGCGCCTTACCTCTCTTGGACACCATCAGCTCCTGACTGGTTCAGGTCTGATAAAAGCTCAGCGAATTGTCGCCTTGCTTTAGGATCCGGTAGCGCCTCAGGGTTCCGTATTCCGGATTCAGCGTCGCGCGCGAGGCATGTTGCGCGATTACTAGTTTGCTGGTGGATGCACCTAGAGCCGTGAGCGCCAGTTCGTACTCGGTTTCTTTTTCGTAGGGAGGGTCCAGGAAAACGATATCGGCTTGCACGCGCTCTAGCACTGCGAGAGTCTTGCCCGTGTACACTTCGGCTCGGCCTTCCAATCCAAGCGCGGCCAGGTTTTCGCGAATCACCTCCACGGCAGCGCGATTCTTTTCTACGAATATCGCGCGGCGGGCGCCTCGGCTCAGCGCTTCAATGCCTACCGCGCCTGTGCCGGCATAGGCGTCCAGGAAAATCGCGTCTGGAAGCACCGGCCCTAGGACGTTGAATAGAGTTTCGCGCAAACGGTCCGGCGTGGGGCGCGTTTCCAAGCCGGGAAGCGTTTTCAAGCGGCGGCTGCGAAATTCTCCGGCGATTACCCGCATTTAGCCCACCTGCACCAATCCATAGCGGCGCTGCCAGTGTTGCTGGATGTAGCTTACCGCTCGCCGCAACTCCTCTTGCGACGGCGGATTCGCGATAAACGCCTGCGCTTCACCTCGTGCGATCTCGAGCAGGTCCTGATCGCGAATAATATTGCCGATGCGCAGCGCCGGCAGCCCGGATTGCTTGGTGCCGAAGAATTCTCCCGGGCCGCGCAGCTTCAAATCCATTTCCGCGATGTAAAAACCGTCGCTTGAATCCACCATGGTGCGGATGCGCTCGCGTCCCGCGTCGTTCAGCCGGCTGGTCACCAGGATGCAGTAACTCTGCTCGGCGCCGCGCCCCACTCGCCCGCGAAGCTGATGCAGTTGCGCGAGGCCGAACCGCTCGGCCTGCTCGATCACCATCACGGTGGCATTTGCCACATCCACGCCGACTTCGATGACGGTGGTGGAGACCAGAATCTTCACATCGCCACGGCGGAACTCATCCATCACGGTTTCTTTCTCTTCCGTTTTGAGGCGGCCGTGCAGCAATCCAACGCGAATATCGGGAAAAACAATCTCCGATAGATGCCGATGCATTTGTTGAGCTGCCTTCACGGCTTGGGCTTCCGATTCTTCGATCACAGGATATACAACGTAGGCCTGGCGTCCCAACGTGACTTGCTTCTGCAGAAAACTGTAGACGCGTTCTACTTCATCTTCGGTGACGTG
>JBEKJJ010000058.1:0-32900 GCA_050011295.1 Bryobacteraceae bacterium
CCATACTTCGCTCCGTACGAACTCCGGCACACATTCGCTACCAGGCCAAGCGCGGGTGGCGTCGCCGACCATATGGTGACGCAGATGTTGAGACAGGGCGATGCCGAACTTTTCAAGCTGTACAGTCAGGCGAAGCTCGGAATGATGCGCAAGGCGCTGGCCAAGATGGACCGGCAAGCGAACGAGCGGGGAATTTCGAGCACACAGAAGGCGAGCTAGATGATTTTTGCGCACATTTTTTGGCACAGTTGGCCTTCTGTCGTTACTTTGAAGGGAAACGAAGTATTGATTCTGAGGGGTTTGGTTGGTCGGGCCGCCGGGATTTGAACCCGGGACCTCTTGCACCCCAAGCAAGCGCGCTAGCCAGGCTGCGCCACGGCCCGAATGCATCCATTCTAGCGCAATGCCGGTGCTGGACCTAACTTCAATTCGCCGGCCAGATCGAAAAGTTGGGCGCGGCGAAGCGTTGTTCGAAGGCGCCGCCTGAGTGCGAATTGAATCGGGACCGTGACTGCAATCGTCCCTACGACCATTGCCCAACCGGCCCAGATTGGCATGTGCGCTACCGCCGTGGTGCGAAGCATCAGCAGCCAACTCAGTGTGAACGCCAGTGCCACCGCGCCGGCTTGAAGCGCGGCTTTGCGTTCACTGCGCAACGCACAGATGGCTTCGATCAATAGCGCAAACGGGACGGCGACGATCAGATCCACTAAATAGTGTTCGCCGAAGCCCAGGGTCGCAAAGAACGTGAGCGTTGCAAAAACGGTTGCTATCCATCGTGCTAGCGGCGTGAGCTCCCAGGCGCTCCACCATACCAGCAGCGCCCAGGTCATATGCATGGATGGCATGGCGTTGCGCGCTCCGGCGCCGTGGTACATCGCGAGTTGAAATTCGCCCGGATCCGGAAGATGCGCGGGGAAGCGCGATCCAAAAACGTAGACTGGCCCGAGTCCGGGGCAAATTTGATAAAAGATGAACCCGCACACGCCACCGACGGCGAATGCCGTCATCAAACTGCTCCGTTGTCCGAGGCGCAATCCCCAAGCGTCATAGAGAGTGGGAAACAGCAGCAACAGGGCGTATATGACGGACGCGGCCATTTGAAGCCACGGCAAGGCATCGAATAACTTTACCACCGAAGCTCCCGGAGTTAATCCCAAGCCGGAATCGAATGCGTAAAGATAAAAGTCGTAGGCGGGGGGCCGCGCCTTCGTGACTGCATCCATGGATATGCCGGCTATCAGCGAAAAAACCGGAAGCACCAACGCCCGCCGCAGCGGTTCGACGTAAGCGCGCGAGTCAGTCCAAACCATCGCCAACGACATTATGGTCAGGCTGCCAAGTCCTAGAAATGCGCCGATCCCGGTGGCCGCCTGCAGGGCGCTGCCACCGAATGAGGTTCCGAGCAGTGCATAAGCAGTTCCATAACCGGCCCCGGTTGCGACAGCCCAAAGCAGATGCTCCGATTTTGGCCGGCTGCCAACGTGGAAGAAAAACGCGCCGGTGAATCCACACGCGATCATGGAATTGCTGCCCAGGTGCCAGATCGCCATCACCACCAGCAGCACTAATACGACCGCAAGAGAAGTGCAGAATTTGTACAGCAGGTCGTAGTGATGGCGTTTCATGCGGACTTTGGTCCCACTCGATAGTTCGTCGGGCGGAGGCGTGGACTTTAGCCGCTATTCCGTGGTGGGGTGATTCGCGAGTAAGAGCAGCCGCGGCGAACTATTGTCTGGTGCCCATCAGATCGAATAAATAGTCCTGAGCCATCTCTTTTTCCCTGATGGCCATCCAGGTGAAGATTGCTTCTTGGGCTTGAACGATCGTTTCGTCGACCTGAGTGCGCGACCACACTTTTGAGTTGTCATAATCGGCAGTGTGTCGAGCCTGCTGAAGTGTGACAAACGAATCTGCAACAAGCTTCAAGTCCCTGGCGATAAGGACCTCCGCAGGATCGGCGGGGAGGGGCTGCGACGAGATCTTCGAAGAGCAGGCCTTCATTGGGCCGTGATTCAAAAACATTCTGGCAAATCGATTTCGCTGCCTTTGATGCTTCCAGTTCTGGGCAGCTTCCGTGGCGAGCAAGTGGAAAAGAGCGTAGTAGGCTGCTGAAACGGCGCGGCGAAGGTCGACCTGTTTCGGATTGTCCGGCGAATTGAGCCCAGATAAAAAAATGGCGTGCTCAATCAGGTCTTCAAAGTATGCCATCCTTCACCCGAAAACCTCTTCCTTGAGCCTCTCTTGTTCGGATTGGCTCCGGAAATTGAAGTATGGAATGAGGCCCCATTGGCCGGCGGGATCGAGTTGCTGCGTGACAAAGCTCTTGACGCGTCTGGCATTTTGGGAAAGAGCCGCTGGACGAGCTGCCTCGTCCGACAGCGTAATCCAAAAGAAGATCGCGGGGTCTCCGCTCCAGTCGTTGTCAAGTGTGTAGCGCATGTTCACAACTCCCGGCGGGAGGGGGCCGAGCGCATTAATGTGTTTAACGAGTTCTGTCGGCTGAGCGACTCCTCGCGGCAGATAGGACATTTCGTTACTACCTCTAGGGTACTGCTTTTGATTGACCATTTGGCATTCTGGAATCGCACCGTCACGTCGGATGACGTTTGCATGTCCAGTGACTCACGTTGACAGCCGGGTTAAATAGCTATACGATCTCGACGAGAGTGAGGTGCATTGCATGGCAAAGCAGTCTCTTTCGATTTTCCGCCCTACGCTTAGCGCCATGGTGCTGTTGGCCATTGGTACACATTTGCATCCGCAAACGACCAAAGAACCGGCTTTTCGCGTCTGCCTCGGCACATACGCTTTGTGTACGAACGCAATCTGCGAACCCGATGGCAAGGGAGGATTCACGTGCAAATGCGATGTCATGCAGGAACTTTCAGCAGGCGCGCGGAAAATTTGTGCAACTCCGTCACGCAGGTTCCGCCAAAACCAAATTTGAAGATTTCGTCGCGCTATTATCCTGTCCAGAGCTATGTTGCTTGTCCTAGCCCGAAGGCAGTCGCGACTGCCCGTTGGCCTGGTGTTTGGATATGCCCTGCACCGTGGATAAGGACGACTCATCGAAGGCGCATTGCAGTTGCACCTTGCCGAAATCGCTCGGCGCTTACGTCTTCGTCCGCAACGGTGGAAGGTGTGGAGCAGATCACGGAGTTTTTGAAGAGTTCGCCTTTGCAGCCGTTCCCTATCAAGGTGCTGGGGCCGGGGAAGTAATTTGAGGACCAGATGTTATATTCTCAAGGCATGCCTGACGATTTCTCGCGCCGCAATTTTATAAAGACTAGCGCCGCTGCCGCGGTCGCCGTACCCGGCATTCTCCGCGCGCAAAATGCCTCCGGCGCCGTACGCATCGGTTGGATCGGAGTAGGTTCCCGTGGTTATTACCTGATGGACCGTCTATACACAGGAAGCCACGAGCTGGCGCAGGTGACCGCGGTCTGCGATACATATGGTCCACATCTTTCGCGCGCCAAGGACCGCGTGCAGACCATGGGCGGCAATTCGCCCAAGACGTACGAAGATTACCTCGAGCTGCTGCAGGACCCAAACATCGACGCGGTGGTCATCTCCACGCCCGAGCATCTGCACTATCCCATGTTCATCGCTGCGCTCAAGGCCGGCAAAAATATCTATGTCGAGAAACCGCTGGCGCACACCATTGAGGAAGGCGAGGCGATGGTGCAGGCGGCTGAACACTCCGGCAAGGTGGTGCAAGTGGGGACGCAGAATCGCAGCAACTCGCTTTACCAGCAGGCCAAGGAGATGGTGGCGCAGGGCATGATCGGCGACATCCATTATGTCCGTGCTTTTTGGTATCGCAATTCGCTCGAAGACAATCCGGCGTGGCGCTACAAGGTGCCTGACGATGCCACGCCCCAAAACAGCGATTGGAGTAAGTTTCTAGGACCCGCGCCCAAACGCGATTGGGATCCGCATCGCTATTTCCAGTGGCGGCTCTATTGGGATTACTCAGGCGGCATCGCTACCGATTTGCTGGTGCATCAGACCGATATCACCAACTTCGTGTGCGGCAAAGTTGTTCCGGCTTCGTGCATGGCGTCAGGCGGAATCTACCGTTGGACCGCCGGCGACGATCGGGACACGCCCGATACGTTCAGCGCTATTTACGAATACGGCGACAAGTTCCACATCAACTACAGTTCCTACTTCGGCAACGATCATTACGGCTATGGCGAGAACTTCATGGGGAATGAAGGGACCATCGAAGTGCTGAATCGCCAGATTCTGAATTTCTATCCGGAGAAGTTCGGCGGTAAAGCGCCGGCGGCCGTGGCTGCGCGCAAAGAGCTGCATGTCGAACTGCCGGGGAATGACAACAAAGCTGTGGAAGCGCACATCAAGAATTGGCTGGAGGCGATACAGGGTAAGGCCAAGGTGATTGCTCCCACGCACATTGGGCAGGAAGCGGCGATTTCAGGGCACTTGGCGACGCTGTCGTTCCGAAATAACAAGAAGATTTTGTGGGATGAGCAGGCGCGGAAGTACCATTTCGCGTAGCGCTAACCGGCGCGGTTACCAACCGCGCGCAGGATGCCATCCTGCCCCACACTGGCTAGAAGCCAAGATGCAAGCCGAATTGCATTTGGCGCATCGGCACTTGAATGGCGGTGATCTGCCCCGCTCCGCTGACGTCGATGGTTGAATTCGGGAGTGCGAGATTCGGATGATTGAATACGTTGAAGGCGTCCGCGCGCAGGTCGAGCTTAAGGCGCTCGCGCGAGAGCACGTTTTTCGAGAGCGAGAGATCTGATTCCCAGAGCCTGGGCCCGCGGAGAGAGTTGCGGCCGGCGGTGCCTTGCCGATAAGGCTGCTGTGGTTCGCTGAAGGCCGCCGGATTGAACCACTCGTTGGCATTCGGATTGGAGACGTTCCAGTTCCCGACCACATCGGCGCGAACCTGCGCGAAGTCCGGGTCATTGAGCAACGGGGCGTTCGCGACGGTGGGAGTAAATGGCTCTCCGGTGGCGATCGTATGGACACCGCTCAGCCGCCAGCCTCCCAGGATTGCGTTGGCGACGGCGTTATTTCCCAGATTCCAATAGCGGTTGCGGCCGACGGGGATCTCCCAGTTGTGTTCGAAGGTGACGGTTTGAGTGCGATCCCAGGAAGCGGGCCCGTAATCGGCGCGCACGTCATAACTGTTGGCGGGAACGCTGCCGCCTTCTGTGTCCGTAATCGCTTTCGACCAGGTGTAGGTGAGAATAAAATCGAGCCCGTGCGAATACTGCTTGATCAGCTTGGTCTGCAAGCCGTTGTAATTCGAGTTATCGCAGTTGCAGTATTGGTAGATGCCTTGTTCCAGGCCGTAAAGTACATCGAACGGGCGGCGGGAGTTAACGTCTCCGGGTCCTGGAATGGCCTGGTTGCGATTTAGAGTTTCATACAAGTGACGGCCGACATTGCCGACGTAGCCTACTTCGAGAGCAAGTGTCGGAGTGAACTTATGCTGCACCGTGAAGTTCCAGAAGTCGACCAGCGGTATGCGGTATGAGTTCAGCGGGTCGGTGAAGTAATTGATGCCGATGCCGTTGGGAAGCGGATAAGTGCCATTCGATCCGACCGGCGGTTCAGGCGGAGCAGGCGGACCGTTCAAAAGGCTGAACGGGGAGATATAGATGTTGGATTGATTCACGCTTTGCGCGTTGACAATCGGCGGATTGTAATCAGCGCCCTGGCCGAAAACGGCGCCAAGCCCGCCCGGATTGAAACTGCGGCCGTAGCCCGAGCGAATCACGGTGGTGGGAGTCCACTGAAACGCAATTCCCACGCGGGGAGCAAAACCAAGGTCGTACGGTTTTACGCCGAGGTTGATGGGCACCCCACCAATTCCGGCTACCTCAACGTCACCGGTGGCAGGATTGAAACTTCCGGCGCCGCCCGGTTTAGCTGCCACCTGAGGAAGATAATTTTCCCAGCGCAATCCATAGTTCAAGGTAAGGCGCGGGGTGATGCGCCAGGAGTCCTGCACAAACAAAAACAGCCGCGTTTCTCGAAGGCCGGGATAGTAATCGTATGCAGTGTAATAGCGGCCGAAGGTACTTGGGAGACCGAGCAAATAGGATGCGAGGGCAGATCCGGTGGACGCCAGGCCGGCGGCAATATTATCGACATCAGGATTGCCGGTCACAGAATCGGTGAAGGTGATTTCGCCGGACCGGTGAAGATCGCTTGGAATGCGCTGCTGCTGAGCGCGGCGCACATCCACGCCGAACTTGATGGTATGGTCGCCGGAAATCTTGGTCCAGTTGTCTACCCATTGAAACTGATTTTCTGTTTCCTTCAAGGGGCAGTTGCATTGATTCACGCCCAGTCCATAGCCGAAGTTGAACCCGCCGTTGCCGTTGATGTAGAAAGCGGGCAGGCCAGTGGTGGATGCCGAGCCGGTGTTCAGACCCGGAAGACCCGCGTCGGTGGCGGGGGTTGTTCCGGCGTCATTGGGCTCCACGCGGATGCGGTAGCGGTAGAAGCCGAAGCGGCCGTCGGTGATCAGGCTCGGACTAAAAGTATGATCGAGCCCAATGGCCAGGCTCTGGTTGCGATCGATGGAATCGCCCGAAAAGCTGAATGCACTGGGTCCACCGCCGGCGGCGCCGTAGGCCGCTGGTGCGTCGTTGTTGTAGTCGGCGATGGTGTAGCGGCTGAAGATGTGAGTGGAACCGTTCAAGTTATAATCCACGCGGCCGTCGTATTGGTCGGTATCGAACTTTTGGACGCCATCGCTGATGTAATTGTTGTAAATGCCGTTGCCGTTATTGGGGAGGGGAATCAGCGACAGCAGTTTTTGCATGGGAGCGGCTACCGGAATCACGTTCACTTGCCCGTTTTGAGAGTAAACCTCGCGGCCGGAGCCGGTGGTTGGATTGCCGGTGTTGGGATCGAAAACCATGCCCGCTTGGGCGGGAACGCTGCCGCCTTGGGTGGTGTTTACCATGACAGGATTCGCGCAGGGGGTCGCGGAGACCGTGCCGTTGGCGCAAATGTAGCTGCCCAGCAGAGACGATAGATCTCCGTTTCGCTCGGCGGCTGTGGGCACCGTAGTGAGAACCGAACCGCCCGTCCGGCGGCGTGTGCCCTGGTAATCGAAGAAGCTGAACAGCTTGTCCTTTATAATTGGTCCGCCGACAGATCCGCCGAATTGATTCCAGTGGAGTGGCGGATTGATTTGCGTGAACTGATTGGTGGCGTTCGTCACGTCATTGCGCAGGAACTCGAACAGCGTTCCGTGCCACTGATTGGTCCCCGATTTGGTGGTGGCCTGAATGAGCGCGCCCGATGCGGCGCCGAACTCTGCATCGTAGTTGCTGGTACTTACCTTGAACTCCTGCAGCGCGTCGATGTTTGGATTGATGACCGCAATGCCGAGAATGGCGCTTTCGTTCTCGGTTCCATCCAGCAGGAAGCCGTTAGCAGTGAAAAACTGGCCGTTGACGTTCGCTTGGATGCCCTGCTGCGGATTTTCCGCCGCTGAGTGGGCCCAGGTGTTGAGGTGAGTGCCCGGTACTTCGAGGAGCAAGTTGGTGACGTTGCGGTCCAGAACGGGAAGCTCCGACACTTGGCTGCCGGTGAGCGTGGTTGCAACCTCGGCGCGGTCGGTGGTGAGGAGCGGTGTGGCGTCTGAAACCTCGACTGTGGTTTGCACTTGCCCCGGAGTCAGCGTGATTGACAGGGGAGTGGTTGCGTCCACCTGAACGCTGGCATTCGCGGTAACTGTGCCAAAGCCAGTGCTCTCCACCGTGACCCGATAGCGTCCGGCAAGGAGGTGGGTTTGAGAGAAGTTACCATCGCTGTTGGTTTGTACGCTGTAAGCGGTCCCTCGGTCAAGATCCGTGATGGTGATCTTGGCATTCGGTAAAGCGGCGCCTGAGGAATCCACTACCGTGCCGGCGATGTTACCGGACGTCGCTTGGGAAAAAGCAGTGGACGCGAGAAGAACAGCTAGCAACGTAGCGAATACGGCGCGGAGTAACGAGATTTTCATGAAGCACCCCCTCTTGAGAATTTACAGCAAGTCTATCAAGTTTGGGTAGTTTGTCAATCCCCCCCTGTTCCGAGGCTGCGGGGCGAACGTCGGATTTACTTTCCGTCGACCGAGAATGCCAGCAGCACGTTACCGGGCAGGCCGCCCCACTGTCCGTAGCCGGAATTGACGTAGAGCATTCCGCCGGCGATCACCGCGCCGGCCGCATCCAATGATCCGCCGCGCGCTTTTTGTCCATTCACCGTGTCATATTCGCGCGCTGTATCCATGTCCCAAATCACTTCGCCTGTTGCGGTGGAATAGGCGCGCAAATGGCCGTCCACGGAGCCGGAAAAAACAACGCCTGGAATCACCGATACCGGCGCCGATTGCGCGGGGCTGCAGGGCTTGCGTTCTCCGCAGGGAGCCGGCTTGGCGCTCCAAACTTTTTCGCCGGTGCTGAGCTTCAGCGCGAATAATCCGCCACCTTGCTGGGGCTCGATGGTCAGCCGGTAGCCCTCGGCCGCAGTTTTGTCGAGGACAATTCCGGTGATCTTGAGATCGGACACCGCGACGTACATGTTGTCGTGATCGGCGGCCGAGCCCCACTGCGATCCGCCTAACGAGCCTCCCTGCCCCACGCGAGTTTGCCAGAGGATTTCGCCCTTCCGGTCGGGATCCAAACCGTGGGCCATGCCCGATTTTTGTCCGATTACAAGCGCACGATGTCCAGCCCCGAGCGAAACCAGAATGGGTGACTGGCCGAAATCGAAATCTGGGCCATTGGAATCGGGGCAGTTCGTTTTGAACGGCGAGCTGCAGCCGCTGTTGTCAGCGTCCTTCGGAGTTAATTGCTTCGACCACAGAATTTCGCCGGTCTTGCGGCTGAGCGCCAGGACTGCGTCGCTTGTTTCAGTCGGCGGATCGGAATAATTATTGCCGGTGGCAACGTAGATGACGTCGCGCTTTTCATCCAGAGTCGGCGCCGACCAGATGGACGCACCCGATGGCCCACGCAACTGCGCTTTGGTCTTGCTGATCTTGGTTGGCTGGGGCGCCTGAGCGATGGTATAGGTTTTCCAAATGCGCTTACCAGTTGCCGCATTGAGCGCCACCACGCTGCCGCGAAATGTGCAGCATTCGTACGTGGGCGATAGCGGGAGCACTTCTTCGAACGAAGCAATCGGGACATACAGTACATTTTTATAAAGTAACGAAGCTGCTGTGACGCGCGCGCCGAAATGATCGTCCAGGTGGACTTTCCATAGGAGCTTTCCCGTGGGAGCATCCAGCGCGTAGGCATTGGCTCTTTGATCGCCGAAATAGAGGGACGATTTTTCGATGGACGGTGCGGCGGTTACGCTGCCTTCCGCTTGGAAGGTCCAATAGATACATCCGGTGCGCGCGTCCAGGGAGTAAACGGTGCCCGCTTCGCTTCCGAAGAAAACACGTCCGCCGGCGACGCTCGGCTGGGCGCGCGCGGCACTGGTTTCGCCTAATCCGAATGCCCATTTCAGTTTGAGGTTCGGAAGATCGGCGGCTGTTATTCCTGCCGCGGCGGCGCTTTGGAAGCGCGTGTTCTCAAGATCGACGCCCCAACGGGTCCACTGGGAAACCGACTCCATTACGGTCGCGGTTCGGATGCGCGGCGGCGCGGATGCGTCGCAGAAGGCGCTCGCTGGAGCGGGAGTTACTTTGGGCGCGGGGTAAGTTATGTAGCCGGCCAGTGCATGACGGTCCGCGCTGCTAAGTCCTTCGGCCTGCGCCTTCATGACGCCGCTTTCAATGGAGGAGAGCACCTTCATCATGCCCATTGCCCGTAGCGCAGTGAACGGAGGTACGCGGCCCGCTGGAGCGTCGTGACATTGCGCGCAGTGCGTTTTGTAGAGAGCCGCGCCGTCCTGCGCGCAGGCTACGCCCAGCCCGAATAAGATCGAGAAAAATGTTCGCGTCATTTAGATAGAAGCCTTCAGCCGACGCGCGCCAGCCGCCGGACCGAGAGAGCGGTAAAGAGCAACGTTACGCCGGCGAGGACGGCTACATGCATCCAAGGTGCGCCTTCGCTGGGATTGCCCAAAACGCGGAAGGCGAGTTGATCCAGATGGTGGGCCGGCCAGATCACCGCCATCGTAGCCATGGATTTTGGCAGCGGAAACATTATTCCCGAGAGATAGATCATCGCCAGATAAATGAGGTTTGCGATGGCCGGCGCGGCTTTGCCTGAAGTTCGTGTGCCGATGAAGAGCCCGAGCGCGCAAAACGGGAGCGCGCCTAATATATTGACAACCGTTAGACCAGCGCATTGCGTAGCGCTCAGCGGCAAGTGGCCAAGCGTTAGAGCAGCGGCGATCATAGTGGCCGTAATGATCACGCCAAACATCATCGCCATCATCAGCTTCGCGGTGAGATACGCCGCGGGCGGCATGGGCAGCGCGCGCTTGAGCGCCAGCAAACCTTGTTCGCGTTCCAGCGCCACCACTGCTCCAAAGCCGAACAAACCCGGCCCCATCACGCCAAATACATCGAAGGCTGCGAAAGTGAAGATGGCGGACTTGTGGTCCGCGCGGAGGGCCGCGCCAAAGAGCAGCACCGCGAACAGAAGATAAAGAGCCACGGGAAGGCATAGGAAGGGAATCCCGAAGGCAGGTGTTCGGAGCATTCGCAGGGTTTCGTATTTCGCTTCCGTAAGGCACGCATTTAACAATCGGCCGAACGGCATCGCGCGATTTGTGGTTAACCGGCTACTCGGCATTTCTATGGCAGTGGTACTCATTGTGGGGTCTCCTGTGTCAGTTCCGCGAACGCTTCGGAGAGTCCGGCGCGCCGCACTTCCAATCCTTCCAGCGCTTCGTCGGCGGCCAGCAATCGCCGGACGATATCCTCCGCATTGTTCGCGCTTATGTGCATTTTTAGCTGGCTGCAGCTTACGCTTTCGACGCCGGGCCAGCGTTCCACCTCATCCACCGCGAGCGTGGTTGAGCAACTGATGTGCTTCTGGACCACGTGGCCGCGGATTTCACTCACCGTGCCGGAGGCGATTACGCGTCCGCGCGCCAGCACAGCCACGCGATCCGCCAGCGCTTCCGCTTCTTCGAGATAATGCGTGGTCAGTACGATGGAAGCTCCCTGTTCCACCAGCCGGCGCAACACACTCCACATCATCTCGCGAGCCTGAATGTCGAGCCCCACGGTGGGCTCGTCGAGGAACAGCAATTTCGGACGTCCGCACACTGCTACCGCAAACTGCGCCTGACGTTTTTGTCCGGCTGAAAGTTTTCCATAGGGACGATCGCGAAGGGGCGTGGTGTGGGTTAGCTCCAGCACCGCGTCCACTGAAAGCGGATCCGGATAGTAGCTGGCTGCGAGATCAATCTGCTCGTGGACGCGCAACTCTTGCGCCAGCGCGACTTCCTGCATCATCACGCCCACTTGCCGGCGGGCTTCGACGCGGCGTGGGGACTCGCCAAACATCTGGACGGTTCCTTGATCCGGTGAGCGCAGTCCCAGCATGATAGAGATGGCCGTGGATTTTCCGGCGCCGTTCGGGCCGAGTACGGCGAAAAGTTCGCCGCGGCGCACTTCGAGATCTAAACCATCCAGGGCGACGGTTTTGCCGAACTTTTTGCTTACGCCGGATAGCCCGGCCACACAATCACTAGTCATGACACCTGCTTTCTGCGTTCTGCTTACTCGTTTCGTAGCGCCACTGTCGGATCGGCGCGCATCGCTCGACGGGCCGGGATATAGCACGCTGCCAGAGTCACGCATGCCAGCAGCACGGCCACGCCGGCCAGCGTTAATGGGTCCGTGGTACTGATACCCAGCACTAATTCACGAACGATCGGCGCCGCGACGAGCGATAGCAAAAGCCCGGCTGGAAGTCCGATGCCGACAATCAGGAGTCCCCGGCCGAGAACCAGCTTTCGGATATCGCGGGGCGAAGCGCCTAGCGTTAAGCGAACGCCAATTTCATGCGTGCGTTGCGCGGCAGAATAGGATACGACGCCATAGAGTCCCAGAAGCGCGAGCGCTAGCGCCAGCAGGCCCATAACAGTTGCGAATCCCGATTCGATGCGTAAGCCCAGGAATCCGTATCCCGCTGAACTGTCGATTTGTTGGAGCAAGGTCTCGACGCCAGCCACCGGCAAACCGGGAGCAAGACTACTGATTTCCTTGAGCACCTCTGCGATAGCAGTTTCTGTCGCACCGTTGTAGCGAACGCGCAAGGTCTGAATGGGCGCGTAATTCTGTTCGAACGGAACATATATGTAAGGCTGCTTCGGTTCGGTAACAGCGAGGTATCGGGCGTCCCGCAGCACTCCCACCACTTGAATCGGGTGCACGGGATCGATCGTAAGCTGAATTGTTTTCCCGACAGGATCGTGACCCGGCCAGAAACGTTCCGCAAACGTCTCGCTAACGATAGCGACGCGCGGCGCGTGCTCATGGTCAGACGGGTTGAAGGATCGGCCACGGACTACCGGCATGCGTAGCGTCTCAAAAAAATCGCGGGAAACTACGTCCCAGAAAACCGTGGGCGCCGCTTGGCCTTTGGGCGACGCATAGCCCTCCGGTTGCACCTGCATGGGGAGCGGAAGCGCGCTAATCGGCCCGCTGATGGCAAGGCTGGCGGATTCCATCTCGGGCAGCGTGCGAACACGCCGCAGAAGTTCGCTGTAGAATTGCCGTCCCTGCGTTTCGTTATAACCGACGTTGTGCGGATCTATGCTGAAGTTGAGGATATGGCGCGCGTCGAAGCCCATATCCAGCCGGCGGCCATTTTGCAAACTGCGGTTCAGCAGAGACGCAATGATGAGTAACAGGAAGGACGCCGCGACTTGCGCAATCACTAAAACACTGCGCGTGCGTTGTGGGCGACCAGAGCTGCGCTGTCCGCCATCGCGCGCTACCGCCGCCAGATCCGCGCGGGAACCTCGGAGAGCAGGCACGATGCCGAGCATCAGCCCCGCTAGGACCGCTGCGGCAAGCGCGTACGCGAGCACCCGCCCGTCGAAGCTGAAATCCAAGTAAATCGGAATTCCTTGTAATCTGAGGGTACTCAACGCGCTACAGGTCCATGCGCTCGCCAGGAGTCCCGCGAGCGCGCCGAAACACGTAAGGAGAAAACTTTCGGTGAGCAGTTGCCGGATCAGCCGGCCACGGGAACCGCCCAGAGCCGCGCGCATGGCGATCTCTTTTTGCCGGGCGGCCGCGCGCACCATCAAGAGGTTCGCCAGATTTATGCACGCCAGCACCAAGACGAGCGCGGCCATCGCCAGAAAGACCGCTCCCAGCTCCATCAGCTCGTTGCCACTTTGAATTCTGCCCAATAATTGCTTCTGAACCACCACCGTCACGCCACTCGAGTCTTTGGGATAAGCAGCCGACAGGCGCTCGGACACGATCTTGAGCCTGGCTTGCGCCTGATTCAACGAAACTCCCGGCGCCATCCGGCCCAGGAGATAAATGTTCCGGATGCTTCGGTTTTCGAGAAAGCCCGGAAATCCGGCAGAAATTGAATTCATGCCGAGCGGTAGATAACCTTGCACGTCGATCAGCGCCTGCGCGCCGTGGAATTGCTTGGGAGCCACCCCCACCACGGTCACCGGATGCCCATTGAGGAAGACGTGCCTGCCGATCACGTTCGGATCGCCCGCGAAGTGGGCTTTCCAATAGGAATAACCCAGGACAATCATCGGGTCGCCACCCTCCACTTTGCCTTCCGACGGCAGGATCACCCGGCCCAACACTGGCTTCACTCCTAGCAGTGTGAAGTAGTTGCCGGTTACGTAGTGCGTGATCACGCGGTCCGCGCGGCCGTCAACACTCAGACCATCCAAGCCGTCGCAATACGCCAGAATGCCGGAAAGAGCGCCCGTAGTTTGATCCCGGATATCGCGATACTCCGGATAGGAGAATGCGGGCATCGGAAAACTGCCCTTTTGCTGGGAGGAGAATGTCACTAACTGGCCTGGGTCTTCGACCGGCAGAGGCCGCAATATCAGCATGTTGATCAGGCTGAAGAGAGTGGTATTCACTCCGATTCCAAGCGCGAGCGATATAATTGCGACGGCGGTGAAACCGGGGGCTCTTCGAAATCCACGCAGCGCGTAGCGAATGTCTTGGAGCAGTGCTCCCACCCACGCTACGGCTCGGGCTTCGCGGTAAATTTCAGCGGTTTGCGCGACGCCGCCGAACTCGATCAGAGCCCGCCGCCGGGCTTCCGCCGGTGTCATGCCACGACGTACGTTCGCCTCGGTCTCCATCTCGATGTGAGAACGGAGCTCGTCTTCTAAATCGCGATCCAACCGGGGCGCGGCGAAGAGCGCGCGGACACGAGAGATAAGAACACGTAGAAAGGTCATGGCGTTCACTCCGTCGCGTTGAGCATGCGCGCCATGACGCCGGCGAAGCGTTCCCACTCCAGCGTTTCGGCTTCCAGCTGCTTTTTGCCGGCTGGGGTCAGCGAATAATATTTCGCGCGTCGATTATTTTCAGTGATTCTCCATTCGGAGCTGATCCAACCTTTTTGCTCGACACGCAGCAGCGCGGGATACAGCGTGCCCTGGTTCAACTGCAGGAGATCCCCGGAGATCTGGCGAATGCGCTGCGCGATCCCCCATCCGTGCATGGCGCCCAGGGTCTCGAGGGTTTTGAGGATCATGAGGTCGAGAGTGCCTTGCAGAACATCTGACTTTAGAGCATCGGACTTCGCCATAACCGCTCCTTTTGGATATCTACAGAAGCAGTGTAAGGCAATTCCTGTTGGATGTCAACAGTAACGGATTAGACAGATGCTGTCGATTGCGTAACTAATTGAAAAATATAATAGAAATGGAGGCGAGGCTCGGCGGACGAGCCGTGGACGCCGCGTAGTGGGAGGGAAGGAACTACGCGGCCCGGCGTGTCCTAGCTAAATCAGATCGCCGATTTCTTTGGCGACGTTGCGGGCTTCCAGATGGATCAAGCCGGCGTTGGAACCCATGGGGCCCATCACGGCCAACACGGCTTTGGCACCGGCAGAGTAAACAAAGAGCACGCCTTCGTCTCCCCGGATGCTCACTTCCGACAACCCACCGGTGGCCATGCTCTCGCTGATCCGGCGCCCCAGGCTGGATGCAGCGGCAGCCATGGCAGCCACGCGATTCGGATCGGTACCGTTCGAAAGCGAATGCGCCACGGGCAGACCCTCATTAGAGGCAAGCAATACACCGCGCAGTTCCGGAATGGAATTGCGAAGCGTCTCGAGCTGATTCTTCAAAGCTTCTTGTTTTACCATAAACCCTCTCTCCTTAACGGCTACGCACCTTCAGCCGATGCGAGGCAGAAAGACGTCCAGTCAAACGCTCCGGCTTGACCAGGCTCTCGCTCAAACGGGCACGGGAGGAATCCAACTGGCATTCCCAGCATGCCCTGTTAGGTAGATCGTCCGTTAAGGCGGCAACTTTAGATATTCTTTGCGGCAAACACACTATTTTCCGGAAAATTCTGCGGGGCTACTCCTGAAGCCTCGCAGTTCCCGACGAGTGAGTTGCGGCTGCGGGGGTAGCCGAAAGCCGGGAGTAATTGGTGCGGATTCATCCTTGGTTGTAGTGTAGTCGCCTTAGAAAGAGTGGATAAGAGCTTTACCGTATAAGAACACCCTTGTTTGGCCTTAACGATTTCCTGGCAAAGAGCCGATTACACGCATATGCGTTGCCTGTACTGCGGAAAGCAACTGGCGCTGCTCAAGAGACTCACAGGCGGCGGCGAGTTCTGTTCCGACGCTCACAAGCAAAGTTATCAGGAGGAGTATAACCGTCTAGCGCTCAGCCGCTTGCTGCAGGCGCAATCGAAGCCGGGCGAGATCAAAGTATCCGCTCCCAAGGCGCCTGCGCCTACCGAGGGCTTGGGGCAACCTCTGCCTCCGGGTGCCGCGCGGCGCCGCGCACTGCCGGCCAGTGCTCCCACGCCTGAGCCGCCCGCCCAAGCGCCGAGACGTTCCGAGCGAGTGTTCTACGCTCCGGCGGCAACCGAAGAGACGGTACCTGAAGCCGTGGAAGAAATGGTGCCGGTAGCCCTGGAAGAAGCAGTGGAGGAGACGCCGTCCGGGCCCGAGGTAACACCTGAAGTAACCATCGAAGTAAGCGAGGAAGCGCCACCTGAGGTGACCGTGTTCTCGATGGAGATCCCGGCCTACTCAGCGCTGGCCGACGGAATACCTTACGTAGAACCGTGGCTGGATATCGCGCCGGCTCCCTGCAGTCCGGCATGGCAGGCGTCGCAGCCGGCTTCCCACTTGCCGTTGGCAACTTTAACGGCGGTGGAGGGCCCCTCCGCGGGGGAGATGGAGCAGCGGGCGTTGGCGGCGGAATCGGCTCCGCTGGAATTTGCGCAAGCGGGCGTAAGCATGACGGTGCTTGCGGAACGTACATTCGCTCCGGCCGCGACAGCCCGCATTCTAGCCGAAGCAGAGAGTGAGCAATTATTCTCCTCACTGCCTTCGGGAGAGCTGGTGCCACTCGCCATCTGCTCGAGCGTGGGCGGCATTCCGCTGGCCGGCATGAATCTGACGGCCGAGCCGGCTGAATTTGCAAACGCGAAGGCGGACCTGCATGTGCCATTTCACGCCTCGGTGATGCCCGCACGCGCGTTCCCAGCAGCCTCGCCCATCCAACTGGATATTCGCGTCACTGCTTCCGGAGCCGGCCATCAGACCAGCTCGAACGGGGCTCTCCGTTTTCCCGTCCGCATCACATTTCAGGATTCTTCGCTGTTGAATCTATACCCCTCGGGAATCGATTTCCCAGCCGAAGATTCCGAAGTAGTCCTGACTGCGCCCTGGGCCGACGAGATGCTTACCCACTCGAACGGCTTCAACGGGAATGAAAATGGGCTCAGTGAGACGGAGCCTGCAGGCTCACCGCGTGAAGTGCTGGAAGCGCTGTCCAAGCTCCATCAGGATTTGGCCGCACAGCAGGAAGAGGCCGAGGAGCAGGAAGCTGAGCCGCTTGCCACCGATCTGGAATTGATCGCCGAGCCGGAAGTGCAAACGAGTATCGCCGCTCGGCAGGAAGAGCCGTCCACCACCACCATCGACATATCCGCGGAGCTTGCCGATGAGCGTCCCATTCCCGGATCGGCCCATGATCTATTTGAGATTCCCTTGAAAATCTTCGCGCCGCTGAAACCGGCCCTAGCTGTGGAATCGAATGCGCTGGTCAGCCTATCGCCCGAGATGCCCCGTCTCAAGGCGCTGCCGCTGAGGCCGAAAGTCGCCAAGGCTCCGCCGGGATTCTCTCCACAACCCGGCGCGGTCCAAAGCAAGGGCCTAGTCGTGGAGCCCAAGCCGAAAGCGCCTGCGTCCGCGCCTGCTCCTCCGCCGCCGCGGCAAGAGGTCCGGACCTCGCAGATTCCGGCGCCCGTAGCCAAGCAGCCCGCGCCACCTGTAAAAGCTCCGCCGACGGTGCAGCCTGTTAAGCCGGGTCAAACATCCAAACCGGCGCTGCCGGTAAAACCAGTACCGCCAGCCAAACCTTCACAAGCCGTCAAGCCCACCCAGCCGCCGGTAAAAACAGCCAAGGCGCCTGCCGCGAACGTACCGACGCCGCCCAAGCAGTCCCCATCGCAGACACCTGCGGCTGCGCCACCGCCTCAGCCCGCCGCCCACGATACCAAGGTTGCTGACAAGGTTGCTGACAAGGTTGCTGATAAGGTTGCTGAGCAGAGTGCCACTCAGGCCCCCGCGGCTCCGGCTGCCCCGGAACAGGCCTCCAGGCCTGACGAAACGATGCCCAGTTTTGCTTCCATCCAACCGGGCAAGAACGGCTCCTTTCTCGGATCCCTCAAAGGCAAGCTCGTCCTCGCGATATTACTGGTGGTGACCGCGACTGGCGTGTTCTACAACATGGGCAACAGACCGCACGCGCCGGCGCCAACCCCGGCGGCCACCACCACTACCGACGACGCCGCGGGCCCCAGCATCATGATGGGAGAAGGCGGCTGGGTGCAAAGTTGGGCCGGCGATACCAACGGATCGCATGCCGGCCGGCAGATTACCATCTATCGCCCGTCGCTCAAACTCTCCGACTACCGGATTGAATTCCAGGGCGAGATCGATAGTAAGAGCATCGGTTGGGTGTTCCGCGCGCTGGATCCGTACAACTACTACGCCATGAAACTATCCATCGTAACGCCCGGCTTGTCCCCCAAGATGGCGCTCATCAAATATGTGGTGTTGCAGGGACACGAGACAGAAGTGGGACGCGTTCCACTGGATATGGCGGTCAGGAACGACACGCTGTTCAGTGTCCGCATGGATGTTCGTGGCTCGAAATTCAGCACGTTCGTACAGGGCCAACCGGTGGACGTCTGGACGGATGAACAAATCAAGTCGGGAGGCGTCGGATTCTTGAATGAACGCGCCGAGCGCGCGCGCGTTAAGTCGGCCGCGATCTCCTACCTGACTGGAGGGAAGAATTGAAAAGACTGCAGGCAGAGAAAACTTCCATGGAACAATCCAACGACCAATGGCTATGGTTCGTCGACGACGAGCTGGTGGAGGCGCTGGCGCGCCACGACGTATTAGACCCGCAGAGCAAGAAGCGTGCCGTCCAATCCGTTGCGTTGGTCAAGGCGTTATCGCTCAACATGGAGGGCAAGACCGAGCAGGCCTTGCGCGAGATCCGTTCCGCCATCGAGAACGGCGAAGCGTTGCCCGAGCTCGACTGGACCCAGGCACATTTGGAATTTCAGTTGGGCCAATATGAAGCCGCGCTTGAGAATTACGGAAAAGTGCTGGCCGCCTATCCGAATCATAGAGCTGGAATCTACAATTCGGCGCTGTGCTTGGAAAAGTTGCACCGCTATGAGCCGGCTGCCGAAGCGTTTCGAAAAGCGGCTGAGATTTCTCCCAACCTGGCCGAAGCCACGCTCGGACTAGGTATCTGCCAACTGCATTTACAACATCCGGAGGAAGCGCTGGGCGCGTTCGAAGAATGCCTGAAGTTGAAGCCCGCCTACGAAAACGCGCTGTACGGGAAGGCAGTTGCACTGCAGTTGCTGGGCCGCCTGGAGGAAGCCTGGGAGCTCTACACGAAACTGCTCCCGTCCAATGGCGGTAACGCGGAGTTGCTCACCAACATGATCGGCCTGGCGCTCGGAAAATCCGAGGACGTCAAGGTTCGCGAGTACTCGGAGAAGCTGCTAAAGGTACGCCCGGGCGCCAAGGCGGCGCTCGAAGGGTTGACGGCCGCGGCCATCGCGCGCGGCGATTTTAAAACCGCCGCGACACATGCGGCGCAACTGGCGAAAGCTGCTCCAAAATCATACGAAGCCTGGTTCAACCTGGGCGTGGCTTATCAGAAGACCAACCGCATGGAGCAGGCCGGCCAAGCGTATTCGGAAGCGATCAAACTGCAGCCGGAAAGCGAAGTGGCCTACGCGAATCTTGGGACTACGTTGCAAGAGCGCGGCGACCTGCCCGCTGCGCGTAAAGCCTACGAGCGCGCCCTCCAGATCGCTCCGTCGCACACGGGCGCGCTGTGGAATCTCAGCCATCTGTACGAAAAGCTGGGCTACACCGAGGACGCTGAGAAGTGCATGGAAAAAGTGGTGGAGAATGAACCTGAACGCGTGGACGCGTGGTTCCGATTGGGCTATTTCCGGCTGCTGCGCGGCGATCACACTCGGAGCATCGAACCTTTTCGCAACTGCGTCAGCCAACGTTCGGATTGGCTGGAGGCGCTGGTGAACCTGGGCCAGGCGCAGTGGCGCTCGGGCGATCTCGAAGCCGCCAAGGGCACTCTCACGCAAGCCGTAACATGCCATCCGAAATCCACCGACGCTTTGCGCGCCCTGGCAGCCTTGAGCGTCGAGATGGGCGATTACATCCAGGCCCTGGATGCCGAATCGAAATTGCAGGAATTGGGAGAGCCTCTTCCGGAGCTAGCCTTCAACATCGGAGTACTGCTCGAAAAATCGAGCCTGTTTGAAGATGCCGCGCGCACCTATCGCCGCGCTGCCGACGAAAAGCCGGGTTTCGCAGAAGCCTTGCTCAATCTGGGGCATGCGCTGAAAGCGCTCGGCCAGGAAGATGAAGCGCGTTCGTGCTGGCAGCAGGCGGTGGAAGCGAAGCCGGAACTGGCGGAAAAGTACTTCTAGTAGATCGAATTCAAGGTACTATCTCATCTGCAGCCATTTCACGCTGGTCGGATTCGAGTGCTCGCACTGCATCGTATCCGTTACCCCCGATGCAATCAAGCCGCACGCGTTCGATTGCGCGCTGCGCAAGGCGTGCTCTTCAGTGTCCGCGCGTGCCGTGCGGCACGACGTCCTTCCCTGAAATGCCACGCACACTTCCACGCGGTACTTGACATTGCTGGTGCTCGAATAAAACATGTAGACCAATCCGAGCGCCGCAATGACGCCAATTACCGCAATCGCGACCTTCTTGTTCATGCGCCCCGGCCTTCGGCGAAAAAATTCCCCATGCGGCGGAATTTGTCATAGCGATCATCAATCAGTTCGCGCGACGAGCGCGATGTCAAATCCGCTAGCGCGCTGCGAATCGCGTCCCTGACAAACTCGGCGGCTTTGTCGGCGTCGGTGTGCGCGCCCTCGGCCGGCTCGGAAATTATCCCGTCGATCAGCCCTAGTGCCATGAGGTCGCCCGAAGCCAGTTTCAGAGCCTCGGCAGCTTCGGGAGCCTTGCCCGAATCGCGGTAAATGATGGCTGCGCAGCTTTCGGGAGAAATCACACTATAGTAGGCGTTCTCCAGCATGTACACGCGGTTGGCGATTCCCAATCCCAGCGCGCCGCCGCTGCCGCCTTCGCCGATCACGATGGTGATCACCGGGACGCCCAGACGCGACATCTCGCGCAGGTTCAAGGCAATCGCTTCCGCCTGGCCGCGCTCTTCGGCATCGATCCCCGGATAGGCCCCGGGTGTATCCAGAAATGTAATGATGGGCCGCTGAAATTTGTCGGCCATCCGCATCAGGCGGAGCGCCTTGCGGTATCCCTCCGGTTTCGGCATCCCGAAATTCCGGTGCAGTTTCTGCTTGGTATCGCGGCCCTTCTGCTGGCCGATCACCATCATGGGACGCCCGTCGAAGAACGCCATGCCGCCCACGATGGCTGCGTCGTCGGCGAAGGTGCGGTCTCCATGCAGTTCCGAAAAGCCGGTGAAGATGCGCGTGATGTAGTCGAGAGTGTGCGGCCGCTTGGGATGGCGCGCCAATTGTACCCGTGCCCAGGTGGCATTCACCGTTGACGTTTCGGCGCTCTTCTCGTGCGGCTGTGAGGCTGGGTTTTCTTCCATTCCGAATTGCGCGGGACTAGCTTGCCAGGACCTCCACCGATTCCGGTCCGCAGATCCGTTCCACTTCGGCCCAGAATTCTTTGTCCGGGCGTACTTTGCGCGTCACATCCAGAATAACGGAAAAATCGCGAGGTTTCTCAAGCCGTAGCCGCACCTCGGTGTTGCCGCACTTTTTGGCGAACAGTTGATTCAGTTCTTCAGCCTTATCCATGGCCTGATCTTTGGTCCCGTTTACACCCACGGCCACGCGAATCGAAATCAAAGACGGCAGATTCACTCGCGCCAATTCCAGCGGGATGATGTCCTGCACCGAGATCTTGGGAGGCGCGTTCTCCTCCGGCAGCACCAGCCCACGCACCAGCACGGCCTTGTCTTCCACCAGCGCGGTCAGCAGGCGATCATACTGCGTGCTGAAAACCATCGCCTCCACGCTGCCGGTGCGGTCTTCCAGGTGCATGGCCGCCCACAGTTTGCCGTCCTTGTTGCGTTTGCGCTGGATGCCCGTAAGAATTCCGCAAATCCCCACGTCGGCGCCCCGTTCCAAACCCTCCAGAGTTTCGGTGTAGTGCGTGGAAAGCTCGGCAACTTTGGCGGAATATTCATCGAGTGGATGCCCGGTGACATACACGCCCAGCACTTCTTTTTCACTTGATAAATTTTGCTGCGGGGTCCAATCCGGCAGCGCCGGCAACTGGTGCTCCTCGTGAGCTGGTTCATCGGCCACCATCCCGAACAATCCGGTCTGCCCGCTTTCGCGATCTTTCCACGCCCGCTGGCCGCTCTCCATCGCGCCCTCGATCATCGCGGTCAACTGCGCCCGATTGCCGCCCAGGCTGCTCATGGCGCCGCACTTGATCAGATTTTCCAAAATCCGCCGGTTCACTGCGCCCAAGTCCACGCGCTCGCAGAAATCGAACATCGATTGAAAAGCCCCGCCCTTGGTACGCGCCTCAATGATGGAATCCGCCGCGTTCGCGCCCACCGCCCGAACCGCACATAAACCCATCCGAATTCCTTTTCCGTCCGGCGTGAAATCCCGGCTGCTGGAATTGACATCCGGCGGCAGCACTGGAATCCCCATTTCGCGGCACTCGTTGATGTACTTTACGACTTTGTCGGTATTGCCCATTTCCGACGTCAGCAGCGCGGAGAGAAACTCCAACGGATAATGCGCTTTCAGATATGCGGTGACATAGGCCAGAAATCCGTACGCCGCCGAGTGCGCCTTGGGGAAACCGTAGCCGGCGAACTTCTCCATCAGATCGAAAATCTTTTCGATCTTCTTTTGGTTGAAACCCTTTTTCTTGGCCCCTTCCAGGAAGCGCGCCCGCTGCGCCGCCATCTCTTCGGCTTTTTTCTTCCCCATCGCCCGCCGCAGGATATCGGCATCGCCCAACGAATAACCGGCCAGGCGATTCGAGATCTTCATCACTTGTTCCTGATACACGATTACGCCGTAGGTCTCTTCCAGAATCTCTTTCAGCTCGGGGAAATCGTAAGAAACCTGCTTGCGGCCATGCTTGCCATCGATGAAGTCGTCAATCATCCCGCCCTGAATGGGGCCGGGACGGTAAAGTGCGTTCAGCGCGCACAAATCGTCCATGCGCGCAGGCTGGTACTTGCGCAAAATATCGCGCATCCCGCGCGATTCAAACTGGAAGATGCCGCTGGTATAAGCTTTACAGAACATCTGATAAGTGGCGGCATCATCTAAAGGCAGTTCATCCACTCTCAACTTCACGCCGTGATTGCGCTCAATCATCTCGATCGCATCCTGGATGATGTCAAGCGTAGTGAGGCCGAGAAAATCCATCTTCAGCAGCGAAAGTTTCTCGAGGCCCACCATGTCGTACTGCGTGACAATTTCGTCTTTGTTGGTCTTGTAGAGCGGGACCAGTTCCTTGAGCGGCACCGGCGAAATCACCACGCCGGCGGCATGCATGGAGGCATTGCGCGCCATGCCCTCCAGCTTGTTCGCTACTTCGAGCACTTCTTTCAAGCGCGGATCTTTGCGCGCCGCATCTTCGATGGCGGGCTCTTGTGCCATCGCCTCTTTCAGCTTGATATTGAGCTGGGTGGGAATGAGCTTGGTGATGCGATCCACGTCGGCGAAGCCGATATCCAGGACGCGGCCGACATCTTTGATGGCTGTTCGCGCACCCAGCGTTCCGAAAGTGATGATTTGCGCTACCTGTTCGCGTCCATATTTCTCAGTGACGTATTGGATGACTTCCCCACGGCGGCGGGTGTGGAAATCGATGTCAATATCCGGCATGCTGATGCGCTCCGGATTCAAAAACCGCTCGAAGATCAGCCCGTACTCCAGCGGATCGAGATCGGTGATGTCCATGGAGTAGCTCACCAGGCTTCCGGCGGCCGAACCGCGCCCGGGCCCCACGGAAATCCCGCGCGATTTGGCGAAGCGGATGAAATCCCAAACGATCAGGAAATATCCCGCGAACTTCATTTGCTGGATCAGCCGGATTTCAGTATCGAGACGCTCCGCGTATTCCGCCAGATCGTGCTTCAGCGCTCCCGACTTCTGGAGCGCTTCCAATCGCACCCGGCGCTTTTCAAATCCCTGCCGCGCGACGTATTCAAAATAGGTATCCGTGGTGTGATCGGGCGGGACGTCGAACTTCGGAAATGGCTCCTTCACTTTTTCGAGACTCACCTGGCAGCGCTCGGCGATCAGTCCGGTGCGATCCAGCGCTTCTTCGAAGTCGCTGAACATGACCAGCATTTCATCGCGCGTTTTTAGATAAAACTCCGGCTGTGAGAACCGCATGCGCTGCGGATCGCTCATGGTTTTGCCGGTCTGGATGCACAGCAAAATCTCATGCGCCCGCGCATCTTCCTTGCGCATGTAATGCGAATCGTTGGTGGCGACGAGGGGAATGCGCGTTTCCTGCGACAGCCGCGCGAGCTGCGGAACCAAGATCTTGTCTTGATCCAGGCCATGATCCTGAATTTCCAGGAAAAAATTATCTTTCCCGAAAAGATCCACGTAGCTGTAGGCCAGCCGCTTGGCCTCGTCGTACCGGTTCGATACCAGAGTTTCGTTGATGTCGCCGCGCAGGCAGGCCGACATGGCGATCAGACCTTTAGAATGCTGCGCGAGCAGATCTTTATCGATGCGCGGCTTGTAATAAAAGCCTTCGAGGAAACTGGTGGAGACCAGGCGCAGCAGATTGCGATAGCCCTCCTGGTTTTCGCACAACAGCACCAGGTGGTTATAACGATCGCTATCGCTGCGCGAAGTGTGCCCCTGCTGCGAGACATAGACTTCGCACCCGATCACCGGATGCACGCCCTTTTCCTTGGCCTTGTTGTAGAACTCAACGGCGCCGAAAAGATTCCCGTGGTCGGTCATAGCCACGGCGGGCATTTTCTGATGAACCACCAGGTCCATCAGCTGTCCGATTTCACAGGCCCCATCCAGCAGCGAATAATCAGTATGGCAATGCAGGTGTACGAATGACATCTCAACAAACCAGCGGGGGGAGGACCGACCTTATTGTAGCGTAGCCGTAGGACGAACCTCCGGCTTGTCCTTGCCAGCAGAAGTAGGCTGCTCGGCTAGTTACCCGGGCACGGATTGGGCATCACATTCGGAATGGCGCTGTCGTTCGCAGAGAAACGACTCTTGACGGCCAGGCACTTGCCCCTAGAGATCAGCGGCTGGTAGCCGCCCTGCAGGCTCCAGCATACTTCAATAGCTTCCTCAAGCTCTATCGTGTCGCCGGGTTGGAACTCAGCAACACTCAGTACTCTCAGTTTGCCATCTTGTTCCAGCGTGCACTTAATAACCGCCATTGCGTTTCTCCTTTTAGTTTACTGTTGAACGTGGTTGGAACTTAACAATTGTACAAAGCGAGGATCGCGGCGCAGATCCGC
Organism: Bryobacteraceae bacterium; assembly: GCA_050011295.1. Classification (GTDB taxonomy): domain Bacteria; phylum Acidobacteriota; class Terriglobia; order Bryobacterales; family Bryobacteraceae; genus Palsa-89. The sequence continues at coordinate 25,186 of JBEKJJ010000058.1, forward strand.
CAATTCCGGATAACGGCTCAACTGAGGGAGCACCGCGGGCGAACTCGTAAGCAGACCCAGGGTATCTTCCCGATGGCGTAGCGCCTCGTAGGTCAGAACAGCGATCAGGCACGTATCGGAGTTATCTCTGGACAGCTGCAGCGCTTGCCCGATCTCGAACTCCGCACGTTGGGAGTCGCCGAGCCTTGCGGCCAGGTAGGCAAGCTGAGCGTGTCCAAGCCCATCGCGCGGATCCTGGATCAAGTCCTTTTCAGCAACGGCCAGACCGCTACGAAAGGCTGCTTCGGCATCGTGTTCCAGACCCTCCCGGTTGTAAGCAATGCCCAGATTCAACCAAAGCAGCGCTGACTCGTCTCCGAGATGGATAGCTTGTAGGAAGCAAGCAATCGCGTCCTTGGTACTTCCCGTGTCCAAGAGGACCGCGCCGAGCGCGAGTTCGGTGGTGGAAGAGTCCCGCAAGCGAATCGCGGCGCGCAGCTCCTGCTCTGCCTCCGGAAATGTTCCCACGTACCCAAGGGCTGCGCCAAGAGCGTAGTGGGACTCTGCCAGGTTGGGAGCCAGGTCGACCATTTTCTTGAACTCCAGGACCGCGTCCCGATAGCTGCCACGCCGAATGTACAAGCTACCGAGCATCTGATGATTCTTGAAATAATTCGGTTGGACTTGGACCGCTTTCTGAATCGCAGTCAGCGCCTCGTCCGGTTCGCCGGCTCTGCTATAGATTCCGCTCAGGCGCCGGTAGACGTCGCCATTGTTGGGTTGAAGCTCAATGGCTCGTTGGTAATCCGCCGCGGCCAGTTCGTAGAAACCGGAATCCGCCTTTATCAAGCCTGAGATTACGAGCACCTCCGGAAGGTCCGGGTTTCGAACCTCGGCTTGCCTCACCGACTCCTCGGCGCGCGTCTGCCAGAGCGTCTCCCCCGTGAGAAGGTATTCGGACCACTGTGCTTCGGCCAGCCCGGCGTAGGTGAGTGGAGAATCGGGATCGGCGGCTACAGCTTGTTCCAACAGTCGGACGGCGTCATCGATGCGTGTATTGCCATGCACATGGGACAGACCGGTCAAATAATCCTGGCGCGCCGCGGCATTCACTGTTGCGTTCGTCACCATCGGCGGCAACCGCAAGGTGTAGGTCAACAAGCCCGCTATGGCAACCGGAGCGTAGCGAAGCTCCGACGCCTTGTATCGCACTTTCCATTCCTTGATATTTGTACCGGAGCGCGGATCGGTTAAGTAGACGTGTAGAGTGAAATTTTCGTTCAGCTTCTCGATGGTTCCATGCAGAGCGTGGGTGGCGCCGAGCACTACTCCGGTTTTGGCAACGCTCGCCACCTTACGGCTCAGCATTTCGCTCTGAGGAATCACGGAGAGCTTGGTTTGGGAACTACTTTTCAGGCGCGCCAGTTCGACGGCCGCATCCTCGGTCAAGCGGGCCGCCAGGGGTGCGATGTCCTGGCTCGATTCAAACGGCAGCACCGCCAGGTGCACTATTTGCCGGGGAGGCTTGGTGCGCTGAAGCGTTACTAAAGTGGACACGATCACCAGCAAAATGGCCGCCGCTGCCGCCAGCAACCAGCGCCGCGAGTGAGACGGAGCGAAAGCCTTCGCAACTTCATCGCCGGTCTGGTATCTGCGCGCCGGCTCCGGATCGAGACATCGGGTGAGAATCCGATCCCATTTGCGATCGACGGGCGCCAGATTTCCAATGAGCCGATCCTGCCACGGCACCTCCGGCGCGTAAGGCCGCCGCCCCGCGGCCAGCTGGTATAGAATCACTCCCAAAGCGTATACGTCGGAAGCGGGGGACGCTTTCTCCCCTCTCCACAGCTCCGGGGCCATGTAGTCCGGTGTACCGCCCGCTTCGCCCGACTGCGCAGTCTTACTCGCACTGGCCTGCCCACGGGCCAGACCAAAATCGGTGATGACGGCCCGAACATTTCCGTCCGCTCCGGGAGCCAGGATGACGTTGTTGCTTTTCAGGTCGCCATGCACCACGCGATTGCGATGCGCTTCCGCCAATCCCGCACAAAGCTGCAGGGCGATGGCGCGAGCTTCTGCCTCGGGAAGGCGGCCGCGGCGAAGCCTCTCGGCCAGCGTCTCGCCTTCGAGGAATTCCATCGTAATAAAGTCGATGGGCCCCTGATGAGTGTCAGCAGTGTGGAACTCAAATATCTTGCAAACGTTGGGGTGGCTGATTTCCCTGGCATTGCGGACCTCCGGAGGCAGACGCTTTCGGAATCCTCTGCGGGCGCATTTGATCGCGATGCGCCGGTCCAGCTTTTCGTCCATGGCTTCGTAGACGATGCCCATTCCTCCCCGGGCCAACTCGCGCACAATCCGGAAACGGTTATCCAGGCGCTGTCCGGTTTCAAAAGGTTGCTCGGCGCCGGACCTTTCATCGGTAGTCATCAGTAGCGTGCCCGTGCTTTGGTGCGTATCCGGATTGGATGGCCGGAAGAGCGGCTCGATCATGAAACCCTGCATGCGCTCATCCCAGCGCACGTAGTTCCAGGCTTGTTCAAACAATTCCGAATTTCCAGCACACGCGCGCTCAAGATAGGCGCGGCGCTGGTCTTCGCGTTGAGCCAGGGCCTGTTCTACCAGGCTCATCAGCACATCGTCATCCTGCTGTGCTTTGTTTTCCATGTCCGGACTCACTGTGTTCAAACAACCACTGGCGGGCGTCGCGCCACATTCGCTGCATGCTGCGGAGCTTGATGCCGAGCACATCGGCAGCCTCATCGTCGGTGAGTCCTAGAAAGTACTTCATCTCCACCAGACTGCACCAATCGGGCTGGATTTCCGCGAGCTCATTCAAGAGCCGGTCCACCGTTAAAGCCTGGTCCACTTTGACGCTGTCGGCGGGCAGAAGGTTTTCCAGTCCCTCCAACGCGACGAATTCAGCGTCGGGCCGCCCGCGCGCATGGTCGATGAGGTATCTTCGCATAGCTCTACCTGCAATAGCGAAAAAATGCCGTCTGTTCTGCCAATCTTGATTCTTGGCTGCTACCAGTTTGAGATAGATCTGATCTACCAGCTCGGTAGCTTGCATGGAATGGTCGGGACGCTCGCCCTTCATCATGTATCGGGCCAGGCGCCGCAAATCGGGCACAACCAGCCCGAAAAGTTCGTTCTCGGCCTCACGGTCTCCGTCGCGCCATTGATGCAGGAGCTGCGTAATGTCGCCCATTTTCTCTAGATGGGGCTGCTGGAATAGGTGATTAGTTTAGCACACGGGTTAGGGATCTGCTGGAAAGCTCTTGTTTCTAGCGAGTTGCAACCACTTGGCGGACTTTTCCCGCATCCAACGCTATCTGCGGTGAGGCTGAGGAGCCTGATTCAAAAAACGAAAAGGAGCACCAAAATGAAACGATTACAATTAGCGGTCGGGTTGCTGATGACTCTCGCATTCTCGCGCATCGAGGCCCAGACCATAGACTTCCACGCGACAATTCCATTCGAGTTCCGAGTGGGCCAGACGGTGATGGCGGCCGGAGACTACACCGTCCATCATTCAAATGGATTGATTCTCATCCAGCCGGAACACGGGGGCAACGCAGTGTTTAGTCTGGCGACCGCAACAGAACTTCCCAAAGATTCGAGCGCGCCCGGATTGTTGTTCCACCGTTACGGTGACAGCTATTTCCTCGCCAAAATATGGACACCCGGCTATGCCAACGCGCGGGGGGTACCGAAAAGCTCGTACGAGAAGGAGCTGGCCCGTCGCGGCAGTGCTCCCGACGATAGTGAGAACATCGTTCTGCAAACCAAGTAGATCGAGCGTGAACAAGCAAAACTGAACCGCGGCCGGAGCGAGCGATACCACGAGCCACAACTAGCAGCGCTCGTGGTAGCGCTCCCTGCCGGTCGCGGTTCGGTTTGCGTCCGCCCGCACCCAAGGAGAAACGAGAAACGAGAAACGGTTTTTAGTTTTCTGCCGGAATCTTCCAGCGCCCCGTCTCGAACTCCAGATTGAAATTCTCGCCCAGGTATACTCGCCGCACTTCCGCGTCCGAACCGAGCGCCTCTGGGGTCCCTGCGCGGAAGATTTTTCCGTTGTTGATGATGTATGCCCGATCCGTCACTGCCAGTGTCTCGCGGACGTTGTGATCCGTCACCAGGATCCCAATCCCCATGTTCTTCAGGTCGAAGATGATTCTCTGCAGCTCCAGCACCTGAATGGGATCGATGCCCGAAAATGGTTCGTCCAGCAACAAAAAACTCGGCTCAATCACCAGCGACCGCGCGATCTCCACGCGCCTACGCTCGCCGCCCGAAAGTGCGTAGCCTTTGTTATGCCGCACGGTTTCGAGACCAAGCTGCTCAATCAGCCGGTTCATCCGCTCGCGACGCTCGCGCCCGCTCATGCGTAGCGTCTCGAGAATCGCCATCAGGTTGTCTTCCACGGTGAGCTTGCGGAACACGGAGGCTTCCTGCGGAAGATAGCTGATGCCACGGCGCGCCCGCTGGTACATCGGCATGGATGTGATCTCTTCCGAACCCTCGCCGTTCGATACCAGTACGCGCCCCGAATCCGGGCTGATCAGCCCAACGATGATGTAAAACGATGTCGTTTTGCCGGCGCCGTTCGGACCCAGCAACCCTACCACTTCGCCCTGCTTCACCCACAACGAAACGTTGTCCACCACCTTGCGGCCGCGGTAACTCTTTGAGATTTCGGCAGTCTGGAGGGTACGCATCGGGAGATTACTTCACCTTGCGGTGCAGAACGCTTTTGGCGGGTTGAGCTTCAACTCCGTTCACCAGCAGCCTATCATCCTTGGAGTACCAGGTCAATTTCTCGCCAACGGTGGTTCCCCTCAGGCTGTCCACAAATTTTGGACGCCCCTCGCTCAGCACCACTTTGTCCTCGTCCACAAAGTACTCGACATGTTCGGATGTTCCATCGCGCACACGCCCGGGCGATGGCGAATGAATCTGCACCTGGCCGTTGGCGACGGCGTGGTCGAGAGAAGAATCGTTGCTGTCGTTCCGCAGGAACGCGCGGATCTCCTTGGCCTTTACATCCATATTCGAACGTTGCAGGATGGCGCCGCCGGTGTACTCCGCTATCCGCTGATTGTCGTCGTACGACAACTCGGGCGCCTTCACAATAGTAAACACGCGAGGGGCTGGAGTGGTTGCAGGTTTCTTGGGATCTTTCTCTTCGGAATCGTCATTGTCCTTGGCTTTATCCAGCAACTGGCTGATCACGTGTCCATGCGCTTTGAGCAAGCCATTGTCGCGGTCAATCTCCACCACTTCCCCCTCCAGCCGGTTGGCGCCCTGCCAGAGGACTGCATTCCCTTCATAGCGGATCTGGAGATTGTTGTCTTTAGAAATCATCTTCTTGGCCCTGGCGTGGAGCGGCTCATTTTCGTCCAGCATTCCGCCGCCGGAATCCTTTTTGTCCGGGTCCTGGTCCTTACTCTTGTCCTTGCCTTTGTCCGGGGTCTTCTCAGTGGCCTTGCCTGAGTTCTTTCCCTTAGCCTTGGTCTTGTCAGCACTCTTATCCGTTGTATTGCCGGTCTCCTCATCCTTGCTCTTATCGGGCATGCGCGTGGAAGTTACGTTGCCCTCCGCGGTAAAGTCGCCGGAGTTTTGTTCCATCAGGATCTTGTCGGCATCGGCCGAGCCGGTGCTGTCCCAAATGCGAGCCTTGCCGGTGAGATCGATGCGGTTGTTGGGTTGATCCAGGAAGGCGCGATCCGCCCGGGCCTTGCGGTCGCCGGCTTCGTAGCGAAAATCGTTGGCTTGCTCCAGTTTATCGAGCTGGGAAGAATTCGGCAAGAATGTCGCGAACAGGTCCTTGCTCCACGTCAACGCGGGCGCGGGCGTTTCCTTCGCGTCTTTCGGTTTGGGCTTTACGGTTCGCGTGGACGCTGCGGTGGCGCGAAAAGACTGGATCTGGTTCTTGGGTCCGTAGGCAATCGCAATATTCTCGCCGTTCATCCAGCGATGCGGCTTGTCCGGACTATTGGGAATGAACTCGAGCGCGCCCGGCGACTGCGTGGTCACCGACTCAATGTCCTGACCGCCCTCCCGCATCTTCGTCACAATGACATCGCTCTTCAAGATCCGCGTGTCCGCCGGATCAGCGCCGGGTTTATTTATGGGCTTGGACTCTACCATGCTGTTGCCCCTGGCCAGCGCCATCTGCAGAATGCTATCCACCGTCGACGTATCGAAGGTCAACTCCACGCGGTCCGCTGTCATGGTGGTAACGGCTGTATCGGCTGTCGAAACCAGCTTGGCCTGCTCCACTCCAGTGATCTTCTGGATCTGATTGTCGTCGTTGAAGTCGATACTGAGATAACGCGCCGCGTATTCCAGATTGCGGTTGGGGCGCTGATCGGTACCGTGAGCCTGTTCTGTATCCACTTTCTTGATCTGCCCATGATCGAGCATGACTACGGCCGGCCCGGCGTTCAACGTCAAGGTATCGCGCGTCAGCCTGGACCAAGGCGAGAGCACAACCTTTCCCTCTTTTTCGCTGTAGCCCACCTGGCCGCCTTCGATCTTCATGGGGACCGAATTCGGATTGGTACCGCGCCAGATCATTGACACCTGGCTACGCATCTCCAACTCTCCCGTGGATGGATCGTAATTCGCGCCCACGGCTTGTCCTTCACCGCGGTCGAATTTAAAAGTCGCCAGACGATCGGTGTAGGCTTTGCCGGTTTTGATCTCTACGTGAACGCCGGAGGATTTGATGGCCATCAGTTTTCCGGGGGGCGGCGGCGGCTGATCGAGCGGCACCTTCATGGTGATCTCCACTTCGCCTTCCGAGTAGAGCATCCCGGAATTCAAATCGGCTTCGGCCTTGGCGCTGGTGACGTGGTTATACTGCTTGCTGTCTTTGTCCTGTATGTCGAGAGTGACTCCGGATAGATACTGCTTTCCCTCCACCTCACGCAAATCATCGGCGTGGAGCGTGACTACAGTCTTCTGATTGGAGGTATGCGTGTACTTCCATTCGCGCGCTGTCCCCACTGTTCCAGGTGGCAGCGCTGCAGGTTTGGCGGGAGCATTGCGCGCCTGTTGTTGCAACCGCGCGTAGTAGGTTGCACCCAGTCCCGCTAGAATTGCCAGAAAGGCCACGAGGAACAAAGGCCGCACGTGTCGCATCGATACTTCCAGCATAAATGAAAACCGAGCCGCGACCGGAAGGAAGCGTGACGAAAACAGCAAAGGGGGAGGGCACTGCTGACGCTCCCGAGTAGTAACGCTCCGGAAGTTACATAAATATTTGGCTTAGTATCAATAGTTTACAATCAAATATTGTCACTCCTCGATCGACTCTGCTAATATGATTGAGGCGAACGTGATACCGTTCGCCAGTCAGCAACAATTAATCAACATTCAAGCTAGGAGGTTCCAAGTATGAATATTCGACCGCTCTATGACCGCGTGGTGGTCAAACGGATCGAGGAGAAAGAGAACAAAATCGGCGGCCTGTTCATTCCCGATTCGGCCAAAGAGAAGCCGCAGGAAGGTGAAGTGGTGGCCGTTGGAAAAGGCAAGCGCCTGGAAGACGGAAAGCTGGTGGCCCTGGATGTGCAGAAAGGCGACCGCATCCTGTTCGGCAAATACTCCGGCAGCGAAATCCGTTTGGACGGCGAAGAGTACATGATCATGCGCGAGGATGAGATCCTCGGAATTTTGGAAGGCGCCACCAAGACCGCGAAGGTAGCGTAAGAGCACTTTTGACTTTT
>JBEKJJ010000059.1:0-35546 GCA_050011295.1 Bryobacteraceae bacterium
GGGCGTAGAGGCCAGCGCATGTTTCAACTCTCCTCAGCCGGACGCATGACCCGCGCAATGGTTCGGACCGCTTCTTCCCAAGTGGATCGCTCTTTCGAAAGCTGCCGTTTCCCGGCGGCGGTGAGCCGGTAATACTTCGCGCGCCGGTTTTCTTCCGACTGCTTCCATTCAGAAGCGAGCCATCCCGCTCGTTCCAGCCGATGCAGCGCAGGGTATAGAGAACCATGTTCGATCTGCAATGCATTCTCGGATTTCCGCAGCAGGGCTTGGCCAATGCCGTGGCCGTGCTGCGGGCCCCACTGCAGCGTACCCAGAATCAGCATGTCGAGGGTTCCCTGAACGAGTTCGATGCGATTTCGATATGCTTCGCGCTTGGCCATGGTACTCTAGCAGATAGTCTACCATAGCACATCTGCTAGAGAGGAGGGAGTTGACCACCGGAAAACACGCGGCTAGGCATTTTAAAGGAAACGGCGGCTCTACCCGATCTATCTTAGGAGTGACCAACCACGGAAGAGTTATCAGTATCGAGGAAATTCGTCAGAGGTTGGAGAACTCGAAAGCGCACTACCATGGCACAGATCTACAAGCATTAGACAAAGCAACCGACAACGCGGTTGCGGCGCTGCGGACACGCTACGGCGATCAAATCCCGGCCAGGGACGCGATCAAGTTTCTCCGGGAATTTCCATTCCCCATCGGTGACACATCCCCAGCTCCGCGCAGCGATCCTGGCGTGCTTGACGGAAAGAACGCTAACGAAAAGATTGCCCCTGAGGGAGTGAACATAGAGCGCACGCCAGTGGGGTTCCTGCTTCGCGCTTCTTGCCGGTCTTTCGCAGGCGGATTGGTTGGGATTTGCCTCGCGGTGCTGCTTTGCGTGATTCCATTCAGAGTGTTCCCGGACCTGATCCGCAGTGTTTGGCAAGCGCAAGGCTTGAGCTTATGGTTGGGAGGCGCATTTCTTGCGGCCTGGGCTGCTGGCGCCGTTTACGCCCTCGTGACCGGGTCCATAGCGGCGTTCGGCGAGGTTCGTATCACCAAAACGGGAGATAGTGGCGAGATCTTCACCGGCATCGGTCAGGCAGGCTGGACGCATAGTCTCCGGTGGAGCGATTTCTATGGCGTTGGAGATCGCGCTGTGGCCTCTGCTTCCAACAGAAGATTCGGCCATACAACGCACTACATTGGACTGAACGGGACATCGAAAAGCTATAAGTTTGGCTCTGAATTGGATGAAGATAAGCGCGCGTTCGTGATCGCATTCCTAAGAGACAACGTTTTTGGCTCCGGCGTGACGCCGCCTTCGCCGTCCATTCCCGATACAACCAGGCAGCCCAGTAGTCCGAACGGCCCCAACATCAGCGTCGACCGGATCCGGCAAACGCTCGAGCAGGCCGCGGCGGAATATCATGGCCCCGATCCGCAGGGATTCAACCGGGCAGCCAATGAATTAGTAGCATCGCTCGAAGCGCAATATGGCGACCAGGTGCCCGCAGCGGACGCCATCCAGCGTCTCGAGAAACTTGCACGCGCCACCGGTGGCCCAATCGCAATCTCGTTTTGAAGCGGTCCCACGCCAAAGGGAGCAATAACAGTACGCTGTCACGGCGGCCTGCTTCCTCTATGTATTCTCATGACGAAACCGTTGCGCGCCAAGGCCCTGATTCGCCAGTGGACCGGTGCGTTGTTCATCTTCTTGACCGCGCAATTTCTCCGCCCTTGTTCCGCACAATCCGCCTCGGAACCCGATGTTCTGACAAATGGTGATAGAGTGACAAGCCTCTGACTCGCCCTGCTAGACGGTTCGAACTGCAAAATCCGTCCATGGTACACTGACGAACGGCAGAGGCTCCTATTAGCAAGAAATGGTATAACTTGTTCGTCTCGGTGGATTCCGACCCCGCGCAGGAAAGTTCTGCGGAGCCGGGCAGTCCGGCCCAGGCGGTCGCTGATATCGCCTCATCGGTTGCGGCCGAGCCCAAATTCACGGCTCCCGTCAGCGCCGCTGCCGGTTTCGAGGAAATCTATCGCGCGGCTGAAATTCAGCCGCCACCACATGGCTACACCATCATGAAGGTTGCGGAGATGCTGCAGAGCGAGCGCATCCGCACTCTTCCGGCCGAGGTCAAGAAGAGTTCGATCCTGCTCGCGCTCGATGCCGCCGGCGTGAAGATCGAAGAGGTCATCGAAGACGCCGTGAAACGGGACCGCGCTTTGGATGGTTTCGAGCGCGTCCAGCAAAAGGCCTTGGACGATCTGGAGGCCCACAAAGCACAGGATAACCAGCAGATTCAAGCAGAGCTGGACCGCTTGGTCGAAGAGCACAACGCACGTATCCAGGCCAACAAAGATGAAGTGGACAAAGAGCGCGAACGCTTTTACGCCTGGAAGTTGCAGAAACAACAAGAGGAACAAAAAATCGCCGATTCCGTATCTTATTTCGTATCGGAAAACCCAATAACCACCGGCGGCGTCGCGGCTACCGCACGCGGACCCCAGGCACCCAATAAAACATCGGCTCCCAAATCGTGAGTCGATAGCAGAGAGAGGAGGAAGTCTTCATGTTTAGACGCCTTTCGCGTATGTTTCGCTCCTTTTTCGGGTTTTTCATCTCCGTCGCTGAAAACCCCGAGCTCATTCTGGAACAGAACATCCGCGACATGAACGATCAGGTTCCGCGCATGAACGAGAGCATTGCCATGGTGAAGGCAAATGTCACGTTGCTCGAAAGAGAGGAGGCTAAGTACAAGGTCGACATCAACACCCTGACTTCCAGGGTAAAATCGGCCATTCAAGCCGGCCGTGACGATCTGGCGGGTAGCTTCGCAGTGCAACTGGAGCAGGTTCGTAGCGCCATGGCCCGGACCCAAGGCCAGCTCGCTACTGCTAGCGCGGCTTTTGACAAAGCCATGGCGGTGAAAAAGGCGTTCCTATTGGAGAAGGAGCGCAAGACTCGCGAGGCCCTCAATGCCATCTCCGATTATCGCCGCTCCCAATGGCAGAAAAAGGTAGCCGACGTGATGGAGCAGTTTGAAGTCACAGGCATCAGCTCCACTCATGATGAGATGGTGCGCAAGATTGAAGAAACCACCGCGCTCAACGAGGCCCGCATGGAGATGGCGTTAGGCAACGTGGATCAGCAAAAGGTTAAAATTGAAGAAGAAGCCGAAAAGCTACGCGCTAACGAACTGGTGAAACAGTTCAAAGTGGAAATGGGGCTGATCGCTCCGGAGGCCGCTCCTCAAGCGGCCGACAAGACGATCGGAACACGGGAAGCGCAGAAGAGCGTGTAAGGAGGAGAGGCCGGAAGTCAAATCCACTGGCCACTCATAAAAAATCATGTCTGTAAAAATCGAGAAAGGCGGATGGGCTCTTATTTTTCTGATCGGGCTGGGCTTGGTCGGCTACAGCCTCGACAAATATGGCATCGTAAACTTGCGTGGGCGGTTTGCGTCGCGTTCCGATGCAGCCGGCGAAAAGCTGGATCCCACGAAACCTCTGGTTCTGCCGGTAGCCGCGGAGTCCGATTCCAGCTGCGGCAACGTGCGTGTACGCGTGAACATTTGGGTCGGTTGTGCTGCTGGCCTGGTCGCTAATGGAGGCCTGGACACGGCGGCCGGCTCCATCTACGACAAGAAGGGCCTCAAGGTCAGTTTCAAAATCATCGACGATTGGACCGAAGGCTCCACCGCGCTCGCCACCAATAACGTGGACGTCATGCTTACCACCGCCGATGTATGGGCCAAAGACTACGCTCAGTTTCAAGACAAGGGCTTCGGAGCGCATGCCTTCTTCATGGTGGATTGGTCCCGCGGCGCCGATGGTGTGATCGGTAAGCAGGGCATCAACAGCATCGAGGATCTGGCTGGGAAGACAGTAGCTTTCGCGCCCTACACGCCCTCGCATTTCTTGCTGTGGAACGGACTGAAAAGCTCTGGACTCACAACCGATCAGCGACGGGAGATCTTTTCCAAAGCAGTACACACGAAGGACGGCATCGAGCCCGCAACGTTGTTTGCGCAGCAGAAAGTGGATGCCGCCGTGGCCTGGGACCCGGACATGAGCGACGCCGTTACCAAGCGCGCAGGGTCGAAAAAAATCTACGATACCCGAATCGCGAACCGGTTGATCGCCGACATTCTGGTGGTCAGCGATCGCTTTGCATCGCGCTGCCCGCAGGCTGTGGTCAACTTGGCGCAAGGCTGGCTGGAAGGCGTTGAATTCATCAAAGCGCAGCCCAGCCGCGCCTACACTTTGATCGGGACGGTCAAGGATTTCAACATCCCCGAGGACTTGGCCAAGACCATGCTCGGCGGCGTTAAGTTGGCCGACTATGCCGATAACAAGGCTTTCTTCGGCTCGCGCGGCGCCGATTCCGACTACAACAATATCTTCAAGATGGCCCAGGATATGTACCGCGAGGAGCGCATCATAAAACGCAACTCGGAACCTGAATCGAGCGTGGACCGGCGATTCATAGACCAGTTGAGCGGGAAATTCTCCAGCGCGTCTTCCGAACCGCCTATTGAATATAAGGAGCCCGCCAAGGGGGCTCAACCCATCGCCACCCAGCGCCGCTCCATCTACTTCGAGACTGATTCATCCAAGATGGGTCTCGATTCGCGCGCCGTGGTGGACGAGATCGGCAGCTTCATGAAGGCGTACGAGAACACCGTGGTAGACATCGACGGCAACACCGATTCCAGTGGATCGCGCGGGCACAACGTCGAGCTTTCCCGCGAGCGGGCCGAAACGGTGAAGCAGTATCTAGTGGACAAATTCGGTTTCCCGCCCAACCGCATGCACACCGCGGGCAACGGGCCTGACCGGCCAATCAGCGATAACACCACCACCGAGGGCCGCGAAAAGAACCGCCGAACCGATATTAAGGTTTATGCCAACACGTCAGGGTAGGGGCCGCTAGCGCAAGGGAACGGCTCGGAACGACGTTACTGAGCCACGACCGTAAGGGAGTTGGTGCAGCGCTGATATTTTTTACGACAGCGGATTCCCCCAACAAAATGCTTGATCTCCTCGCTATCCGCAAAGACACCTCGCGCCGGACGCGCCTGACGCTGGGCGTGTCAGCCTGGGCCCTCCTGGTCCTGGCCTGGTTCGGCGCCACGCACTGGGATATTCTGCCTCCTTTTTCCCTGCCCAGCCCCCTCGGTGTGATGCGCGCTTTCGCCCGGCTCTGGACCGAGTACGATTTGCTTGGCAATGTCATGCAAAGCTGGTGGCGGATCGCCCAGGCGTTCTTGTGGTGCGCCGTCATAGCCATTCCGCTGGGACTGTTGATGGGCAGCTTCCGATGGGTGCACGACTTCGTGAATCCTGTCGCCGCCCCCATGCGTTCCATGCCCATCACTGCCTTCCTTCCGGCGTTTATAGCGCTGTTCGGAATGGAGGAGTCCATGAAAGTGGCCTTCCTTTGGTTTGGGATGTTTTTCTACCTGCTCGCGGTGGTCGTAGAGGAAGTGAACAAGGTGGACGACAGCTTGCTCGAGACCGCCTGGACCTTGGGCGCCAGGCGGCGCGATATTCTGTGGCTGTTGTTCCGCGCCTCCTTTCCGTCCATCTTCGGCTCCTTCCGCATCCTCTACGATATCGGCTGGACTTACGTGATCCTGGCGGAAATGGTTAACGCGCGCAAAGGCGTGGGCTATATGGTGGAAGCCGCGCGCAAGGTTCTCGATTTTGAGCGCGTGTACGCCGGCATTATTGCCATCGGCATCGCGGCCTTTCTTTTCCGGTTTCTGCTGACGTTCTTGGAAGGCCGCCTGTTCCCCTGGCGCAAGCAGTCGCGTTCCGCCTCGGAACCGGTTGCCGCCGTCGCCACGGGCGCTCCATTGAAAGCTCATCACCATGCCGAACCAGGTTGATATGAACAGGTTGATATGAACAGGTTGATATGAGCCAGGTTAAGATCAGCGTTCACGGCCTCAGCCGCAGCTTTATCGATGCTCAGGGAAACCGTGTCGACGCGTTGCGTGACGTGAGCTTTGAAGTGGAGGATGCCTTCTCTCAAGATGGCCGCGATATCGGGGAGTTTCGCGTGTTGCTGGGACCATCCGGGTGCGGAAAGTCGACGCTGCTGCGCATCATCGCCGGACTCGACCAACCCGACAGCGGCAGCGTGTTGGTGAATGGCAAACCGGTAAATGGTCCCGGCCGCGATCGCGGCATGGTTTTTCAGAAGTATACGTCGTTTCCGTGGTTGACGGTCGCCGATAATATCGGTTATGGTCCCAAGATCAATGGTGTCCCCGCCGCCGAGCGCGCGACTATAGTTCAACACCTGGCTGAAGCTGTTGGACTCTCGGGCTTCGAGAAGTCCTACCCGGATACGCTATCCGGCGGAATGCAGCAGCGCGTCGCCATTGCACGAACACTCGCCAACCGGCCCCAGGTAATCCTGATGGATGAGCCGTTCGGCGCGCTCGACGCTCAGACCCGCGGTGACATGCAACAGTTGTTGCTCAAGGTCTGGGACGAAACCGCCAGCACCATCTTATTTGTGACTCATGATGTCGACGAGGCCATTTACCTTGCCGACCGCATTTTCATTTTGTGCGCCCGGCCCGGTACCATTGTGGAGGATATCCCCGTGCCGTTCGGGCGGCCGCGAGACCCCGCTGTCAGGCAGACGGCGGAGTTTCACGAAATGCAGCAGCACGTACTCGCTTGCTTGCGCCGCGCCCCCGGAAAGGGCCAGGTGAGAGTGAGCATTTGATGCCGCGGGACGAATCGGACAGCTCTCAGATCAATTACCTCAAAGAAGCTGCCAAGCTGCAATACAACTGGATATCGCTCGCCGGCATTACCGGTTTCGCCATCGTCTCCGGCAGCGCTTTGCCTTTGCTGCTCGGCATCGGCCTCGAACTCATGTACCTCAGCATCGTCCCGCAGAACCCCCGCTTTCAGCGCCTGGTCCGGTCTTGGAAGTGTGCGGAGGAGAAGCGCCAGGATGGCCGGCGCCTCCGCAACATGTTTCAGGAGATCCCGCCGGAAATGCGCCTGCGCTATGCCGATCTGGACCGAATCTGCAACGCCATCCGCGAAAACTACAGCAGCCTCTCTTCCACCTCTCAAATCTTTACGCAACAGATCGAAGACCGGCTGCAAGGCCTGCTGGAGGCCTATGTCCGGTTGCTACACGCCGCTTGGCAGCATCGCGAGTACCTTCGAACCACCGATATCCACGTGGTCGAGCGCGATTTGGCTCAGCTCCAGAAGGATCAGGAGTCCGATCTGCCGAAAGTACAGGAGATCAACCGCAAGCGAATAGAGATCCTGAACAAGCGCGTCGAGAAATTCAAGAAAATCCGGGAGAACTGCGAAGTCATCGATGCCCAATGCGCCGCCGTTGAAGACGTGCTTGCTCTAATCCGCGATCAATCCGTTACCATGCGCGATCCGCAACAATTGACCGAACACCTGGACAACCTGGTACGCGACGTAGAGCAAACGGAAGGGACCATCCGCGAAGTGGAAAACATCTTCGAAAATGTTCCGGATATCGGCGGGCTCGCGCCCGGCGGCATCTCCCCGCTTGCTTCCGATTCCTCCGCCTCTGGTAACGATGCATCGGCGCGGAACCGGATCCGGAACTAGCCCATGTCCTCGAACATCACAGCTTCTCCACAGATGCCCGAATGGGCGCAATCGCTTTCTGAAAAATACTACTCCCGCACGCTCTCCCTGTTCGTGCTGTACGGCAATGTGCGCGACCTGGTTCCGCTCAATCGCACCGGATCGGTGGAACACGTTCCTTTGTCCACCTTCCTCAATGAAGCTCTTTTTGGACGGCGTGACTTGGTGCTGACCTACGACCGCGGTGGCGGCTTGAGCTTCGCTAATGCCGCCATGCAGACCGATTTTCGCAACGCGCTTTCCGGCTACGACAGCTTTCACCAAACCAACTATGCACAATCCCTGCCGCGTAATCCGGATGGTGTGCTGAACATTCTGGACAACTATCTCCGCCTGCGCATCGCCGACGGCAAGAAGATTGCCCTGATCATCGATTTCGCCGAGACCATTGCACCCGCTGGCGACGTCTCCGGTATGTCCGCGGACGACCGTAATGCGCTCGTCATTTTGAAACGTTGGGCGCAGAATGCCGCGTTCTTGCGGGCGGACATTACCATATGCCTGATCGCGGAGAATCGCATCGAGCTGAATCAGGGGATCGTTCAGAGCCCCGGAGTTGCCTCCATCCAAATCCCTTTGCCGGACCAGAGTGAGAGGCTGCAGTTCATTCGCGCTCAACTGGCCGCTACGCCGCTGCCGCCGGGCTCTGACGTGACGGATACCACGCTAGCCAGCCTGGGCGCAGGTCTCAAGCGCCTGCAGCTACAGAGCCTCATTTCGCATGCTGTGCAGAATCACCGGCCCCTCACCACGAAATTCCTCACACAACGCAAGAAGGAACTGATCGAGGCCGAATCGGGAGGATTGCTGGAATTTGTTCAAAGCCGCTTCGATCTCTCCATGGTGGCCGGCCTCGATCAGGCCAAGCTAAAGCTGCAAAACGCCGCATTGGCCATCCGGTCCGGCCGAACCGACGTGCTGCCGATGGGCTACGTGATCTGCGGGCCGGTGGGCACCGGCAAGACATTCCTCACTACCTGCTTCGCCGGCGAGGTGGGCATCCCCGTGGTCATGCTCAAGAATTTTCGCAGTATGTGGCAGGGTGTAACGGAAGGCAACCTGGAACGTGTGCTGAACCTGTTGCAGGCCATGTGCCCGATTGTGGTGATGGTGGACGAGGCCGATGCCCAGCTCGGCAATCGCTCCATGTCCGGTGACAGCGGTGTCGGTAATCGCGTCTTTGCGCAGATTGCACAGTTCATGGGGAACACGGAATTGCGTGGCAAGGTGATCTGGTTTCTATTAACCAGCCGCCCCGACTTGTTGCCCGTGGACCTCAAGCGCCAAGGCCGGGCGGAGGAACACATTGCCCTGTTCTATCCCGAAACCAACCAGGAGCGCCTGGCCATGCTGAGGGCCATGCTGAAGAAAACGGCTATCAACCTGGCGTCCGCCGATGGCGAGAACTTTTTCCTCGAGCACTCCGCCGGTCTCTCCGGCGCCGACATTGAAGCGGTGCTGACCCGTGCACGCATGAAGTCAGCGCTGGAACAGGACGCAGCTGTCGACTTGGAGGATTTGAAATCGGCCCTTGAGGATTTCATACCACCCTCCTATCCCACCGAGATTGAAATGCAGAATCTGGTCGCTGTTTTGGAATGCACCAGCCGCAGTTTGCTGCCCGCCAAATATAGGGAGATGGATCGCGCTGAGATTGCCCGCCGCGCCAAGGAGCTAACTCTTCTAAACCGGGAATAAGCCCGCGAGCCAGCCGCGGCCGTAGCGGAGCCTAACCGGTAACACTCGCACGATTCCGATGCAGCGTAGGATCAATCGCCGCCGCCATCTTCCCCACATCCAGCCCACCACCCAAAAACTGATTAACTCTCTCCGCACTCCCCATCGGATCCGAAATAACATCGCTGTGCTGCACTACCAACAACTCCGCGTCCGGACGCCGCACCAGCATCGCCTTCGCGCGGCCCACCATTCGCGCGTACTCTAGCTTCAACATACGCCGCCGCTCTGGAGTCGTGTCCACTGGCTGATTGCGCCGCACCAACATGCGATCCTGCGAATCCAGCACTTCTTCGAGATCTCGTTCACTCAGGATCACCCGGCACGCCAGACCCTCCGGCAGCGCGGCCAACAAAGGCGCCACAATCTTGATCGCTTTTCCCCGCGCCTCCGTCAGCCACTTCGAATCTTTCAATAATCTCTTCACCGGCTCGTACTCGAGATAACCGCGCGGATTATCTTCATCCGCTTCCCTCAGTCCATCCGAGAGGATCTCCACGCCACCCGCAGCCAGCATCTGCATCAGCATGGATGTTCCGGATCGCGGCAAACCCGTCACCACGATGAGCGACTCCTGAAGCGGCGGCATATTGACCGACGGCGTGAAAACCAAGCGCTCTGCATCTTCACTCGCCGCCGGGCTTTTCCCAACACCGGGCTTGCGGCCCCTCATGACACGCGCCAATTCTCGATGCTCACGGGCGCGCTCCACATCGTTTCCAAGGTGTTTTTCCAACAATTCCGCCAACCGAACATGCGCCTCCGGATAATTGGGATTAAAAGAAATAGCCGCCCGGAACGCCTCGGCCGCCCGCCGGTACTCCTTCATTCCCGTCAACGCCTGCCCCAGCATGAAATGGGCCTGTGGATAATGATAAATCCTCTGCAGCGCATCCAGCGCCGATTGCGCGGCGATACCGAATTTCCGTCGCCGCAGCGCCATCCGGCACGTGCCCAGATGCGCATACGCATTATCGGGATCAATCTCGAGCGCCTTTTCATAAACCCGCTGCGCATCGCTCCACCGGCCCAGCCGCAAATACAGATCAGCCGTCTGCAAAAACAACCCCGGGCGCACCAGGTGCGCTTCCGTCACACGTTCCAGCGCCGCCAGCGCTTCAGGATAACGCTTCTCGGCCGTCAATACCTGCGCCTTCAGATAATCGATCACGGGCGGCTGATAGCGCGTCAGATTCCGCCAGTGCCCCAGCTCCGGTCCACCCTCGGCTACCCTCTTCTTCGCCTCTTCGAACAGTTCACGCCGCCGGCCGTCCAGGTCGTCCACAATCCGCCGCATCTGATCATGCATCTTGAGCGCCTGCGCCGAAACAAACAGCCGCACGGCAAATCGCTGCTCATCCGGATCAGCCGCATGCAACTCCGCAAAGATCTCGTGCGCCTCCTTGTGCCGGTCCGCGTCCTGATAAGCCTCGCCCAGGTTATAGCGCAGCTCGCGGATGGTCTTGCGAACCGCGACCTCGCGATTCTTGTCCGGCCGTTCGATATACCCCAGCGCGATCATCTGTTCCAGCGCCTCGTGCGCCGCCACCGGATCCATCCGCATATTCGCCGGATGCTGTCCGTCCGCGCCCGCGACATTTTCCCAGCTCGGAATGCGCCGCACCTCCGGCGTTTCGACAAACGTCTGCGGCAGCACCTTGCCGTCCATATCGTCGCCCACCGGCAATCCATAAATTGTCAGGATAGTCGGCGTAATATCCAGCACCGATGGCCCGTGCAACAATTCATCCTTCTTTATACCCGGCCCGCTGATCGCCAGAATCCCAAAGTCACGATGCTCAATCGCCGGCCCCGCCGGGATATCCGGAATCGACGCCGGCCGCAGATGATCCGGATGGAAGCCGTGATCGGACATCAGAATCACGGTAGTGTCATCGCCCGCTTTCTCAAGCAGCTCCCCCAACATCTGATCGTGGAACTGGTAAGCCATCGAGACAACATTTTGGAATAGCTCGAAATCGCGCTCCCCGATCCAGCTCTGCCGCGGCGGATGGTACCGCATAAACGCGTGGCAGAAATGATCGATCGCGTCAAAGTAAACCGCGAAAAAATCCCACGCGTGATTTTCCTTGAGCCACATTGCCGCCGCCTGCACGCTTATGCACTCCGCCAGTGTCCGCAGAAACCCAGCCAGCCGCTTGTCCAGATCCTGATCAATCTCCGCGGCCAACGGAATAAACGGTTCCACCATCTCCGGCGTCAGAAGATCCGGATGCACGCGCAAACCAGCCAGCGTTTCAGCCAACTCCGGCGGATGAACAGCCTTGGCTCTGAGCGGCCAGCCCTTGTCCAACGGCCCGCTAGCGCGATGATAGAAATCCGAAACCATCACGCCATTGATCGGCTCCGCCGGATGGCTCGGCCACCAACCGATAACGATGCTCTTGAGATTATTCTGATTAAGAATGTTCCACAGCGCTTTCGATTTTCGCGACAGATTCGTTACCGGCTGCACGCCGCGGCCATCCGGAGTCGGCTCAGAAAAGCCGTGGATGCCATGCTTGAACGGCCGCTTTCCAGTGGCGATGGAAGTCCACAGCATCGGCGAGAGCGGCGGATGCAGCGTCGAGATCTGCGCCATCGCGCCGTTGTCCACCAGCCGCTGGACGTTCGGCATCTTGCCTGCATCCATCAGCGGATGGATCACCTTCCAATCAGCCGCATCCCACCCCACCAGCATCACCTTCATAATTGAGTTACCGAACCGCGACGCCGTGGCGCACGCACTCCTGCGTGCCGCGTTCACACTCCTGTGAACCCCATGAAAATGATCTTCTTCCTATAGTATTCGGGAGAGTGCGAACACAATAGGCAAAAAGTGCGTGCGCCACGGGCGTCTTCAACGGGTTCGGTGCCTTTCCGCCTCTGCTGGCCGCCGCGCCCCTTTTACTACATCCAACACTATTCGGTCCATCACCTGGATCTTCGGCCTTCTGACCGGCGTCATGTGCCCGAAGCGCCCATCATCAACCCACTCAGGCTGAACTGTCCACATTTCTATATTGGGATGCCCTGGCAGGCGGCCTCAATCATATCTGGATTGGGCCGCTACTCGGAGTGACTATAGGAGGGCTCGGCGCCATGGTCGGAAAATCACTCCGCTCGAATCACCCTATTGCGCCGCCGCAAATTGCTCAACAATAAATACAAAATGCTGCTGCGGCCTCGCCCCAGCCGCCGTCGCGTGCGCGAAGGTTATCTGCTTGGCATCTTCCAACGCCGCTGCGCTGTTCGGATCTGCCGGCTGTAACGAGTGCGCCTCCACCAGTTGTCCAGACGAGGTCACCAACCCAAATACACAAACCGGCTGCACCGTCGCACCCGACGGCACCGCGCCCACCACACGCGAGAGTTTTTGCGCTCCAGACATCGCAACCGATGGACCAGCCGCCTTCATCTCTTCGCTCGGTTGGAACAGACTCGCATCCACGGCTGGAAGCTGCTCGAAACTCACCACCGAGATCTCCGACACTGTTTTGCCGGCTTCGGTCACTGTCACCTTACGAGGCAATACGTAACCATCCAATTCCGGAGCGTTCGAGTAATCGTAAGCGTAGTAGCGCCCGGGCACTTGCGAATGCACCACGAGCAACCCGGATTGCGGATCGATACACTCCTCGGTCTCATCCCAGCTTCGCCCCGGCATGGAAGCAGCGGCGCTCCCGGAACCCGAGATCAAAACGCACGAAAGCTGCTGGCCATTGAACGTCCCGGTGGTCGTTCGAATCAGCGCCCGATTCACGTTCTGCGCCGGCGGAATTGGATCAAGCAACGCCGCGCGGGCTTCCTGCAAGCGCAGCGGAATGATGCTGGAAGTTCCCGCCGCATAATAAACTCCGTTCGAAGAAATCTGCGTCGTCGTATAACCGGCCGCGGCCTTCGCTGTCCAGCGGAATCCTTGCTGCGGATCCGACATGTCCTCCATTTGCCAAGCGCCGTCATATTCTGTTTGCCCGCCGGAATTCACGGTGAACGTTACTTTGAGATCGTAGGCTTCACCGGAACTTCGCAGCGCATATGCGCTCCGCGCACGAGCCAGAAGCTCCAGAGCGGCCGCGCGGCTCGAAGACGCACTCGCCACCTGAACTTGCCCGGTCACCATTTCCAGAGGATCGCTGGGTACGGGCGCTATCCTCGGTGCATTCTTGCCAAAGCTCGCAACGGCAAAAGCTGCCATCATCCACAACATTCGTTTTGACACCCGTTTTGACACCATGGAATAACCCTCCTCAGCAACTTTCTACTTCGGTGGAAATCGAAGCCTGGGTTGATACGCCCTACCTCCCACTGGCGCCGCCACCGACCCTCCGCCCGACCCACCACCGCCTCCGGTTCCACCACCCGATCCTCCACCACCTCCGGCTCCACCGCCGCCGCCACCGCCGCCGGTACCTCCACCACCACCGCCGCCAGTTCCACCACCACCGCCGCCAGTTCCACCACCACCGCCGCCTGTTCCTCCGCCCGATCCGAACCCTGAACCAAAGCCCGATCCTCCTCCGAACCCGCCGCCTGTTCTGATCACGCCAGTCCCACTGGAACATCCGCCCGTAACCAAATTGCCGCTGGCACAAATCTCAAGCGAAAAACGCACTTGCATTTGCGTCTGAAGACCGCCCGCCACCGCCACAATGGGCACCGCGCCCTGGCCGAGGCCGCTCGGAACGTTCAGATTGATCTGATAAAGACCGGCGCTGGACAATCCGACGAAAGTCGGCGTGACGGAAACATTATTGATGTAAAGGCTGATTGGATCGATAACTGGCGCTGAGCCGGTGAAGGGCTTTCCCGCCGGTACCACGGGAGTAGTCGGTCCTAAACCGACCGCAAAAAGTTCCACGATGTCGCCCGGCCGCGCGGCCACCGTCCGATAACCAAGCTTTGTTCCGGTCGGCCCGAGGATATCGTAGGTTCCTCCGCCGTACGCCCCTGACCCATTCGTCCTGAGAATGATTCCTGCGGCAAACTTCCCATCCAGCAAATTAAACGCCGGCGCGAACTCACCTAAAGTCACAGTCGATTTTGCCGTGCCGCCTTGCGTCTTAACCACCACCGATACCGAACCCAGCGACGTCGAGTCCGGCGCCTGCAAGTTGATTTGTCCCGGACTGACATACATCAGAAACGCAGCCTTGCCGTCGATCTCCACGCTGGTACCGCCGAGCGTAGTGGGAAAATTGCCGTTCCAGCTCGCAGTTTCACTCGCTAGATTGCTACCGAAAATGGATACCAATTCCCCCGGCGCGATAATGCTCACCGTGCCATCTAGCGGAACCACTCCACCCGCCGCAATGAGTGGCACAGAAAGTTGTGCAGAGAGTGGCGAAGGCGCTTCCGCCTGCGAACCCGGCATTCCCACCACCGCAAACTTGGAATTAGCCAGATATCCTTGCACGACCCGCACACTAGCGATCGGATCCACCCCAATATCCCGGATTCCGCTGCCAATAATCTGTGCTGAAGCGTTGGTCGCCATCGCCATGGCGGAGCCGGTAACGGCCGCATACATCTGCCAGTTGCCTGCGCTATGTTTCAAAGACCGGAGGGTTGCAAAATGCCCTTCCAGGCGACGGTCCAGGTCGAATTTTCGTGCAGCACCCATGGGAGCCGCTCCTTGGTTTTAATTCGAAAACCTGCTTAAATCATATGCTTTTAAAAATCGACCTAGAATACTATCGCTGTGCTATTCTCGGACCTTACTCTGTTGGTACTTTCACCTGTTGGGACGTACCTGCCATACCAAATGTATCAAGTAAAAGAAATAAGTCGCATGCTTCTTACTAACTCTTTAGAGCTATTGCGGGCCCGATCCACACGCTCTTAAGACCGTGGCCGAACTTCCAGGGGTAATCGGCGCGCAGGTTACCAACAGTTGCCAACCCGACCCACTCTGTCGGTCCTTCCTGCACCCCACTTGTGTTAGCCGGCCGGCCCCAATCACTCAACTCCCAACCCAATCTTTCCGTTGCCATCAACAACCTCGACAAACCCCCGCTCTGTGCGTCCCCCGAGCGTGCTATCCCTGTGGCAGATGTTACCCAGCTCAATGGTCGCAGCCCCCAGTCCCCAACCCCCAGCCCCTTGCCCGGCAGTGGCTTCGTTTTTTCAAAACACCCATCCGCACGCACCGCCCAACGCACGATGCGTCAAAAAGGAGCGCCCACCCCATCGCATGATACAGATTCCAAACCCCTTACCAGACCTCGGAGCCGATGACGCATCTGTGGCGCAGGCCCCCGGCCTGCGCAGAAACAAGCCGGAGGCTTGCCCTACGCTATCCTTATTCCAAGTGCTCCGCACCACCCTGTTGTTCCTCTCCCAGCGCCGCGGTCTCCGCCACTGGATGGAGACCTCACCGGCTGCCCAGCGCCTCACCTCCCGCTTCATCGCCGGAATCACATTGCAGCAGGAGCTGGCCGTCTGTCAGAATCTCGACAGCCAAGGAATCTTGGCCACGCTCGACCATCTCGGCGAAAGCGTAACATCGCTCGCCGAAGCTGAGCGTTCGCGCGACGCGTATCTTGCCGCGCTCGATCAAATATCCGTCCAAAACCTCAAAGCCACCGTATCGGTCAAGCCATCCCAGCTTGGACTCGGCCTTTCCGAGGACGCCTGCCGTGCCAACGTGGAGCGCCTGGTGATCCGTGCGAAATCCATCGGGAGCGTCGTCGAGATCGACATGGAATCCAGTGCCTTCGTGGATCGTACGCTCGCGCTAGTTTACCGTCTCCATGAAAGCTACGGTTGCGTGCGCGCAGTCATCCAGGCGTATCTTTACCGCAGCGAAAGCGACATCGAGAATCTATGCAAGCAGCAAATCCCGGTGCGCTTGTGCAAAGGAGCCTACAAAGAACCTTCCGATATCGCCTTCCCTCACAAAAATGATGTCGATAAGAACTACGTGCATTTGATGACACGTCTCTTGGACACCGGCACTTACCCGGCCATCGCCAGCCACGACGAAAAAATTATCAATCGGGCGCTCGAACATGTGAAGGAACGAAACATCGCGCCGGATCGTTTTGAATTTCAAATGCTATACGGAATCAGCCGCGAATTGCAGAAGCAATTGGTGGCAGGTGGTCATCGTCTGCGTCTCTATGTCCCCTATGGCGACGCCTGGTATCCATATTTTATGCGGCGTCTTGCCGAGCGTCCGGCCAACGTCGTGTTTCTGGCACGCAACTTGCTCAAAAGTTGATTGCCTGCTCTCATCCATGGGAGCTCGGGAACCGATAAGCTAGAAGAGGAGTCCAATTGGTCATGAAGTATTGGGGCTATTTGCTGGCGAAGCTGGCGGGCGCTGGATTGCTAATCTGGGCCGCATGGTTTGCGATCGCGATGTGCTTTCCGCACAGCATCCATTTCAAGGGAAACGCGCACTTCGAGGCGTACGAGCTTCCTGCCTTCACGCACGATCTTGGCTACACCGTCGCCATGATGGTCTTCTTTTCGTTTTGCGTGGGCCTGATCTACCTTGTCATCTGGGACCAGCGCTATCGCTGCCGCACCTGCCTGCGCCGCCTGCGCATGCCCTTAACCGCCGGATCCTGGCCGAACATGCTGCTCATCGGCCAGCCTCGCACCGAATACATCTGCATCTACGGCCACGGAACATTGATAGTGCCCGAAGTCCAACTAACCGGCGGAGCAAGTTCGGATTGGGAGCCTCACGAAGATATGTGGACTGAACTCGAGTCCATCGAGGCCGGCAAGAAGTGATCTTGCGCAAGGTCGCAGGCGTTGCCGTCCTGCTGATTCTTGCCTCCATCGGCGTGATGCTCATTCCGCCGTACGTCCAAAACTGGAAATTGCAGCGCTATGTGAATGGGTTGGTGGACGATCCTGCTACCGCTACACAGCCATTGGAATTGATACAGAAGGAGGTGGTGGGCCGAGGCGAAGCCCTGGGGCTACCGGTGCACGCTGGAGATGTGCAGGTAACCCGTCCGCAAAATTCCGTCCGGATCGACGTGCTTTATATCGTCCACTTCGACTTCGCGGGCTATTCAGTAGACTTGCACTTCCGGCCGGCTGCGGGCGGGAGCTAGCACTTCCACTCATCTTGCAACTCCACTGCGGTTTGACGCATCTACCTAACGAGAAACGAGAAACGGAGACATGAAAGCAACATTCGCAGCCGGTTGTTTCTGGGGCGTAGAAGCCGCCTTCCGCCAACTGAAAGGCGTCACCGCAACTTCGGTCGGCTACATCGGTGGAACAAAGCCGGATCCCACTTACCACGACGTGTGTACGGGACGCACCGGACACGCCGAAGCAGTCCAGGTGGA
Source organism: Bryobacteraceae bacterium (assembly GCA_050011295.1). Lineage (GTDB taxonomy): Bacteria > Acidobacteriota > Terriglobia > Bryobacterales > Bryobacteraceae > Palsa-89. The sequence goes on from JBEKJJ010000059.1 coordinate 17,706, forward strand.
ATACGATCCTTCACAAGCTTCTTATGACGATCTGCTCCGCGTGTTCTGGGAAAATCACGATCCAACTACCTTGAACCGCCAGGGTCCCGACGTAGGTACACAATACCGCTCGGCCATCTTTTTCCACACTCCGGAACAGGAGGCCGCCGCGAAGGCGTCCAAAGAAGCGCTAGCCAAATCAGGCCGGTTCAAGCGTCCGATTGTGACCGAAATTCAACCCGCTCCGGAATTTTGGCAGGCCGAGGATTACCACCAGCAGTATCTCGAAAAGCGCGGCCAAGCCCACTGCCATCTCTAACGCGGCTCAGGAGCGTGGCGCAGGCGCTTTCGCCTGCGTGCCCGCAAAACCGAAATGCCCGCCTCAACCTGAGAAGGATGAAGCGGGCATTGGATAGCCCTCGGAGGAGTGAGCTAGTTCCACCAGTATTGTCGCTCTTCTAGTACTAAGTTGCAATAAGATTAATCCCTTAAGCGGTCGCCCTTAGTAAGTCAATTTACATTCTACCGGCCGAAGAGAGCCTCTACTGCACCAATCACGATGCAAAGCACAGCAAAACCGAAGATTCCGTATTGAACCCAGGTCCGGGTAAGGTGAAACACGGCCATGTATTCGATGGGCGTAGGCGTTTCGAGTGGCGCGGCTGGCTGAACCTCAACAACCGGGTCCGCGTCGCTGGCGGGCTGGATCGGATCAAGCTTTGGGGCGGGAGCCGATGACACCGCTCCATCTTGAAGACCCTAAGCAATTAAGAGAATGAGAAATCAGGGACTTTCGTACCGGAACCCAGACCGTAGGAGTACTAGAACGTTGACATTCGCGGTAAACTCTTTATGAAAGAACCATGGGGATGGTTTGGACCTTATAGCAGCGGTTTTGGAACACGTTTGCGCCGCCATTGTGGCCTGTGACGCCGAAGGAAATATTGTCGTTTTGAATGCTGCCGCCCGCGCGCTGTTCGGCGAAAACGCGCTTCCAAGCCACCACCCCTTATTCCGTTCGCTACGGGAGGGTCCCCTCCAGGAAGTAGAACCGGCAACCGGCCTGCTGGTCAGCGCCGAGCCGTTGTTCGATGGCAGCCGAAAATTGCTAGGCGCAGTAGCCTACTTCGAGCAACGCAAAGAAGACGGCGAGGCGCGTAAAAGACTCGAGCTGCTTCTCGAATCAACCGGAGAGGGTATTTACGGCCTCGACCTGGAAGGGAAATGCATTTTCGTAAATGGGTCCGGTGCGGCGATGCTGGGTTATACTCGCGAGCAACTTCGGAACGCGCCCTTGCATGATCTGATGCACCACACCAGATCGGACGGACGTCCGTACCCTGCCGAGGACTGTCCCATTTACCGCGCCTTTCGCGAAGGTGTCGGATGCCGCGTCGATGACGAGAGTTTCTTCCGTTCCGACGGTTCGTCTTTTCCAGTCGAATACTCCTCCTACCCGATTGTGGACGAAGGCGTGGTCCGCGGGGCCGTGGTCACTTTTTCCGACGTCACCGCCCGCCGCCGCTCCGAAGCCGCCATGCGCGCCTCGGAGGCCAAGTACCGTAGCTTGTTTCAAACCGTTTCCGAGGGTGTTTATCAAACCAGTTCCAATGGAGAATTGTTGGCCGTGAACCGGGCGTTGATTGAAATGCTGGGGTATAGCTCCGAGGACGAATTGCGGGCGCAGGATGTCAAGGACTTGTATGTGAATCCGGACGATCGAAAACGGCTCACCGCCCAATTGGAACGGGACGGGCAACTGGTAGGCGCCGAACTCCTGCTAAAACGTAAGGACGGCCGGGTGATTCGGGTGATCGAGAATGCCCGTGCCATTCAGGACGAGCGCAAAAGGCTGGTCTACTACGAAGGTACTCTGACAGAACTAAAATAAAAGTTGCGCCGAACCCGCCGACTCTGATAAAGTCGCGCAAACGCCCTGATGAAGAAAACCCCCGGCGGCGGCAACCATAAATCGGATAGCGCGGACGGTAACCAGCGGTCCCGCGATCTGAATGTCTTCTCCAAGGCCGTGAGTTTGTTCAACGCCGGAAAATTCGCAGAAGCAAAGCAGCTCTTCGACCAGCTCGCCCGTGTTCCCGACGCCTCCTTGGCCCACGCGGCCCGTTCTCGCGCGCTGATTTGCGAACGCCGGAGCCGGCCCTCCTAGAATCTCAGCACGTGCCACAAACTGGCGAAGTCGTCGGTCCACGTAATCGGCGCTCGGCCTTTGCCGGTCCAGGATACTTCCTGCGCCATGCCGGGCTGTAGCAGGAATTCGGAATTGTTGGTCGCGAGCACCCAGGTTGCGGTGCTTTCTCCGGTATCGATCTCATCGCCGTTTTCAAACGTGACTGCTTTCCAGCCCAGATGGTTGGCCAGGCCGCGCGCCACCGGTTCCAGATTGAGGAGACGATTTGAGATATGCAACAGCAGCAAACCGCCGGGCGCCAGACGCTGGCGGTAGATATCGCCGCATTCGGCTGTCAACAAATGCAGCGGAATGGCATCGCTTGAAAACGCGTCCACTGCGATCAGGTCGAAGTCGTGCGATTGGCCGGCTGCGAGTTCGCGCTCCATTTGGACGCGGGCGTCCCCGAGCACAACTTCCGTTCGCGCTTTCGAGTCTTTCAAAAATGTGAACCAGTTATTGGCGATAGCTTCGACGGCTGGATTGATTTCATAGAACCGGAAAGTATCGCCCGGGCGCCCCCAGGCGGCCAGCGTACCGGTACCCAGTCCGATTACAGCCACGCGCCTTCCCGGTTTATCCAGCGCATTCAGCACAATCCCCGCGCCGCTGTGCGGACCATAATATGTGGTAGGCCACGCGCTCTTGTCGCTGCGCAGATACTGGAAGCCGTGACGGATGGTCCCGTGTGTCAACTGCCTGAGGGCGCCGTTGCTATCGATGGTTTCGCTAACGCGCAGAATGCCATAGAAATTCCGAGAACTGGCGATGGCCGGGCTGTTGTTCGTGACCATTGCGACAACCGATGTGAGACCTCCGATCAGCAGCGCCATCAGTGGAACGCGCACCGTGAAGTTGCGGCTGGTCCATTGGGAGAGCGCGCCGGTGCGTAGCCATCCCGTAAATCCGAGCAGGCATGCCGCGGCCAGGCCGATGGGATACTCGTTGAACTCCGTGAATATGTTGGGCGCGATCAGTGCGACGAACACGCCGCCAAGCGCGCCCCCGCCGGCGATGGCCAGATAGAATCCCGTGAGGTAGCGCGGCGAGGGCCGCGAGCGCGCCAATTCTCCGTGGCACAACATGCACACGATAAACAGTGTGAGCAGATAAATCCCGAGTTGCACTCGCGCGCTGAGGCCCACCGCGGCAACCTGGACGGCGCAGGCGGCCGGGCCGAAAATTCCGGCGGCCACCGCGAATACCGAGCGCTGGTACCAGCGTGGATGCTCGAAGGCCAGAATGAACGTGAGCAGGTAAATCGAGAGCGGCGCAACCCACAGGAATGGGACCACGGCGATTTCCTGCGAGATCTGATTTGTGGTCGCCAACAGCAGCGTCGAGCCGCACATTGCCAGGCCCAGCCAGAACAACACGGTCCATGCGTTTGGACGCGTTGCGGGTTCGGAGTCCGTCGCGGGCTCGGACGCAGCGAGTGTTGTGTTGCGCAGGCTCCACGCAGTCCAACCGCACAATATCGCGAATGCTGCATACAGCGCCGACCAGATCCAGGCTTGCGTGTGCAAGCGCAGATAGGGTTCCAACACGAAGGGGTAGCTGAAGAGCGCGAGGAACGATCCGAAGTTCGAGAGCGCGTACAATCGCCACGGCGATTTCTTCGGCTCACTCAGCCCGAACCAGCGTTGCAGTAATGGGCCAGTGGATGACAGGAGCAGATACGGTGCGCCGACAGTCGCGGTCAGCAGCAGCAGGATGTGGCCGGAAGGATCCGTGGAGGATGCCGGCTTCCAGATGTCCGCGCGAGGCAGAATCGGAAGAAACAGAAGCGATGCAGTCAGCAGCGCGAGATGCACGGAAGTTTGGACGCGCAGGCTGGGGCGCGATCCCAGCCAGTGGGCATACGCGTATCCCGCCAACAGCAGGGCTTGGAAGAATAGAAGGCAATTGGTCCAGACCGCGGGCCCGCCTCCGAACCACGGCAGGACGAAGCGGCCCATCATGGGCTGCACCTGGAATAGTAGAAAAGCGCTGAGGAAGATGGTGGCGGGGATACGGATAGCGTGCGATCGTTGCCACACTCGGTTAGAGTCTAGCAGACCAACTACGGCCTGACGGACATCTGGTTGCTGACCCTTGTTCTGGTGCCGACGACTTCGATGGCCTTGGACATGACCGCTTTCTTCTCGTTTTCGGAATGAACGGGGCCTTTGAGCGTCACCACGCCGTTTTGGCTAATCACTTTCAGGTTGTGCGCTTCGGTGGAGAGCGACTTATCCGCGAGGATCGCTTGGTGGACTTTCGTGGCTAGATTGCGATCCGAGGCGTTGGTCTGGGCCAACGCGGCGCCACAGAGCATTATTGGTAGAAAACGTCTTACGAACTTCATTTCATTTTCGAGTCTAGCACGCTCACGCTGGGAATTCCTTCTCTCCCGAGATATCGATAAATGTATGCATGTCCCCATGGGTCTGGGCCGATGTCTCTATCGATGTAAGGGCCGTTCCAGCCGTCGACGCCGGGGTTTGTTCGGAGGGCGTCGAGTCCCTGGCTGGTGGACGGATAGTCGCCGGTTTCCTTCTTGTAAGCTTCCAAGGCAGTCAGGTACGCCTGGATTTGTGCTGTTGCGGCGACGCGCTTGGCACGACCCGGAACGGCCCGATGAAACGGGAGAAAAACCACTATTGCGGTGATCGACGCGGCCCAAAAGGCAGCTTTCGCGATGCGGCTCATGTCATCAAGACGGGCGGGATCAGCCAAAACGACGAAAGAGTCAAATCACCCAGCGTCGCGCGGCCGAAACCCGGCGTCTGCTTACTTCGTCTTTAATTTCAGGAAGTTAAGCACTTGGCAGCGCAACTGCTGTATACTGAATGTGTTCTTCTAATTAGGACGAGGAGGCATTAATGGAAGGTTTGTTTCAGCCCATGCACCTGCTGGTGATTGCGATCGTCGGCTTGTTCGTGTTTGGTCCCAAGAAACTGCCCGAGTTAGGCAAAGGTCTGGCCGAGGGCATTCGTGGGTTCAAAGACGCGATGAAGGAAAACACCACCGAGAAAACGGACAACGAGAAGAAGTAGGTCAGTTCCAGTTCTTCAGAGTTGGCCAGGTCTCTTTGAGCGGGCGCTTGATCCCGCGGCAGTAGAACACGTCGAAGTGCTCATACGGCATGGAGTATGGGTGATAAACTTCTCCTACCTTTTCCACTGATGTGAAGTTGGCCTCCAGCCTTTCCTTGCGATCATCCATCACGATCATGCTCTCTCCGGTGTAATCGCGTGGCCCCCAAAGAAAGTAGTTTTGATGACCGCTGATGGCTTTCGGCAGGCCATACTTTTGTCCGAACAGATCGATGGCGCCGGCCTGTCCGTAATTTTGTCCGAAGATGGCGGTCCGGGCACGTACTTCAGGCGGAAGATTGTTGAAGGCGTGGGCCACTACCGCGGTCATTTCCTCCCAGCCGAACTGATCCGCAAAAATCTGCGGGAGCGGTCCGAGTTTGTGGGTTTCCAATCGGGGTTGATCGAAATGGAGAGCCTTTGCGTACCAGATGTACGTTTCCACCGGCAGGACCGGGATCGCGAAAGGCGCAAATACGATCGCCGTCGCAACCATAAGGGTGGGATGAGCGACTTTGAGCCATTGCAATCGAGGCCCTACCAGCCATAATTCCCACCTGACAGCACCCGCCGCAAAGAGAATCGGGAAGGCTGGCCAGAGATAATACACGCGCGGGTTGAGAGCTAAAATCAAGACGGCGGTGAAGAGCCATGCCCAGCCGAGAGCGCGGAACGGCTTTCCTTGCTTGGTGAATAGATAGTGCCAGAGTCCGGCTAGCCAGATTGGAATACTCCAGGGGAGCATGGTCGTGGCCTGCTGACTGAAGAACTGAAGCAGTGATAGGTCCACGTTGCGGCCATTGCGCCGGATGTTGGCCTGCAGTTCGAGAAACGGGAAATGGTGCTGGATATTCCAGAGCAGGTTCGGGAGAAACAGAAGAAAGGCGAGCAAGCCCGCGATCCAGAACCAGGGCGAGCGCAGGAAACGGCGCTCCGGTGTGAGCAGGAGTCCGAGAATGAGTCCGGCGCCGAAGATCAGCATGGAGTGCTTATTCTCGAGGCCGATTCCTGCGAGAATGCCGAACCACAGCCACAATCTCGGGTTGCCGGTTTTGATGATGCGGATGAGAACATAGGCGCAACCGGTCCAGAACAGCGGCTCAAAGGCGTTCATCGATAGAAAATTGTCGGTGGCGAGAAATCCGGGCGCAAGCAGGACCGCGAGCGCAGCCAGCGCCTGACCGAAGAGCTGGGCGCCCAATTCGCGCGCGACTAAACCTGTCAAGAAAACCAGAGCCGCACCGGCCAGGGCGGGGAACAATCTTATGGCGGGTAGTGATTCGCCGAATAGCGTGCTGGAAATTCTAGTGATGAGTGCAATCAGCGGCGCTTGATCGACATAGCCCCAGTCCAGGTGATGGCTGCACGCGATGTAATAAAGTTCGTCGACGAAATAGCCATAGTGGCGTCCGGCGTAGAGATGCACCAGGAGCTTGGCGACTGCAATTGCAGCCAGCGCGAATGTCGCACTCTTTAGCATCCAGTTATTGCAGGCCTTCGGCGATGTACAAATCCGATTGGATCAACACAAAGTTGTAGGCGTAGGCGCGGCCATCCGGCGTGATGAACAGGTGATGGATTTCGAGCACCGGCTGCGTGGGATGAATTTCTTTCCACGGCGTTTTCTGGCCGGTTGCGATATCGAGCACTGAGACTGGGATTCTGTCGCTGTTTTCCCGACCCGGGCGGATGTACAGCGAGTGGCTATCGGCGCGCCAGCTGACCACGGTTTCATCAGAGCTGATTCCCCGCAATGGCTGCGGCGCACCGCCATCTACTGGATAGATGGTCCAGCCCTGACCGGGGCCGGGACTCAGAAACAGTTTGTGATCGGGAGATAGGAAGAAGATGGTAGCGTCCGGGATTCCTTCGGGACAGACCGGACGCAAGGTGCCTTTCTGGTTATCGAACGCGAAGCACTGATATTTTTTTCCAGGATAGTAGCCGACTACCATGTATTGATCCTGGCCGAGCCAGCCGAAAACATTGGCTGGGGAGACGCCTGGGGCTTTGATTTCCACTGGTTCGCCAGGTCCGGTGGGAAGCTGGAGGAATCGGCGCGATCCGTCCGCATTCAGAACGTAACCCGAAATCCATTTGCCGTCCGGTGACAACTTGTAAGCGTGGCCATCGCCGATGCGGATGGGCGGAGAACCGTCGGTCTTGCGGAGGTAGAGGCTGCCTTTGGAATTTCCAGTTTCACCGGTAACGTTGGCGATGATCATTTGGCCATCATCGGAGATGCCAGCGACGGAGCCGGAATCCAAGCAGGATAGGTCGTGCTCTTCTTTACCTCCGGGCGCTGTTCCTAGAATTCCGAACTCGGAGAATCCGGTACTCATCAGCGCCTCTCCTTTGCGCGAAATATCAAAGAACCTGACGCGCTCGGGTAGGCTCAATGCCACGCGTCGATGTCCCTGCATGTCGATCGCGTACACGATTCCGCTTTCGCCGATGTTGAAAGAGCGGAACCAGATCTCATTACCTTTTGGAGACCAGACCAAATCCGTATCTTCGCCGGTTGCATTCTGTCCGGAGACTTCGCCTAAGTAGTGCGGTTTACCTCCGGTCCGGTCCGCGACATACAGGCCGATGGCGGTACCGTTTACACGGTGTACGAAGGCCACGCGATTGCCGTCGGGTGAGACTCGAACCACCCACAGGGACCAGGGAACGTTTTCGACCAGCGTGTTTCCGATGGGATATTCCAGCCGCGTGTGACCGTTGACCCACCGCAGCACGGCGAGAGATTCGCCATCGGGCGACCAGTCGGCAGCCAGAACGTTATCGAGCAGCGGCCGGCTTTGGCCGCCGGAAATCGAAACTACCGATAATCGGGCGCTGTTATATTCGCCATACGGCTCTGTGAACAGCGTCAATTGCTGCTTCGAGGAAACGGAGCCGAAATCGCCGTTGATTCCGAGATCCCTGGACTCCGGGCTGCCGGGAACGGCGAGGTAAATCCGGTTGGGTCCATGGTCCCAACTCGCTTCATAGAGGATGTTACCGTCGGGTGTGAATCGGGCGCGCGCTACCCAGCCTTTGCGGAACGTGATTTTCTGGAATTCCGGTGGAGCGTGATGCAGAGTTCGATCGCGGAGGAAGAATCCGGCGGCGAATAGCACTGCGGCTGCGAGGAGCGCAGCCACGGGCCAGATCCATCGGTTAGGTGCCTGCCGCGTGGTAGAGATAGCGGGCTGGACGCCGGTTATGCTGACGCCGGTGATGGAACGCAGAGCGAATGCCAGATCGGCCGCCGATTGAAAGCGCTGCTCGGGCCGTTTCTCTAGACAGCGGCGGACGATGGTGGCGAGCGCCGGCGGAAGTTTCCCCAGTTCTCCGTCGAACTCTGGAGGTTCCGCGTTTAGAACCGCGTGCATGGTCTCGACGCTGGTGGAGGCCTGAAACGCGCGGCGTCCGGTGAGCAATTCGTAGAGCACGGCGCCGAAGCTGAAAATGTCGGAGCGCGCGTCCACGGGCTCGGCTCGCACCTGTTCGGGCGACATGTATCCAGCGGTTCCCAGCACGGTGCCAGGTTGGGAGAGCGCCATGGTGGCGGTGTTTTCGCCGGCTGCAATGGGCGCTTGTTTGGCGAGCCCGAAATCGAGAATCTTCACTTGGCCGGCGCGCGTGACCATGATGTTTTCGGGTTTCAGATCGCGATGCACGATGCCGAGCGCGTGCGCGGCGGCCATGCCATCCGCAATTTGGCCGGCGAGTTCGATGGCCTTGCGGACCGGCACGGGGCCACGGTTGATAGTCGCCCGCAGCGGCTCGCCGTCCACAAGTTCGGAGACGATGTAAGCGCGGCCATTGTCGACGCCGATGTCGTAAATGGCGACAATATTCGGGTGATTCAGGGCCGCTAGCGCGTGGGCTTCCTGTTCAAAGCGGGCGCGGCGGGATGCGTCCGCGGAGACATCAGCCGGTAGGATTTTGATCGCGACGGTGCGGTGCAGGCGCTCATCGCGCGCACGCCACACTTCGCCCATGCCGCCTTCGCCGAGTTTGTCGAGGATTTCGTAGTTGCCTAGTCGGCGGGGGGCGGGGGGCTGGGGGCTAGGGACTGGAGGATTGTCGGGCATCGGGCTAGCGGTTGTATTTTGGCGTGGGGCCGCGGAGGGCTTCCCAGACTTTGTCGCAACCCTGGAGGGTTTCGGGGTCGAGTGGACCGTCGGACAATACTTTCAAGTTCTGTTCTAGATGATCTACGCGCGAGGCGCCCAGGATGATGCATTCCACTGGAGTGTGATGATAGATCCAGTTGAGTGCCAGGCTCACTAGCGAGCGGCCGGCTGAGGCGGCGATGCGCTGCAGTTGATCCACGGCGTCGAAGTCGGACTGGTGCCAGTAGCGATCCAGATACATGCGGTTGTTGTCGAAACGGGTGCCTGGCAGCGGAGCGTCGCGGCGCTGTTTGCCGGTCAAAAGGCCGCCGGCCAAGGGATTGTAGACGACGTTTGAGATGCCGAAGCGCTTGGACATCGGCAGATACTCTTGCTCGATGCCGCGTGCGATCAGGTTGTACATGGGCTGCGCGACGTGGGGCGCTTTTTCGCCTTTGCGCTGGGCGATCCAGAGCATCTCGACCATCTGCCAGCCGCTGTAGTTGGAACTGGCGAGATAGCGCACTTTGCCCTGCTGCACCAGCTCATTCATGGCGTCGAGGGATTCTTCAATGGGCACAGCGTAGTCCGGGAGGTGGAGATAATACAGGTCGAGATAATCAGTTTTGAGGCGGCGCAGGCTGTCGTCAATGGCGCGGAAAATGGCGGCACGCGACAAGCCGGCCATGTCCACGCCGTCACCCATTTTGTTGCGGACTTTGCTGGCCAGAATGAAATCTTTGCGTCGGCCTTCGAGCAGGCCTCCCAGCATTTCTTCCGACGCGCCGGTGTTGTAGACGTTGGCGGTGTCGAGAAAATTGATGCCCGAGTCGACGCAGAGGTCGATCATGCGGCGGGCGGATTCGAAATCCGTCTGGCCGCCGAAAGTCATGGTTCCGAAGCAGATTCGGGAAACATCTAGACTGGTCTGTTTTAAAGTAACGGTTTCCATCGCGAGATTTACCCAATAACATGATACGTTGAGAGTGTAAGTGAACGAGCGACTCGAAGAACCAAAAACAGAGGAACCAGTTCCGGAACTTCCACCCGATGCCGCGCCAGAGGAGACTCCGAAGGCTCCCGCGTGGGAGGGTCCGTCCTGGCTGCGCATGGCCTACGCGCTGGAGTTTCTGCTGGCGATGATGGCCATTTTCACAGTGTGGAGCGAGGTGGGCGGGCAAGGGCACATGGACTTGCTGCCCTGGTACATCAAACTGGGATGTTCGCTGTCGCTGGCCTGGTGCTCAGTACGATTCACCGCCGCTATCGTGGAGCATGAGAAGGCTTGGAACCAGCACACGGCGGTTTGGTTCATCGGGATGATCCTGGTGGCGATTGCGATGGGCGGCATCACTTACTACTACCATCTGCACGAGGTTCCGGATGAGCCGGACAATGAGGATAATACTTCGACCTCGATCATCGTGCCGGAATGGCGAGGAAAAATTGCGGGGACACGTCTGCTCCCGTTGAAGTTTGAAACAGCCGCGGACGCTAGCCCGGCATGTCCCCGAATTTTTTCACATTCAAGTGATCGAGACGACGGCTGAGACGGGGTTCGGGCGGTGGACTGCGCCACAGATCGTTTTGTCGATCGAATACAGGCATGAGGTGATGCAGGAGATCCGCGCGGCGACTGCGGAGAGCGTGCGGCAGTTCGCGAGCGGAGGGCTGGATGTGGGCGGCGTCCTGTTCGGCACACACCAGGGCGATTCGGTTCGCATATTGACATGGCGGCCGATTGCTTGTGAGCATGCCGAAGGACCGGGCTTCTGTCTTTCCGCCGATGACAGGCGCGAACTGGTACGCCAGCTTCTGGGGGCTAAGCAAGATCCTGAGCTACAGTCGCTGCAGCCGCTGGGTTGGTTCCTGTCGCATATGCGCAGCGATATATCGCTGAGCGCCGCCGACATCGAGATCTTTGATGGATACTTTGGCGAACCGTGGCAGGTGACGCTGGTGATTTTGCCGACGGCGGAGGGTGCGGCGCGCGCAGGTTTTTTTGTGCGCGAAGCGGGTGGCAAGCTGCGGGCCACGTCGAGCTACCAGGAGTTCAGCATCGAGGCTCCGGTTGAGAAGACGCCGAAAGCGAATTATCTGAGATGGCTTTGGGCGATTCCTACTTTGCTGGCGATGGTTCTGGCGGGAGTGTTGATAAAACCAACGCATCCTGAGCCTGTAAATCCGGGGATATTTCTTCGAATTCAGGGTGAGGGCCCGGTGTTGCAGATCAGTTGGGATGCTAGCGCGGCTTCTGTGCGTGGGGCCAAGCGCGCGGAGATGGAGATTCAGGATGGCGGGCCTTCGCATGTCCAATTGGCCGGCGCGCAGCTTCGTACTGGCCAGATGAGTTGGCAACGCCGTAGCGGGGACGTGCGGGTTCGGATGACTGTCTATCCTGCGAGTGGCGGCGCGGTTCGGGAGTCTGCACGTTTGTTTGTTGCGACGGTTACGGCGCCGTCGCCGAGTCCCGCGCCGGATTCGCATGCCGAGGAATTGAAGAAGTTGAACGAGGAGCTGCGTCAGGAAAGAGTGCGGTCCGACAAATTGCAGAAGATGGTGAAGATTTTGGAGAATCGGTTGGAGATTGATACGGGGCGGGTGAAATAGAGCTCATTTGAAATAAGGGTCGGGCTCGGGGATGGCTGCGCCGTCTTTGCGGGGGGATGAGGCGCCGTAGTTCACCTTTGAGGCTGAGTCGTGCATTACAACTTGTCCGCCGCCCATGTAGCCGGAAAATGCGCCAACTACGGTGAGACGATGGCCGCGCTTCGAGAGTTCGTCGCGCGTGGATTCGGGGACGCGCGCTTCTATCCATAGGTCGCCGCATCCGCTCGCCACATGCTTGTTGAAGCGCGGAGCTTCGAGCGCCGCTTGGATGTTCATTTTGTGATCCACGATATTCGATACCAATTGAGCCTGTGCTTGCGCCTGGTTCGAGCCGCGCATGATACCGAAGCCGATATGCAGATTTCCGCGCTCCATGAATCCGGGAATGATGGTGTGAAACGGGCGCTTGCGTGGGGCGAGCGCGTTGGGATGCGTGGGGTCGAGCGAGAAGGCGCCGCCGCGATCATGCAGGATAAATCCCATGCCGGTTACGGCGATGCCGGAACCCCAGATGTCGGAAATGCTTTGGATGAAAGAGACGATGTTGCCGTCTTTATCCACCACGCTCAAGTAAGTAGTGTTGCCGTGGCCGGGGTCCGCTGGATTTCCCGGCTCCGCATCGCAGTTCGCTTTCTCGCGGTTGATCAGGGCTGCGCGCTGCTTGGCGTAAGGCTTTGAGAGGAGCCCGGCCAACGGAATGGATGCCTGGCGCGGATCGGCGATGTAGCGTTTCAGATCCATGTAGGCCAGCTTCTGCGCTTCGATCTCGATGTGCAGCGCCTCGGGGCTATCTTGCGTATAATCGCTCAGCGGAAAATTTTCCATGATGTTCAACATCTCGATGGTTCCCGCGCCCTGGCCGTTAGGCGGAAGCTGATAGACCTTCCAATCGCGATACTCGGTGGAGATCGGCTGCACCCATTCGGATTGAAACTCGCGCAGATCGTCGGCGGTCATGGTGCCGCCGAGCTTACGGGATGTTTCAAGTATCGCTTCGCCTACCGGTCCACTGTAAAAAGCTTGCGCGCCCAGTTCGGCGATCAAGTTCAGGGCATGCGCCAAGCGCGGATTGCGGAAAATCTCGCCCACTTTGGGCGCGTGGCCGCTGGGCATATACAGATCGCGCGAGGCGCCTTCCAGCTTGGAGCTGGAGTTTTCCCAATCCCACTGGATGAGCTCGGTGACAGGAAAACCATTTTCCGCGTAGTAAATGGCGGGCTTGAACAAGTCGCGCCACGGGAGGCGTCCGAAACGTTTGTGCAGTTTCTCCCAGCCATCCACGCAGCCGGGTACGGTGACGCCGTGAATGCTGGTGGCCGGAAGACTGGACAGACCTTGTTTCCTCAAGTAGTCAATGGTCAAGCCTTTGGGAGCCCAGCCGCTCGCGTTGATGCCCGTTAGCTTGTCGGTTTTCGAATCCCAGATGAGGGCGAAGAGATCGCCGCCGGGACCGTTCATCATGGGTTCCACCAGGCTGAGCACGGCATTGGCGGCAATTGCGGCATCCACGGCCGAGCCGCCGCGAGCCAGAATCTGCGCGCCGGCCTGGGACGCGAGCGGCTGCGCGGTGGCGACAATCCCGCGGCGGGTGATCACCATGGAGCGGGCTTGGGTGCGATCTTGCGCGGTCGCGAGGGCGGGGAAGGACATGAGGATGAACCAGAGACGCGGACGCTGCACGAGGGACTATTTTACATTAAGCGCGTCTGTTGAGGGGGAGTTTTTTGGCCACGGATGGACACGGATGAACACGGTTAGGAAAATTCTCGTGTGGATCGTTTTTGTGCCGCTTTGCTGTGGGCAGACTTGGATTGACGATTACTTGCGGGAAGCTGGCGCGATGAATAAGGTTTGTGGCGCGAAAGAGTGGGTTGGGTGCCGGGATCATTTGTTGCGGCTGAAAGAGCTGTTGGATGGAAGGGTGGATATTGTTTATCGGCTGGCTAAGGCGGAAGCGATGCTTGGCGATAAGGATGCCGCTTTGCGGGGGCTCATGCTTTATTCGAAGAGCGGGCTTACTTTTGCCGATCCGGGGGCTGCTCCTGAATTTTCTTCGTTGAAGAATAGTCCGGAATTCGAGATGGTACTCGATCGCGTTAAGGCGGCGCGGGCGCCTCGCTCCGCTAGCAAACCATTCCGGACTTTGCCGGAGGCGGATCTGATCGCGGAAGACATTGCTTATGATCCTCGCGGTGACAAATTTTATATCAGCAGCGTTCGGCATTCGAAGATTCTGGCGGTTGATAGGAAGGGCGCCAGTGCCGAATTTGCACGTGGCGTGTGGCCGATCTTGGCGCTGGGCGTGGATTCGAAGAGGAGAATTCTATGGGCCTCTACTGCAGCCTTGCCGGAGGGGATCGGGTATCGGAAAGAGGACGAAGGGCGGTCCGCACTTTTGAAATATTCGTTGGATAGCGGCGCGCTCTCGAAAAGTTACGATCTCAAGAATGACGCTAAGCATTCCTTGGGAGACATGACCGTGAGCGCTGCCGGGGACGTCTACGTGTCGGACGGCGAGGGTGCCGTTTACTGGGTGGATCACGCGAAAGACACATTGGATGTCCTGGTGCCCAAGGGTGTTTTTCATTCTCCGCAGACGCCGGCACTGAGTGCTGGCGGCCGGCGCCTTTTGGTTCCGGATTATTCGCGCGGGATCGGGATCGTCGATCTGGCGAGCAGGCAGGTGAAGCTGCTGGAGCATCCCAAGGAATTGCCGCTGGACGGAATCGATGGCATGTACCTGTCGGGCCGGACGCTGATTGCGATTCAGAACGGCACGGCGCCCGAGCGGCTGATTCGCATGACGCTGGATGCTGCGCTGACCGCGTTCTGGAATGGGAGACGATTGAGGCGAATTGGACCGGGCTGGGGGATCCGACGCATGGCGTGGTGGTCAGGGACCAATTTTATTTCATTGCCAATTCCGGGTGGGATCGCATGGCGGATGATGGCTCGCTCAAGCCGGGCGCGACGTTTGAGCCGGCCACCATCCGCCAGATGCGATTGGATGCGAAACCTACTTCACCTCAAAAATAATGGTGCGCGGGTCGTGGTTGACCTCCAGGTGCAGGACATAATGGCCTGGCGGCAGCGGGCTGGTGATCCACTTCCCGTACATGGTGGAGCGAGCCACGTCGTCGAATGCCTGCACTGTTGCGCCGTTGTTGCGATCCACGATCTTGCCATTCACCGGCACCGAACTGCCTCTCACGGGTGTCGTGATGAACAGCGTTCCGTTACGATTCACCTCAACATAAACGCCACTCTCTGGGCCGAACATCGCGGGCCGGCCCTCGCCTTTGCCTTGGAGCGCTTCGAGGTCGTGAGGGCTGCCCATCAGGGTGAGGCGGTACCCACGATCGCCTTCGTTATCGACAAATTCGAAGAGAACATCATCCCCAAGGGCGGCGTTGTGGTGATAGAGCCATTGATCGAAGGGATACGCTTCGGTAGCGCCAGCGCCTGTTTCACTTCCAGAATGCGATTCGATTTCATCGGGAGGACCGTAGGTGATGTAGATTCGTCCGCGATCGGTACTGGAGCCTTGCACCCGCTCAGAAGCGAAGTGTTGGTTGGCAAATGCGATCCGGCGGTAATGCTCTTCCTTGAACTCGTTCTCGGGTGTGCCCGGTGTTGGATCGCGGCGAAGCCAGAATTGATCTACAAAGTGGGCGCACTCCGCCTCGTCGCCTAGACGTTCAAACGCCTGGCGTTCCGGCTGCGTGATGATGTATGCGACATCTTGATTTAGCCAGTTCGCATAAGTCGGGCTGCCTCCGCAGACATTAGCGCTGACGGATGGTTGCGCCGGAGTTGCGGCCGCCGGGGCTTGCGCCCACACCGGCCGTGTTGCGGTTGCCAAATAGATGAGCGGTAGCGCGGCTAAAACCAGCGCAGCTATTGCTCGGTTGTTCGCGGGCCGCGAAAGCTCGCGTGTTTGATCGAGGACGCGGTCGATTCTGCGCATCCTGGTCTGACGATTTGCCATAGGTACTCCTTCCCATTGCACGCGGCGGGGCGTGCGTTCAATAAAACTGAGTAATGCTTCGGCGTACTTCACTCGATCTTCACCTGCCGCGATGGCTGCGTCGTCCGAAGCCTGTTCGGCGAGTTCGGCCAACTCGGCCTTTAGCCACCAAGCCAGCGGATGGAACCAGGCCACGCTTCGATAGATGGAAGCGGCCAGTTGCCGCAAAGGGTCATGCCGCGCGACATGAGCTTGTTCGTGCGCTTTCACGGCGCGCAATTTGGACGCAGGCCAGTCGCGCCAATCGGGGGGTAGGATCACTACGGGCCGGAGGGTGCCCACCGTGATCGGGACGCGCACCAAATCCGATTCGCGAATATTGTCTTCGATTCGCCTGCTACTGCGCACCAGCCGCGCACTGAGGCGCAGTCCAAGCAGCAGACGGAACAACATGGTGAGTGCGATCAATAGCCAAGAGATGGCGGCGATGTCGATGGCACGCGGAGAATATGTTTTGCGCGCGCTCGTGTTGGAATGAGGCACCAGTGGAAGTTCGAAGGCAGATTGAGGCTGCGGCTTTCCATTATTTGCTTGCGCCAAGAACCTCGGTACAGAGATGGAAAGGCGCGGAGTTAGAGGCGCGGCGAATGGCATCAGAAGCGCGGCCACCAGGACAATGGTCCACGCGGTCAGTTTTATTTGCGCGTCTTTGATGCGTGCCGCCCACAAGAGTGCGCCAACAGCGCCTGCCAAGATGGTTGTGCGGATGGACCATTCCGCGAGCACTAATAGAATTGCTTCCGACATTACTTACCTCCCGGCTTCTTCGATCCGATACGGCGCGCCAATTGTTGCAGCTCTTTCCGGCTTACCATGTCGTTGTCCACCATGCCGACCAGCAGTTCCTCCAGAGATCCCCCGCAGAAACGGTCGATGATCTGTTTAGCAGCTTGCGCTGCTACATTGGTGCGCGGTTCGGACGCGCGGTACAAATATGTGCGGCCATCCACTTTGTGCGTGACGTAACCCTTTTGTGACAGGCGTTGCAGGAGCGTGCGGACCGTGGTTTCTTTGAGTGGACGGTCGGCCGCTGATAAAGCGTCTCGACACGCCGAGACGGTACAGCCGGGGTTGCGCCACACGTAGTCCATGACCAGTTGTTCGAGTTCGCTGAGCCGTTTTCGCATCACTAGCTACAGAGTGTAGCACTACAGTTTGTAGTGTGCAAGAGAAATCTTGTCTCGTGTTGGTAACGCCGCGTGCTACATTGAGCTTTCGTCCCCGATTTTGCATGTCTTTACAGATCCTATTGCAAGGCAAGATTTTAGGCACCGAGGAGTTCCTGCTGGCTGGGTCGCCGGAAGAGCCGCTTTTTGCGGGGCGCCTGCGCTGGGTGAATTTGCTGAGCGAGGTGCTGCCGCGCGCGTTGATCGCAGAGCTGGGGCTGTCCAAAATGTTGCTGGGTTCGAGCGGCGGGGAACAGTTCCTGGTGGTTCTTCCGCAAGAGGTGCGGCCTCAAGCTGAGGAATTTTTGAACGCCGCGCTCGCCGATATCGAGCGCTTAAGCCAAGGACGGCTGCGGCTGCTATGGGCGATCACGGAAAATCTGGGTGATTGGACGGTGGTTCGAAAACGCTTGAACGACGAGTTCGATACCAAGCAGAATACGCCGCTGGCTGCGACGGGATTGCCGGAAGCTGTTGAGGCCGGGGATGCTGATCCGGCTTATTTTGAAGAATTGGGACGGTCGCTGCGCGACGCGGCGACGGTGGGTTGGTCGCCGGATTCGCCGGGCAAGATCGAAGCCGGAAGCGGGAAGCATACTTGGACCATCGGCACTTCGCCGGACTCGGTTCCGTTGGCGCGGCATACGGCGCTGACGGACGATGGCCATCACTCGGCAACTGCACCGGT
>JBEKJJ010000060.1:0-32264 GCA_050011295.1 Bryobacteraceae bacterium
ATCTTTGGAGGTGTGGGCGCGGGACTGTATGGAATTCTCCTATATGCCATCGTGGCCGTGTTCATCGCCGGCTTGATGGTTGGGCGAACGCCGGAATACATCGGCAAGAAGATCGAGCAGAAGGAAGTAAAGATGGCCATGCTGGCGGTGATTGCCACTGCGGCCAGCATTCTGGTGTTCAGCGCAATCAGCTCCGTTGTTCCGTTCGCAAAGGGCAGCTACTGGAATCCGTCCGGCGCTGCGATCACCAACGTGGCGAATAGTGGGCCGCACGGGTTCGCCGAAATCCTCTACGCCTTCACCAGCGGAACCGGCAACAACGGCAGCGCCTTCGGTGGACTCGCAACCAACACGCCCTGGTACAACCTGACCCTCGGACTGGCCATGCTGATTGGGCGATTCCTGTTCCTGCTTCCACTGCTGGCAGCCGCTGGAAGCCTGGCCGCCAAGAAAAAAGTCGCCACTACCAGCGGGACGTTCCCCACGCACGGGGCGCTATTCGTCGGCCTGCTGGTTGGCACGGTGGTGATCGTCGGAGCGCTGACGTTCTTTCCCGCGCTTTCGCTCGGGCCTATTGTGGAACATTATCTGATGCATCAAGGAAAGCTGTTCTAATCCCATGTCGACCACCCTCACGCCACCTAGCACTAAGCCGCCCGCCGAGGACCTGACGTCGCTTCTGCCCAAGAAATTGGCGCGCGCCAGGCCATTGTTCGACACCGAGATCGCGGGCCGCGCCTTTAAAGAATCGTTCTTTAAGCTGAACCCGGTGACGCTCGCTAAGAATCCAGTGATTTTTGTTGTGGAAGTGGGCGCGGCGCTCACCACCATATTCCTGGCGCGTGATCTTTTTACGGGTGCCAGCGGCCTGCTATTTTCGATTCAGATCGCAGTGTGGTTGTGGTTCACGGTACTCTTTGCGAACTTCGCCGAAGCCATGGCCGAGGCGCGTGGTAAGGCGCAAGCCGATACGCTCCGCAAAACCAAATCCGACACCATCGCCAAACGAATCAACCCGCGCGGCGATCATGACGACGTCCCCGCGTCCAAACTCCGCGCCGGCGATGTGGTGATTTGCGAGACCGGCGACATCATCCCGGGTGACGGCGAGGTGATTGAAGGAATCGCAACCGTAGATGAATCCGTGATCACCGGCGAAAGTGCACCGGTCATTCGCGAGTCCGGGGGTGACCGCAATGCCGTTACCGGAGGCACTCGCGTGCTTTCCGACATGGTGAAGATCAAGATCACTTCCAACCCCGGCGAGACTTTTCTGGATCGCATGATCGCGCTGGTGGAGGGCGCCGAACGGCAGAAGACTCCCAACGAAATTGCATTGAACATCCTGATCGCCGGATTGACACTGATTTTTCTGTTGGCCGTGATCACGCTGCAGCCCTTCGCGGCCTATAGCGTCGCCTCTGCCGGAGCCGGCACGGTGCCGTCGGTCGCGGTCCTGGTTGCATTGCTGGTGTGCCTGATCCCCACCACCATCGGCGGATTGCTTTCCGCGATTGGCATCGCCGGCATGGATCGCGTGATGCAACACAATGTCCTGGCCATGAGCGGAAAAGCTGTTGAGGCATCCGGCGACGTAAACACGCTGCTGCTCGACAAAACCGGAACCATCACCCTGGGAAATCGACAGGCTGTGGAGTTCCTCACCGTTCGCGGCGTCACCGAAGGCGAGCTGGCGGACGCCGCTCAGCTCTCCAGTTTGGCGGACGAAACGCCCGAAGGCCGGTCGATCGTCGTGTTGGCCAAGGAAAAATATGGTCTGCGGGGACGCGATCTGGCAATGCATGAGGCCCACTTCATTCCCTTCTCAGCGTACACGCGCATGAGTGGAGTGGACCTGGACGGACAACACCTTCGCAAGGGCGCCACCGAGGCGATTTCGAAGTACGTAACCGAGCAGAACGGAATTGTACCTCCCGACCTGGTTGAAATGGCCGACCGGATTTCGCGCACCGGAGGAACGCCGCTCGCTGTCGCCGATGGAAAACGCGTGCTCGGAGTGATTCATCTGAAGGACATCGTGAAGGGCGGCATGAAGGAGCGCATCGGACAGCTCCGCGCCATGGGCATTCGCTCGGTGATGATCACCGGCGACAATCCACTCACCGCCGCTGCCATCGCGAACGAGGCCGGCGTGGACGATTTTCTGGCTCAGGCAACGCCCAAAGACAAACTGGAATACATCAAGAAGGAACAGAGTGAGGGACGGCTGGTCGCGATGACCGGCGACGGCACCAATGACGCTCCCGCGCTGGCCCAAGCCGACGTGGGTTTGGCTATGAACACCGGCACCATGGCTGCCAAGGAAGCCGGCAACATGGTGGATCTCGATAGTAATCCCACCAAGCTAATCGAGGTGGTGGCCATCGGCAAGCAGCTGCTGATCACGCGCGGCGCGCTGACTACGTTCTCTATCGCCAACGACGTCGCTAAGTATTTCGCGATCATCCCGGCCATGTTCATGACAACATATCCCGCGCTCGCGAACCTGAACATCATGCACTTGCATACGCCGCAGAGCGCCATCCTGGCAGCCGTGATTTTCAACGCGCTCATCATCATTGCGTTGGTCCCGCTGGCTCTGCGCGGCGTCAAATACCGGCCCGTGGGCGCTGCCAGTTTGCTGCGGCGCAACCTGATGATATATGGAATTGGCGGCATCATCGCGCCGTTCCCTGGCATCTGGCTGATTGACCAGTTGCTGGTTTTATTGAAGCTGGCATAGGAGATTTAATATGTGGCAACAACTTTTACCTGGATTGCGAATGATGCTGGTGCTCACCGTTCTCACCGGTTTGATCTATCCGCTCGCCGTAACGGGTCTGTGCCAGGTGCTGTTCCACGACAAAGCCAACGGAAGCTTGATCACCGTCAACGATCAAGTGGTGGGCTCCGCGCTCATCGGGCAGAATTTCTCGAAAGCTCGATATTTCCAGCCGAGGCCCTCCGCAGCCGGCAACGACGGTTACGACGGGACCGCGTCCGGAGGCTCGAACCTTGGGCCCACGAACCAAAAATTGATCGATCGCGTGAAGGCGTCCGTTGAGAAATTCCACAAAGAGAATCCCAGCTACGCTGGACCTCTGCCTGCAGACTTGGTCACCATGTCGGGCAGCGGTCTGGATCCGCACATCAGTCCGGCATCCGCGGAGGCCCAGTTGGATCGCGTCGCAAAGGCACGCAGGCTCTCGCGCGACCAAATCAGAACCCTCATCGATGCTCATACGGAGGGCCGCGACCTCGGCTTCCTCGGCGAGCCACGCGTAAATGTCCTGCTGCTGAATCTGGATCTCGACCGGCAGTTCCCGGCCAAGCGTTAACACTGCTCCGGCTCAGCTTCTATGACATGGTCGAGTATCTCCCAGATTTTGGCCGTACTCGTCATTTTGGTTGCGATCTCGAAACCGCTCGGCGCGTTTATGGCAGCCGTATTTGAGGGAGAGAGCACTTTTCTTTCCCGGCCATTTCGCCCCATCGAACACCTCATCTATCGCGTTTGCGGAGTAGACCCGGAGCTGCAACAGAACTGGACCGCTTACTCGGCATCCGTGCTGTCGTTCGGGTTGCTCAACTTTTTGTTCTTCTATGTTCTGCTACGTTGGCAGAATTTCTTACCGTTGAACCCGCAAGGATTCCCTACATTGCAGCCTGACTTGGCCTTCAACACCGCGGTCAGTTTTCTCACCAATACGAGCTGGCAATCCTACGCGGGAGAAAGCACGCTCAGCTATCTTTCACAGATGCTGGGAATCACAGTTCAGAGCTTTACGTCGGCCGCCGCTGGAATGGCGGCCGCAATGGCGCTCATCCGCGGCTTCGCGCGGCAGGGCACGGATCGCTTGGGTAACTTCTGGGTAGACCTGACACGCGCAACGCTGTACGTGCTGCTTCCCATCTCCTTACTCGGCGCATTGTTCCTCTGCTCTCAAGGTGTCATCCAGAATCTCCGTCCGTATTGGCAATTAACAACTGTAGAAGGCGCGCGGCAAACGGTCGCCTTCGGCCCAGTGGCTTCCCAAGAGCCGATCAAGCTGATGAGTTCCGACGGCGGAGGATTCTTCAATGCAAACTCTAGCCATCCGTTCGAGAATCCAACACCCCTCACCAACCTGGTGGAAATGCTTTTGATTCTGGCGATTCCCGCGGCATTCCCGTTCACGTTCGGAGTGATAACCAACCACAGAAGGCACGGCTGGACGTTATTCGCCGCGATGGCTCTGCTCTTCAGCCTCGGCTCTATGATTACGGCCTGGAGTGAGCAGTCCGGAAATCCGGCGCTGCAGGTTGTTTCAAGTAATGTTTCCGGCGGCAATATGGAAGGCAAAGAAACGCGCTTCGGAATTGCCGCTTCGGCAGTTTTTTCCGTTGTGAGCACGGCCTCGAGCGATGGTGCGGTGAACAGCGCGCACGACAGCTACACGCCCTGGTCCACGCTGGTTCAGATGTTCAATCTCAAATCCGGCGAGGTGATCTTCGGGGGAACGGGATCTGGAATAATGTCGATGATCCTGATTGTCATGATCACCATCTTCATTGCCGGGCTGATGGTTGGACGGTCGCCGGAATACTTGGGAAAGAAGATTGAGGGTAAAGAGATCAAGATGGTGATGCTCGCCTTTGTGGTCACAGCAGCAGCCACACTCTTGTTTTCCTCGTTGCCCTTCCTTGTAAAGTTAGCCCCGGGCAGTTACTGGAACCCGGGAGGTGCGCTGACGTCCAACCTCGGAAACCCGGGCGCTCACGGATTGAGCGAGATCCTATACGCTAACGGCAGCGCTGTGGCAACGAACGGCAGCGCGATGGCCGGATTGAACGCCAACACGCCATGGTTCAATCTGACCTTAGGCTTGGGGATGCTGATCGGCCGCTTTCTGATGATCATCCCCGCGCTGGCTATCGCCGGAAGCCTGGCTCGAAAGAGACGGATGAGCGCTACCATCGGAACCATGCCCACGGACGGCGTGGTTTTTCTGGTCGTGTTGCTGGGCACTATCTTTCTGGTGACCGCCCTGACCTTCTTCCCGGCTTTCTGCCTAGGTCCGATCGCGGAAGCCTACCAGATAAAATAGTTGAGCTGTTGTGGCCACTGACTGGCACCGAGTGGCGACCGTTCGACACTTGACGAACAGTCACGGCGCAAAGTACATATTTAATCAGCAATTTAAACACACAGGGCGGTGGCATCGAAGTTGCCCTATTCAGCGGCATGAACGCGCAAAACCTATCCGAAACGTGGCAGACTCCCGAAGCGACAGACCAGGAGTTAGTGGAACAAAGCAAACAAGGCAATGGGGAGGCAATGGCTAGATTGATTCAGCGGCACTATGGATCCTCTCTCCGCATCGCGCGGTCCATCCTCCGCAACGAGTCGGATTCCGAGGATGCCGTACAGACGGCCTATAGCCGTGCCTTCCGGCATCTGCACACGTTCCGGGAAGAGGCGCGTTTCAGCACCTGGATCACCAGCATTGTTGTCAACCAGAGCCGCATGCATCTCCGCAGCCAACGGAGGGCCATTTTGCTCAGCCTGGACCAACCGCAGCACGACCAGATTCCGCTGCACCTTACATCGCGAGAACCAACACCCGAGGAAAGCACCGCCCAGCGCGAGATTTCCACCGCGATCTCGCGCGCGGTGGCCCGGCTTCCGCACGGTCTACGTATGCCGTATGCGCTGCATGCGGTCTCTGGCCTGCCGGTCGCCGAGGTTGCGAACAAATTGGGACTCAGTGTATCCGCCACCAAATCGCGGATCTTCCGTGCGCGCTGTACGCTCGAATCCCGCTTGTGCGTCGGCTACGGTCCCGCACGCTGTTCCGCGTGAGTGAAGCCTTATTGCGCTTGCCAGCCCCCTCCCAAGGCTTTATAGAGCTGCACTACACTTAGCAGCTCATTTAAGCGAATCTGGGATAGATCGAGCTCCGCTTGGAATAGATCGCGGTCGGCATCCAGCGCATCCAGAAGTGTATCCACGCCTCCGCGGTACCGCACGTAGGCCAGCTGCGTCCGGTCCTGCAGCGCGGCCACCAGCAGCTCCTGCTGTATGCGGCTTTCGCGCACGCGCTGATGCGCGATGAGGGCGTTCGACACTTCGGAAAAGGCAGTCTGAATAGTCTTCTCATACTGGATCAGCGCGCTTTGCTGCTGAGCCTCCGTCAGCTTCACGTTCGATTTGAGCCGCCCGGCCGTAAAAATAGGCTGAGTAACTTGCGGTGTCAAGTTCCAAATGCTGCTCGGACCCGCAAACAGGCTTGAAAGTTGCTGTCCTTGGCCGCCGAGAAATCCGCTCAGGCTGATTTGTGGGAAATAGGCTGCCTTGGCGACGCCGATCTGAGCATTGGCCGCAATCAGATTCTGTTCGGCTGCCCGGATGTCGGGCCGGCGTTCCAACAACGCCGAAGGCAATCCGGGCGGCACGTCGGGCAACTGTTGCTCCGTGAGACTGCGCCCGCGCTTCACCTCGCCGGGATTCTTGCCGAGCAACAGGCTGATCTGATTCTCGGTCTGCTCGATCTGCTGCTGCAGGGTGGGGATAGTCTCGGTCGCTGTGTAAACCAGCTGTTCCCCTTGGCGCACATCCAGCCGGGTCGCCACACCACCCACGCGCCGTTGCTTGATCAGCTCCAAGGATGAGCGGCGAGTGGCCAGCGTGCGCTCGGAGATTTCCAGTTGATAATCCAGCGTGCGCAAGCTCAAGTACGCACTGGCTACGTCGCTCACTAGCGTGGTTACCACCGCCTTCCGAGTCTCCTCGGATGCCAGCAGGTTCGCGCGTGCTGCCTCCGTGGCGCGCCGCAGCCGGCCCCAGATATCCAGCTCAAAAGAGAGCAAACTGAGCGTAGCTGTTCCAAAAGTGACGTTCTGGGATGGAAGGAAGGCCGGTGGCAGCGGGGTCTCGCCGTCTCTGGAAAGGCGGACAGTGGACACATTCCCATCCGCCCCGAAGTTTGGAAACTGATTCGACCGCGTGATTCCCAAATTGGCCCGCGCGGCATCCACGTGCGCAATCGCATCGCGCAGATCATAGTTTTGGACCAGCGCCGTTCGCTCCAGTTCCTGCAATTGTTCGTCTTTGAAGACCTCCCACCATTTCAGATCCGCCAAGGACGTAGGATCGGATGGCACAGGCGTAGGCGCGCGGAACGAATCGGGAGTCTGTACCGAGGGCCGGTGATAGTTCGGGCCCATCATGCAGCCTGTGAGAAAAATCGCTAGTAAACCGACACCGATAAAAACTTTGCGCATAGGTCAGTCTCCGTGCGCGGGCTCTGGTATAGCCCTGGGCGCGTGCTCCTTGCCGGCGCCAGAGACCCTCTCCACCACATAGAAGATTGCTGGAACAAAGAAGATGCCGATCAGGCTGGCGGCCAGCATGCCGCCAATCACGGTCGTCCCCATGATCTGGCGCGCCACCGAACCCGCTCCCGATGCTGTCCATAAGGGTACGCAGCCAAGAATGAACGCGAAGGACGTCATTAGAATCGGACGCAGCCGGAGTCGGGCGCCTTCGAGCGCTGCGTCCACCAGATTCTTTCCTTTCTCGTATTCGTCCTTGGCGAACTCGACGATCAGAATCGCATTTTTCGCCGCCAGCCCGATCAGCATCACCAGTCCAATCTGCGAATACACGTCGCCCTCAATTTGCACCATGTAGGGCGGAAAGAAAGTGCTGAGGAACACCCGCCGCAACCACAATACTGCGAAAGCGCCGAACACTGCTATCGGCGTGCTCAACAAAACGCTGAACGGCAGCGTCCAGCTCTCGTACAGCGCCGCGAGAATCAAGAAGACGAACAACAGCGAGAATCCGAAAATTACAGCTGGTGGTACACCCTCTTGGGCCTTTTTCTCCTGATAGGATATCCCCAGATAGTCGTAGCCCATTTCTCGCGGCATGGTTTGATCGAAAACTTCCTCCAGCGCTTTCGTCGCCTGCGTCGAACTATACCCGGGCGCGGCCGCGCCATTGATTTGCGCCGAGCGGTACATGTTGTAGCGCATGGTGAACTCGGGGCCGGGGCGCGATTCAAATTTCGTCAAGGACGAGAGCGGCGCCATTTCACCTTTGTTGTTTCGAACGTAGAACAGCCCCACATTTTCCGCCCGCGTCCGGTATTCGCCTTCGGCCTCGATATAGACCTGCCATTGGCGTCCAAATTCGTTGAAGTAATTGACAAACAAACCGCCCATGAATGCCTGAATGGTCCGATAGAGGTCAGAGATCGGAACGCCTAACTTTAACGCCTTGTCCTCATCCACATTGATGAATTGTTGCGGAACACTGGGAAGCAGAGTTGTGCTAACGCCAGCGATCTCCGGACGTTTGCGTGCAGCCGCCATAAAGGTGTTCACGTTGTTCGCCAGAAATTCGACATCCTTACCGGCTCTATCTTCCAACACAAAACTAAACCCACCGGATGTTCCCACGCCAGGGATGGCGGGCGGCGAGAAATCGAAAGCGACGGCCTCCGGTATCTGGCTCAGTTCCCGATTGATGCGCTGCTTAATTTCCTGAAATTGTAGTGCGCGCGAGTCGCGGTCTTTCCAATCCGTCAGAGTCACAAAGAAAAACGCGTTGTAGCTGGTTCTCACCAGGCTGAGCAAGCTGAAACCGATGACGCTGGCGGTGTACTTGACGCCGGGAGTCTGACCTAAAGCCTTCTCGATCTTTGCGGCAACTTCTTCGGTGCGTTGCAGCGACGCCGCATTCGGAAGTTGCATGTTGATATAAAGATAGCCTTGATCTTCATCCGGCAGAAAACTGGTTGGCAACCTGCTGCTGAAAAAGCCCGCGGCAACGCCGAACACCACCAGCAACACCAGCGCGATGGCACTCTTTTGGACAAGCACTCCCGACCAATGGACATAGCTATCCTGGCCCCGCCGGAACACGCGGTTAAACCAATTGAAGAATCGCCTCAGCAGCCCTTGGCTGGGCTTCTTCGGTTTGAGAATTATCGCCGCCAGCGCCGGGCTAAGCGAGAGTGCGTTGAAAGCCGATAGGATCACCGAGATCGCAATGGTCACGGCGAATTGCTGATAGAGGCGCCCCGTTATGCCTGGAATGAATGCCGTCGGAACGAATACCGCGGACAGAACCAGCGCGATCCCGATGACAGGACCCGATATTTCCTCCATGGCGCGGAAGGCCGCTTCTTTCGGAGCCACGCCATTCTCGATATGACGTTCCACCGCCTCAACCACTACAATGGCGTCGTCCACCACCAGACCGATGGCGAGTACCAGACCGAAGAGCGAAAGCGTATTGATGGAGAAACCAAAAGCGGGGAAGAAGATGAATGTGCCAACCAGCGATACCGGCACAGCCAGCAAGGGAATCAGCGTGGCGCGCCAGCCTTGCAGGAAGATGTAGACCACGATAATCACCAACACAATCGCGATCACGAGGGTTACGACGATTTCTCGAATTCCTTCCGTAACCGCAAGCGTCGTGTCCAGGGGAACGGAATAGTCGACATCCTCCGGGAACCTTTTCTTGGCTTCGGCCATCAGCTTATTGACACCCGCCGCGGCCTGGACCGCGTTCGATCCTGGCAATTGATAAACCGCGATTATGGCGCTGGGTCTCCCATTTAAGCGACCGACAAGGGTGTAATCCTGAGAACCTAACTCGATGCGGGCAACATCCTTCACCCGCACGATCCC
Organism: Bryobacteraceae bacterium; assembly: GCA_050011295.1. Lineage (GTDB taxonomy): Bacteria > Acidobacteriota > Terriglobia > Bryobacterales > Bryobacteraceae > Palsa-89. The sequence goes on from JBEKJJ010000060.1 coordinate 9,685, forward strand.
TCCGTCCGGCGTTTCCCGTATCACAATTTGTCCGAAATCTTCCGGAGATATTCGACGGCCGCGTGCGCGGACCGAATAGGTAAATTCTTGGCCCTTGGGCGCAGGCTCGCTTCCCACCTGCCCGGCCGGATTGACCGTATTCTGCGTCTGGATGGCATTCACGATATCGGGAACCGTGATCCCTAGTTTCGCCAGTTGATCCGGCCTCACCCAAAGCCGCATCGCGTACTGACCGGCGCCGAATACCTGAACGCTGCCGATTCCAGGGACACGCGTCAGTTGATCGTTCAGATTGATGTAAGCATAGTTCGCCAGAAACTGCGCGTCGTAGGTGCTTTTCGGGGAATTCAGGCTGATCAACATCAGCGGCGCGGTGAGGGTCTTCTGAACCGTGACTCCGTAGGCGTTGACGTCGGCCGGGAGCTGCGACGCCGCTAGCGTCTCGCGACTCTGGGCCAGAATGAGATCGATGTTTGGATCAGTTTTTATATCGAAGTCGACAATCAGCCTCAGGTCGCCATGGGCCGTGGCGTTGAGCGAATACATGTAGTTCATATTGTCGACGCCGCTCATTTGCTGCTCGATCGGCGTGGCTACGGACTGTTCCACGGTCTGAGCGTCGGCTCCCGTGTATACGGCCGTTACCTGAACTTCGGGCGGCGCGATTTGCGGAAACAACGCTACCGGCAATCCGAAGATACTGACTGATCCCACGATCACCATCAGAATGGCGATCACCATCGCCACGATCGGACGGTTGATGAAGAATTTTGACATGGCGGTTACCGTTGAGCCGTTGCTGCGGCGGCCGCATACGGCTTCGGGCTAACCTGCATGCCGGGCCGAACTTTTTGGACGCCTTCGGCAACCACGCGTTCTCCTGGTTTCAGACCTTCCGCAATAATCCAGAGCGTGCCTGATCGAGTGCCAGGCTTGACCTTTCGGATCTCGATCTTGTTCTCCGCACCCACTACGGCAACCTGGTAGTTGCCTTGCAGCTCCGACACAGCGCGCTGCGGGATGAGCAACGCCCCCACCTCAGTTCGGATGGACGTGCGGATCTTGCCATACTGTCCGGGCCGAAGAGTGTTCCCCGGATTAGGAAAGAGCCCGGCCACTCGAATTGCACCGGTACTTTCGTTCACTTGCCGATCTGCAAAGAAGAAGCTGCCGGTCCGCGGATACGTGGTGCCGTCCGACAAAATAAGTTCGAGCTTCAACTGCTTTCGTTCCGCATCCAGGCTCTCTTGCGTGGAGTAACGTCTGTGGAAGTCGAGGTATTCTTGCTCGCTGACTGTGAAATATGCCTTGATCGGATCCACTGTCGACACGGTAGTCACGGGCGGGCTGGCCGCGCTCACCAGCGCGCCCACCTGTAGCTGGGCGATCCCGGCGATTCCATCGATCGGCGATATGAGCCGCGTGAAACCAAGGTTTAGCTGGGTCGTCTCGAGGTTGGCCTTGGCTGCCTGCACTGTGGCACCGGCGGCCTGGATCTGGGCCCGCGCCGTTTCTACTTGAGCGTTGGCAGATTGCACCTGCGCTTTCGCGGCAAGGTTATTTTGCGTGGCGTTGTCCAGATCCTGCTGCGTGATGGCTTCCTGCTTGGCAAGAGGAATGTAGCGGTCGACATCCAGCTGCGTTCTTCTTTGATTTGCTGCTGCTACTGCGACCTGCGCTTCGGCCTGCGTGAGTTGCGCTTTGGCTTGCGCCAATTGTCCGGTGGCCTGCGCTACTTGCCCTTGCGCCTGATCCACTGCGGCTTCAAATGGCCGTGGATCAATCTGGAACAGCAACTGGCCCCGCTGCACAAACGATCCTTCCGTGTATTCCTGTTTCATCAAATAGCCGGATACCTGCGCTTTGATGTCCGCATTCACCAGCCCATCCAGCGTGCCGATCCACTCGCCGTAAACCGGAACGTCCTTCTGTTCCACCTGCACCACCTCGACGGCAAGTGGATCGACGGACCGCGCGGCCGTGGTCTTAGTGCAAGCGACGTTGCCAAGCTCAGCCAGTACAATCAGGAAAACCGTTGCCCGAGCGACAAGTGTGTTTTTCAAGGTTGCTCTCCTAAACGATGGTACGCCGGTTCCGATACAAAAATCAGATGCAAGGGCCCCACGATTGGTATCAATGAATGGGCCTCCTTTGCATCCCAACAACGAAGTATCTTTGGATTCTTGAAGATCGGGCAGGTCGCTCGGGTGACGGCTTCAAGCGGATTGCAGGGGCTCGCTATGGAATTTCATCGCCGCGCGAGTGGCCAGGGCGGCGAAAACCAATAGAGCTACCAGCTGCGCAATCTTGAACGGCGCCTCACTTTGCGTCGGGGCCAGTTCCTTGAGCGCAGGAACCTTTTCGAAAAGCTGGGCGATCAAGACGAAGACGTTGAAGTAAAGCGCAGTCACCGCAGTGATCGCATAGGTCCTGCGCCAGCCTCCCACCAGACGGTACCGATAGCGTGCCAGGATGGCGAACGTCAGCACGATCAGGGAAATAATGCCGAGCACGTGACCCGGCGTCAAGTGATGCGCCGGGAACATAAAACCCGTTACGCTGGTGGCCACCGTTGTTGCCAGAAAGAGCGCCGTCCAACCATCCAGACGCTTGGATGTGAGTAGTCCATACACGATGACAAAGCCCGACGCGATGGCTACCAGGCTTATTACGACGTGAAAGAAAGTGAATGCACTCAAAATCATGGTGTTTCTCCTCAAACAACTATGCGGGACCCCCGGCCTGGAAACCATCCCGAAATGGAATAGTTTCTGGCTACCACTGTTGGCTGGTTGGGAGACTACCACGATTGTGGTATCAGCGATCCTGCGGCCGCTGGGAAGGCCGAGGAATGATGATCTCGCGCCGTCCGAACAAACGTGCATCGATGGATATTGCTCCTGGGCCGAGAAGTATGATGGCACAGGCCACGACGATCAGCAGGATTGCGGATAATCTTAGCTCGATCAGATTAGATGCAGGCACCGGAAACCATGCAAGCATCGTACCTGCGCAGCCCAGCGCCGCGATGGCCCCTCCGAGCGGCGTGAGAAACCCTAGCAGGAGCGATGCGCCACCGGCGATCGCTAGCAAACCCGATATCCAGCCGCTCACTGCCGGACTAGACGAACCGGTCAGGTAGAATATCCCTTGCGCTAACGCTATCACGCCAACCGCTCCACGCAAGAGTAGCAGGCCTACTCCGGGCCACCCGCCCGGAAACGTCGAAAAGAGCCTCTGCAGCTCGAGCCTCCTGGGTGTTCTTTGCGAGCACCTAGTCTTACACTAAATGGTGCCATCCCGAAGCGAATCCCTCCACCTTGGAATCTTTTTGTAACACTTTTGTGGTATCGCTTACAAACCGAGCCGCGACCGGAAGGGAGCGTCAGAGTGCCGCTAGTTCAGGCGTTCGTGGTGTCGCTTCCTGCCCGTCGCGGTTCGGTTTCTTTTGCGCCTTACAGTTGGATAATGCCGCGGCGTACCCCGATTGCAACCGCCTGTGTACGATCGCTCGCGCCCAACTTCTCCATGATGTGCTTGATATGAACTTTCACGGTCTCTTCGGAGATGAATAACTGTTCGGCGATGTCGCGATTCCGGTTTCCACCAGCAATGTGGCGCAGCACATCGATCTCTCGCCCGGTCAGCTCCTCGTCGCTCATGTGCTCAGCCAGATGGGCCGCCACCTCCGGAGGAACACGCTTCTTTCCCCCGTGGACTTGGCGGATCACGTCCACCAGCTCGCGCGGCGGCATGCTCTTGAGCAGGTAGCCGCGCGCGCCCGCTTCGAGCGCCCGTTGGATCTCCACATCGCCCTCAAACGTGGTCAGCATCACGATGCGCGCTTCGGAAAATTCCGTCCGAATCGCGATCAAGGAATCGATGCCGCTCATGTCGGGGAGTCTGAGGTCCATCAGCGTGATGTCGGGCTGCAGTTCCCGAAACTTCAGAATACCTTCGCTGCCGCTCGCCGCTTCCGCCACCAGGATCATATCTGGTTGGTTGTTGATCATCGCGGCAATTCCTTCCCGCAGGAGGGGGTGGTCATCCACGCACAACACTCGGATTTTTATCGGTTCAGTCATTTTATTTTTTCCGGCCGCCGACCTCTGGAGCTGCGGCTTCCGCTCTGCTCGGATAGAACCTTGCAAACCATTTCAACAGCCCATTGCGAGATCCGGCAGCAAACGCAATGTGGCCGGGGATGGACAACTCCACCTCGGTTCCGGCCGCGGCGCTACTCCAAACACTGAGCCGAGCGCCGATCCTTTCCGCCCGCTCCCGCATGCCGGGAAGGCCCCAATGTCCATCGCGTCCCGACCGCAGCACGTCGGGGTCAATCCCGCAGCCGTTGTCGCGAATCTGGATGCGCAACTGGTCGACGCCATATTCGAGTTCCGCCTCGATTTGCCGCGCGTGGGAGTGGCGGAAAGCATTTACTAACGCCTCGCGGCCAATCCGGTATACCTCGTCACGGAGCAGCGGGTGCAAAGGCCGGGGCCGTCCCTCCACAATTACCCGGAACTTTATATCATCCTGGAGCGTCAGCTCCTGGCGGATGCGCGAGAAGGCCTGCTCCAGATCGGGAGCAGGGTTTTCATGGGAGCGGAGGCCTCGCAGCGTATTGCGCGCCTCTTCCGTCACCTGTCCGATCAGTTGGAGGACGCGATTCAGAGACGGCTTGGCAGGCGACCCTTCGGGCAATCCGTCAACCATGACATGCAGCTGCATAGACGCGCTGAGAAACCCTTGCAAAAGTGTATCGTGTAACTCTTGCGCGATGCGCGTACGCTCGGCCAGCCGTTCCTCAAAGCGGACGTTGAGTTGCCTGGTCAACTGGCGCAGCCGATAGCGATACAACGCTAGCGCCATGGCTATCGACGCGAGTACGCAAGATAGTTGGAACCAGAGAGTCTGCCAGAGCGCCGGCTGGATTCCAAATCCAACCGTGGCGTCCTCAGTATTCCAAACACCTTCGGGATTGCGGGCCATCACATGAAAGTGATAGAAACCGGGGCTCAGGTTAGTGTAGACAGCTTCGCGAGCCGCCACTGGTTCACTCCAGCCGTGATCGAATCCCTCCAGCATGTACCGGTATCTGATGCGCCCCGGCATCGAAAGACTCAACCCGATGTAACTGAAAGTGATCCGCCGCCGAGCGGACGGTATGCGCAGAGGTCCCTCGAGATCCAGCATGGCTCCATCCACCGAAACTGCTTGCATATGGATCGGCACTGGAACCGAATCCCGCGTCACTCGCGCGGGATCCACCACGGAAATGCCGTTATTGAGGGAGAACCAGATCCTCCCCAGCGGATCGCGCACAACCGACCGTTGCCGGCTCACCCCTCCCCCATGCAGGCCATCTTCGCTCGTGAACTCTCGCACATCTGAGTCAGCGAGTGCGCCACCGAGCAAACTGTCCCGCTTCAAACGCAGCACGTGATTGGAAGTGGCAATCCAGAGCCATCCAGTTTTGTCTTCCGCCATGCCAAGCACCGGCTCATGCAATGATTCGGGCACTGCGCGAGGGATCTGAACGGCGCCGGAACGAAGGAAGGCAAGGCCGTCCGCGGTGCCGATCCACAGCACTCCGGTGGAATCCTCCAGCAGACAGCTCACGCCTCCGGGTGGTAAGCCGTCGCGGCCGGCGTAGACTCGCCAGCGGTCCCCCGCGAGCGCACTCAGGCCGTTCGGAGTCGCGAACCACATCGTGCCATCCGAACTTTCTTCGATGGCGGAAACAGTGTTTGAGGCCAGACCATTCGCCGTAGTAAACGTAATGACGCGTCCGTTCTGGACCCTGCTAACTCCTCCGCCGAGCGTTCCAGCCCACACCGTTCCGTCATGATTACGATGAACGACGTAAACACTGTTTTGCGCGAGCCCATTCCGCGCGGTGTAAGTTTCGTTCGCCAACGAACTCCCACGCGATCGCAAATGAGTAAGCCCTCCCCTTTGCCTCGCAACCCACAATTCGTCATCGCCGCCCGAGATCGAATAAACCACGTCCTTGTCCAGGCCGGCATCGGAAATTCGCCCTGATGTATCTCCCTTAACCCAAAATAGGCCGCCATCTGAAGGAGCGAACCATGTGCGGCCGCCAGCGTCGGCGTAGAGGGGCCCATCGTTTTTCGAACCCGAGGTTCCGGATGAATCATACGTCAGAAAAAGCGTGTCCCGGAAGCGCTCAATGCCGCGCGAATTTCCCACCCACGAGTTCCCTTCCCGATCCTCAAACGGCGCGCTAACGCCGCTGGCTACGGGTTGGCCGCGTTCCTCCGTCAAGGAGCCGGCTACGCTGTTGATTCGCGAGAGGCCGCGCGCGCTTGCAACCCAAATGTTTGAGTCGTGATCCATGCTGATTCCCAGGATCTGGGCGTGATCGAGAGAGCGCGGAGTACCCTCCCGCGTGAGTTCGGCCCCATTCCAGCGCACGATTCCGCTGTCGGTACCGATCCACAAGTCCCGTTCGCCCGCGGGCTGCAGGCTATTGACCTTGCTGTCAGGCAAACCCAGCGTAACGCTCGTAACCCGTCCACCGTTCAAGTAGAACAGTCCCGCGTCTCGTGTTCCCATCCAGACCTTACCATCGCCTGTTTGCGCCATGGAAATCACTAGTGGGGTGGGCTCCGAGGGGGAGGTGAGAAGCGTAAATTTCCCACTGTTATATCGAAACAGCCGGTTCGCGCGCGCGATTAGGGCGTCACCATGCGTGTCCCGGCCCATCGCGGTGACAACCGCTTCCTCGCCGCCAGTTAGTGGAAGGACTATTTCAAACACCCCGCCACGGTAGCGCAGCAAACCTTGCTCCTGTGGCCTGATCCAGAGAGTTCCGTCAGTATCCGTGGTCAGACCCAAAACGGGGCCGGTCGGGAACACAGGCGTGTTGGTGTGATTATAGAGGCGAAAGCTTAGTCCGTCGAAGCGAACCAATCCGTTCTCGGCGCCGATCCAAAGGTAGCCGTCATTGGTTTGTGCGATAGCATAGACGGCACCGCCGGGAAATCCCTGCTCGGCGCTCCACTGGTCGCGGATGTACTGCGACATGGTCCGATTGGGATCCAGCGCTTGCACGGTCCCGGCCAAAAACAGCATGGCCAGTGCGGCCCAAGGCCATCTGAAGATCCAATGCGTTCTGCGGCTCTCACGGGAGATATTCAAATTTATCAATCACCACCTCGGCCCCGTTTTCGAGAGGGATCGGCGCTTTGTGGAAAACGTACAGGCACATCCGCGGCGATTCGATGCCATGGGAAGGAATCCCCGATGTAAAGACGCGTTCGAAAATTACTTTGGAGCCACGCGTGGTTTTGAAAGACACGCGGCCCGGCTCCCAACGGAAGGAATGCGTGAGCGGTCCCGCGGGCTCATCAAATCGAACAACGTTGGTGGGCACGTAAAAAGGCTGGATGACATATTGGGCATTCTTGCTGGCCGGATCGCCCCAGCGGCTGATCTCTACGGCCATTTCGTGGTAGTTCTCGTCGGCGCCGGCGTAATCATAAGTGAACATGACGAAGGCCGCCGCCGGTTCCAAGTGTGACGTATCGCGGACCACGAACGAATACGTTCCGTAGCCCAGACTGCGCGTCAAGCTGACCTCCGCGCAGGTCCATTTGTCGGAGGCCTTCGCGATCCGAAGATGCAGCGCCCCGCCGGCATCCGTCCATGCATTTCCCGGATCATAATCGTTCCTCCCGCCGCGGTTACTGGGAGCGTCGCGAACCCTCCACTCATATCCGGAGAAAGTTATCGACTTGGACGGCGGAGCGCTGCTCCCTTTTACGGTAGCGACGGCGGCCACGCCGCCGCCCGGTACCGGCAGTTCCTTGACGGTATCTGGGGGACGATACGCCGGTTCCACCAGGAGCGCGGCGTATTCGGTTCCGAGATGAGTCGCGCCGGTGAATATTGAGCCGGTCAGTTTCGTGAAAGGGTGATCCACCAACGGTTGCACCCACCATACTCCGCTCTTCGAGTACAGAACGATCTGCTGGCCGGGACGCGCCCCGCTTACGCGCCCCTGGATGATGTCATGCTTCTCCCGGCCGCCTTCGTCTGCTTGGGGAACACGAATGAACTGGATCGACGGCTGCGTGCTCGCCGGCGGCGGCCGGCAACCGATCAATAGAGTAACTGCCGTTCCAAGAACGGTGCGCCTGCGTGTGCCCCCCATGGTTCAACCACTAGCGTATCAGTGGAAATTCTCAACCGCCACGAGATCGCTACCGATATAATCCAGCTGAGCGAAAAGCAGATAACGATTGTCGGGGGAAAGGACTACTCCCAAGTCGATTCGTTTACTCAGGGTGTACAGGCTAGTCACTCTCCCGGTGGCGAGATCCAATCTCTTCAATTCGGCCGGCGAATCGAGGCCCGACGGCGTGCTGAAGAAAACGGCCTCTCGCGTAAGAGCAAAATTATATCGGTGCAGTGAGGCGATTACCTGCTTCTCCGGACCGCCGTTTGTTGGCATACTCCACAAACTAAAATCAAACCCTGGGGTGGTTTTTGTGAAATACAAAGTTTTCCCGTCAGGAGATTCCAGGCTCGATGTTCCACCCTGCTGTGTAACCTGAACGGGCGCTTCCGTCGCGCCGCCCGGAGCACGGATCTTCCACACTTCCGCCGTACCGCTTCTTTTGGAGGTGAAATAGATCCATCGGCCGTCGCGCGACCAACTGGCCACCACGTTGGTCATTTCCCCGTTGGTCACGGCCACCGGCACGCCGCCGCTCGCATTCACCACGTAAATCTGCCAGCGGCCTCCCGAATTGGAGTCGAACGAGATCCATTGACTGTCCGGTGACCAGCGCGGTGTTCCTGTAGTGGTTCCAGTCATCGAGGTCAATTGTACGGGCTGGCTCCCGTCCGCATTACAAGTCCAGATTTGGTTCACGCCCGTGCGGTTGGAGTAGAACGCTACTTTCTTGCCGTCAGGAGAGTACTGCGGGAACACGTCTCGAAAAGAAGAGGATGCTATGAATTGCTTCGGCGGGCTGCCCTTGGATTCCGTATCCAGCCGCCAAATGCTGGCGCTGCGGAATGTGCGGGTGAAAGCCAGGCGATGACCCGCGCCGGACAGCGCCGGTTCACTCACGCCGTCTCCCAGAGAATCGATCCTGATTGGAGCCGCGGAACCGTCCGCCGGTATCCGGTACATGCCCGCCTGAGCGGTTTCTCCCGCACTGAAAATCAGCTCGCTTCCGTCCGGAGTCCACACCGGTCCATGATTTCTCCTTCCGTCAGCGAGGATCTTTTTCGGCGCGCCCCGCGGGTCATACGTTTTCGAGAGCGGCAGCACCCAAAGCTCTTCGACATTCATTCCATGTTCCCGGACGAAAGCCAAAGATCGTCCATCGGGTGAGAATGCCGGATCGAAGTCGCCCCCAGACGATGCAGGCGGTGTGGTGAGAAGCCGCGACTGGCCCGTCTCAACGGAAACCAGGCGGAGAGCCGTACCACCCTCCTGACCACCCGCCGCAACGGCCAGCCATTTACCATCAGGGGACCAACTGAGGCCCGCCTCAACGGCCGTGGGAAAAGCCGCCAGACGCCGTTCCGCACCGCCCAGCGCCGACATCAACATCACGGCATCGGTGTCTCGCGTACTTCGGACGAAAGCAATCGAGTTTCCATCCGGCGACCACTTTGGCCGGATATCGCTGGCTGGATCGGAGGTCAAACGCATTGGATTTGCGGAACTGCCGACCATCTTGAGATAAATGTCCCAGTTGTCTTCTTTTTCCCCATTCCACGAAAAAGCCACCTCACTGCCGTTCGGCGAAAAGTCGGGCTGCCGCTCATCCCCTTGATAGCTTGTGAGGGGGAGAGGACGAGAGGAGTTGGGGCGGTCAACCGGATGACGGCTATAGTGAAGCGCCGCCATCGAAGCTAGAACGCAGCTTAAAGCAATCCCTCCCGCCAATAACAGGCGCGGCTTCCGCCTGGTCTTGGGAAAGGCAGCGATGAGCTTGCCCGAATCGGATTCTTCCTTCAGCTCGTCTAGCGCGACTTTCAAATCCGACATGGTCTGTATCCGGCGGGCCGGATCCTTGCGCAGGCAGCGCCGGATCAACCGCTCGAGTTCCGGCGGTGTTTCGCGCCGGATTTCCCGTATCGATTTTGGCTCATCGCGAAGAATGCACAAGATTGTCGACAACGCCGTGTCGGCCTTGAACGCCCGCTGACCCGTGGCCATTTCGTACATCACCGCCCCGAAGGAGAAAATGTCGGAGCGGTCGTCCAAACTCTTTCCTTCGGCTTGCTCCGGCGACATGTAGGCAGCGGTACCCATGATGCTGCCTTCTTCGGTGATCGCCAGTTTAGCCGTCTGCTCCTCCGGTTGAGGCGCCTCAACCAGTTTGGCCAGTCCGAAATCCAGAACCTTTACTTGTCCCTCGCCGGTGACAATCACGTTGCCCGGTTTGAGGTCCCGGTGAAGGATTCTCGCCGAGTGGGCTTTTGCGATTGCGTCGGCAGCCTGGGTGGAATAACACAGGAACTCGCTGATCGATAAACCGTCCCGGGGTATTAGCTTATCCAGAGTCTTGCCTTCCACGAACTCCATCGCAATATAGTCCATGCCGTGTTCGGAGCCGACATCATAGACCGTCACAATTCCGGGATGATTCAGCGCCGACGCGGCTCGCGCCTCTTGTTGGAACCGGCGGCGTTGGTTGCTGTCGTCAAGCTTGTCGGCGAGCAGAATCTTGATAGCGACGAACCGTCCAAGACGCGGGTCATGGGCTTTATAGACCTCGCCCATTCCTCCCGCGCCAAGCGAGGAGCGAATTTCGTACGGACCCAAACGCGTTCCTGGAGCAAGTTGCATTTCGCTACACAGCACCGTCTACAACTATCAAGCTTCAGCCCCAGCAAAACATCACCCAATCGAGTACTTTTTCGTTACCACACGGGTTTCAATGAAGTTATGGGCATGTTAGATGACCGCGCCGGTAGCACTGAGACTTATGGTTGGGTGAATAAATACCTCGATCTGGTGTCGCGGCACCGGACCAATGTGACGCAGAATGAAGTGGTAATCATGCTTGTTCTGGAGACACGTCGCGAGACGGAGGCTTTGGAGAAGGCGCTCAGCGAGTCCAGAAGGTCCGAAGCGCGCCTCCTCAGGATTATCGACACCATCCCTACGCTGGCGTGGTGCAATTTGCCGGATGGTTCCAACGAGTTCCTGAACCAGCGATGGCTTGACTACACGGGGCTTTCTCCCGAAGAAGCGCGTGGCCGCGCATGGAAAGTGGCAATTCATCCCGAGGATCTCCCGAAATTGATGGACAAATGGGTCGAGCTGCTGGCTTCCGGGGAACCAGGTGAAACTGAAGCGCGCCTGCGCCGCTACGACGGAGAGTATCGGTGGTTCCTGTTCCGGGCAGAGCCCTTGCGAGATGAATCCGGCGATATCGTTAGATGGTACGGGACGAACACTGACATTGACGACTTGAAGCAGGCCCAGGCAAAGCTGCGCCAGGATGAAGAGGAACTTCGCCGGATCACGGACGCCATTCCCCAAGCCATCGTTGTTTTGAATCCGGATGGCCGGACCGTCTATGCCAATCGAGTGACGCTCGAATACACCGGCTTATCGTTGGAAGAAGTGCAAGCGGAAACTTTCCGGGAGCGCGCCTTTCATCCTGAGGACGTGGAGCGCCTGCAGGCAGCGCGGCAAAACTTGCTTTCCATGGATGTGCCGTTTGAAAACGAACAGCGGGCTCGCGGAAAAGACGGTAAGTATCGTTGGTTTCTGATTCGTTACAACCCGTTCCGTGACGAGCAAGGCCGTCTGGTGCGCTGGTACGCGACGGGAACCGATATTGACGACCGCAAACGTTCCGAAGACCGGATGCGAAACGAAAACGTCGCTTTGCGCGAGGACATCGTCCGCACTTCCATGTTTGAAGAGATCGTAGGCTCCTCCGATGCGCTGCGGCGAGTATTGGCGCAAGTCTCGAAAGTGGCGCCTACTGATTCCACGGTGCTGATCCTGGGCGAGACCGGGACTGGCAAGGAACTGATTGCGCGCGCCATCCACAATCGGTCGAATCGCGCCAGCCGCGCGTTTATTCGCGTGAACTGCGCAGCCATTCCGCCTGCGCTCATTGCATCTGAATTGTTCGGACACGAAAAAGGCTCCTTTACCGGGGCGCTGCACCGGCGTCTGGGGCGCTTCGAATCAGCCGACGGAGGGACTCTTTTTTTGGATGAAGTCGGCGAGCTGCCCTTGGAGACGCAAGTCGCCTTGCTGCGAGTTCTCCAGGAACGGGAGTTCGAACGAGTGGGTGGCAGCCAAACGGTTTCCGTGGATGTACGAATACTCGCTGCCACCAATAGAGACTTGAGTCAAGCAGTGACGAATGGAACATTTCGTCAGGATTTGTTTTACCGGCTCAATGTATTCCCGATTCGAGTACCGGCCCTACGCGAGCGCGTTGACGATATCCCGCTGCTGGTGGAGTACCTCATCGATCGTTATGCCCAAAAAACCGGCAAGAAGATTCGAAACATAAACAAGGAAACCCTGGATCTCTTCCAGGCTTTTGACTGGCCTGGTAATATTCGCGAGCTTCAAAATGTTGTGGAGCGGGCGGTGATTCTATGCGAGGGAGAAACGTTTTGCGTAGATGAAACGTGGCTGACGCGCGTCACTCCTAAATCGGCGCCAACGAGCGCTCCACTTATCGCGAACCTCGCCGAGCGGGAAAAACAGATGATCGAGGATGCACTGCGCGTGACCTCGGGACAGATTTCAGGTGCAACTGGCGCCGCCGCCAAGCTCGGTATTCCCAGGCAGACACTGGAATCCAAAATCCGGAAACTGGGAATCAACCGGTACAATTTCAAGTCCTCCTGAGAGGACTACCGTCCTTTCAGACAATCCGCGATTTCTTTCTCACTCACCGAGCCTTCGCGGATCACCTTCCAATATGGTTCCGTGATGTCGACTGTGGTGGCGCCGGACCCTGTGCAGGTGCCGCCGTCCAAGACCAGATCCACGCGGCCGTCCATTGTTCCAAAAACCTGGATGCCGCTTCTACATGTTGGCTGGCCGGAGATGTTGGCGCTGGTTGCGATCAGAGGCTGATCCAGCCAGTCGAGCAGAGCCTGCGCCACGCGCGAGCGCGATTGCCGCATGGCCAGGCGTCCGGTGTTTCCGGTGACTTTGAGCGGAACTTTGGCCGAAGCTGGAACGATGATCGTGAGGGGCCCGGGCCAGAAATGGCGTGCCAGCAGATGGAATCGCGTGGACAGCTCTTTAGCCATGCCTTCAGCCATGAAGACGCCGCTGATCAGCAGCGGCAAGGAACGATGGATTTCGCGGCCTTTGGCAGCAAACACCCGGCCCACGGCATTCAGATTCAAGGGGTCGGCCACCAGCATGTACAACGCCTCAGTGGGGATGGCCACCACGTCGCCACGGCGAAGATGCATCGCCGCCCTTTCGATCGCTTCAGGAGCCGGTTGGTCCGGATCTATTTCAATTAGGTCTGTCGCCAATGGTCAGTCTCGTGGCCCGATCGCTTCCGCAACTTCGATGGCCATGGAATAGCGCCCGAATGGAGCGCTGAGTTGAACCCCTTGCACCAGTTTCCGCACCCGCACCACCATCTCCTGTGCGATCGCTATCCCTTCCTGCCGCGCTTTTTCGGCGCTGTCGGCGCCGCGCATCCGTTCCATCAGCGGCTCGGGAACCGGCACCCGTAGCTCGTTCACCATGAATTCCGCATTTCTGAAGCTGGTCAGCGGCCAGATGCCGCACACCACCGGCAGCTTGAACGGCTCGATGCGCTTGAGGAACGCCTCCAGCAAATCGAGATCGAACACCGGCTGCGTAACAATATATTCCGCGCCGGCCTGCGCCTTCCACTCCATGCGCCGGATCTCCTCATCCATATTCAGCGCGCCGGGATTCGCCCCGACGCCAAGCAGCAGCGCGGTTTGCGAACCCATGGGATTGCCGCCGATATCCAAGCCATGGTTCAGATTGTTGACGATGTTGGAAAGCCCGATAGCATCCACGTCAAAGACCGCTGTGGCGTCGGGATACGTGCCCATGCGCGGCGGATCGCCCGTAATACAGATCAGATTCCGGACGCCGACAGTGTGCGCACCGAGCAGCTCCGATTGGATGCCGAGAATGTTCCGGTCGCGACAGCAGAAATGTAGCACAGCCTCGATATGGGCTTGTTCTTGAATGAGCTGGCAGGTAACCTGGGCGCTCAGGCGAGCGCTGGCACGGGGGCCGTCCGGTACATTGATGCAGTCGATTCCTTGGGCGGCGCACAACTTCGAGCCTTCAATTTCTTTGGACGCGTCTACGCCGCGCGGCGGCAGGATCTCGACAAAAGCCACGAACTTTCCGGCAGCCAATTTGGCGCCCAACTTGCTCTTTTCACCAACTGGCAACTTTGCGAGGGCCTTCCCCTTTACCACCGGCTCTTCCACGGTGGCTGTAACCCCGCGCACCTGCGGCTGCAGAGAGCGCGCTTCGGAGCGAATCAGCTTGATATGTTCCGCGGTGGTTCCGCAACATCCGCCGATGATCTTGACGCCGGCCCACAGGAAGCGCCGCGCGTATTGCGCCATGTATTCGGGCGAGCACAGATAGATCTTGCGCCCTTCCACAACGGCGGGAAGTCCCGCGTTGGGCATCGCGCTCATGGGCTTCTGAGAATAGCGCATCATCCGCTCGATGGTCTCAAGCGTGGCTTTGGGGCCCACCGAGCAGTTCAGGCCGATGACATCGGCCGGCCATTCGTTTAATTTCTGAGTGTAGGTCTCGGGATCTGTGCCATCCGGCATGTTGCCCGCATCGTCGATGGTGACGTGGGCGATGATCGCCATTTCGTTACCGGCCACTTCTCGGGCGGCGAAAATTGCTTCGCGAATCTCGTTTAGGTCGGAAAAGGTTTCGAGGATCAGCAGATCGACGCCGGCTTCCACCAGAGCCTCGGCCTGTTCCCGAAAGATGGCGCGCGCCTCCGCGAACGAAATGGATCCCAACGGTTCAATCCGCACACCCAGCGGCCCCATGGCGCCGGCCACAAAGGCAGTATCGCCGGCCGCTTCCCGCGCCAACCGGACTCCTGCTTGATTAATGGCTTTGAGTTTTTCCGCGAATCCGAAAGATGCCAGGCGCGTACGGTTCGCGCCGAAGGTGTTCGTTTCAAGGATCTCGGCGCCGGCCTTCACGTACTCCTGGTGCGTCTCTTTGATCAGCGCCGGCGAGGAGAGATTCAACTCGTCGAAACAGCGGTTGATGAAGATGCCCTTGGAGTAGAGCACCGTGCCCATAGCGCCATCCGCCACCAGAACCTGACTTCCGAGACGTGCGCGAAACTCCTGCATCTTGGATTGGCTCCGCGGGGGCGAGATGGAGGTCATTTCCCGTTACTTTCGGCAAAGATACGAGCTGGAACTGCTGTAGAATCTTCGCACGCCAAAGATTCCGCTCCCGCAAGCGAGCGGGCGAGTTACAAAAACGTAATACACGTTAATTGTACCAAAGTGCAGGTGGGGCAGCTCGTTAAGCTGCGGCCGATTGTCAATCGGCCCGCATGCCCACGGTCTACCGGACAGCGGCGGTAAGCAGCCGCCGCGCAGGTTAGCAGCCAGCCTGACCCACAGTCGAAAGCGCCCGCGCCCCCTGGCCTAGATTTCGCTCATAGCTGCCACCAGCGCGCCTCTCGCCGTCGAGTTCTGCGGACTCGCCGCCAACCGGACTTCGGCGATTGCCACCGGCAGTTCTGTTTCTCGCAGCATATTCTCGAAGCGGTCCCGGAAGCCGGATACTAGAACGCTCCCGCCCGCCAGAACTAGCGGGATTGGGCGATTCAGCTTCGGCATGTTCTGCACGCCGGCGAAAGTATCCCGAATAGCTGCTACCAGCGCGTGAATCATGTCATCGTAGTACTCGCCAATGGACTGGTGGATCTTGCTGGCGAAATGGCCATTGAAGCAGAAGGACTCCTCTTTGATGGTGCGGATGCGCGTAGCGGATTCACCCCGGTCGTTCCCCGCGCTCGAGTCAATGTAATCTCCGGCCTTGGGTATGCTGAAACTGAACACCGGCACGGAAAGATAACTCAGGCAAACATTGCACAATCCTCCGCCGCAACTTATGCCGATGCCGGTGTAATTGGAGCTCTCCATCTCGCCATATACAACCGCGAGGCCCTCCGGGATGCTACGCACTTCGTAGCCGAGATCGGCCAGCATCCGGGTCATCTGGTGCTGGTGACTGGCAACTTGTTCGCCCGCGCCTAAGGGAGCTGCTGGAATACTGAAGCACAGCTTCTGTCCCCGGCCGTTCTTTTCGCCCGTTACGAGCGTAACGATCTCGCGCACGATAGCCGAGCCCGCGAGTTCATCCGGATTCAGGATGCCGCGGCGCATGGGGCGTCGAGTCTCCGTATGGAACAGATTCGCGAAGCGCTCCGACTCATCGCCATACACGGTGATCTGGGATTCCTGCACCACGTAAGGGATGCGCTCCTTTTTGAGCACACCCTCCGTCAATTTAGAAAACGGAATTGTTGTGAACGCATTTAGTTGGGTCCCGAATAAAATGTCCGTGTCCTGACATTGCGCCGAGACGATGCGGCTGGTGCCCAGATCGAGCCCGACCGCCCTTGACCCTTGCGGATCCGTTTCTAGCATTGACTGTCTCCCCAGAGATGGCCCCTCTTGATACCTCGCAACGCAGTGAGGACTATCCCCAGAGAGTAGTGGCAGTAGGGGGCAAACACTCTCAAACGAATAACAATCGCAGAGTGTAAGCAAGGAATCAGTGTGGTACCAGGGCAGGCGTCCGCAGTATGAATTCTTTGTGCCATTTGCTTGATTTCTGACTCTTTGCCGTTTGTATTTGTGATAATATCGTCGCACCACCTTGTAAAGGGAGGGTTGACGTGTTCAAACGTATGTTACAAGCATCTTCAGGTCAAGGCCGGATTCCGGCTTCTTCTGAAGAACTGAATACGGGCTTGTCAACGCCCATCATTAGCGAACCGCCGCGGATCGACCCTGTTCCGAAGGCAGAAAATGGGAAGCTGGCAGCTTTCGACGAGATCTATAGCAAATCGAGTTTTAAATCCACCTCGGGTCACGCTGAATACAACATTCTCAAGGTAGC
This sequence comes from Bryobacteraceae bacterium, assembly GCA_050011295.1. Taxonomy (GTDB): domain Bacteria; phylum Acidobacteriota; class Terriglobia; order Bryobacterales; family Bryobacteraceae; genus Palsa-89. The sequence continues at coordinate 26,840 of JBEKJJ010000060.1, forward strand.
GGATATGGCCACCAGCGAGCAACTGCACGGCTTGTCGTCGACGGCCAAACACAGCGCGCTGATGATGGCGCTCGAAGCGGCTGGCGTGGCCGTTGAGGATATTCTGCAGGATGCCATGCAGCGCCAGCGTGCGCTCGAAGCCTACGATGAGGAGCAACAGCGGCGCCTGCAGGAATTCGAAAGCGGCAAGCTGAAGGACAATGAGCGGCTGTCGGCCGAAATGGAATCGATCTCCGCAACGTACCGGACAAAAATCGCCGCAGCGGTGGAAGAAATCGAGCGAGAACGGTCGGCGTTTCGCGAGTGGCAGGAGCGCAAGGTGAGAGAGGAGCGTCGCATCGCAGAGGCGGCTTCGCTCTGCGTGAACGATCCTGGCGCGGTATCGAGCGAAGCCAGCGTCACGCGGCTGCTCGAGAAGAACGCCACTTCGCTGCGGCAATCGGCCTGATTACGCGGTAATTTCAGATCCTAATGGCGCGCGGGCAATCCCCTGCCCGCGTCCAGGTGGACGTGTGCCTGCTCTAATTCAATAGATGACCAGTTCCACCGGCGACCCTGCTCCGCAACCCAGCGTCTTCGCGGCCGATCCTTGATTGGTGGCCACTTCTAAATAGCCGGAACTTCCCACTAAAACAAAAAGCTCTCCCGAAGCGCACTCCGTAAAGGTCAGCGCTAAACGCGAGACCGTTTGCAATCCCACGTTCAGCCCGAAAGCGCGCGTTCTGACGTTCGGAAACTCGTCGACATGCAGATTCGTGATCAGGTTGCCGAAACGGTCCACCTTCAGGATGCTGCCTATCCAAGCGTGCTTGCCGGTTCGCGTGGGCTGCTGAAAGGTGAGCCGCAGATGATCCTCAATCAGCTTGCCGAATTTCGCGGGTAAAACTCCGGAGGCCAGGTGGGCGGCCACGGGCGCAAAAACATCGCGGCCGTGAAATGTTCGGCTGACGGGTTTCAAAAAATAGCGGTCATTGGCGATGTGCCGCACCTTCGCACGTTCCCGCGCAAAGATCATGGAGAGCACTCCGTTGTCCGGAGCAATGAAATACTGGCCGGCCATCTCGGCCAGCAACGGACGGCGCGTGGAGCCTACGCCCGGATCCACCACTACAACATGGATGGTCTTCTTGGGGAAATAAGGATAAGCTTGCGCGATGGTGAAAGCGCCGTCGGTGACTTCAAACGCCTGCACCTCATGCGAAATGTCGACGATCTGCGCGGTGGGCGCGATTCCCAGAATGACGCCTTTCATGGTGCCGGCAAAGTGATCGGTGGTTCCGAAGTCGGTGGTGAGAGTGATAAGCGGTTTCGGCATGGCTGAAGCCCAATTATACTTTCGTTGCTTGGAAAGTTAGTGACCGAGGAATGTTATACTGGCGTTAGCTCAAGTCTTCCCGCACTGTGGAATCAAGGGCCTGTGGCGCAGTTGGGAGCGCGCTTCCATGGCATGGAAGAGGTCGTCGGTTCGAACCCGACCAGGTCCACCAATTACTTAGCCCCAATTCTATCCGGACCACTGGACCACATCTGGGCCACCTTCTTTCTGGTCCAGCCCGTAAGTCACTGAAACTCTACCGGGACCACTTCCCTGCTCACTGGGGCTTGCTGGGCGGCATTTCCATGAGCTTGTCAAACATCGCTTGCTGTTGAGCAGTCTCGCGCTCAGCGTCGTTAAGCGTGTACAGATAGGTGATGTCCAAGCTGGCATGCCGGGCTGCGCGCTGGGCCTCCAATGGCGTTGCGCCGCCTATCCGTTGCCGCCAGGTTATGTTCTGCCGGCGAAATGCGTGCCAGCCGAATCCGGGATAATAGAGCTTCAGCCGTTTGAGCACTGGTCGGAATTCCTCGCGCAGCAGGTCACGATCATCTGGTGGCACGTTTCCGTCATCACCAACGAATAAGAACTCCGTGCGGCGATGCGGTCCAGGATACCGGGACTGAAACTCTTGCAGCATCCCTCCGACATTCCCTTTCAAAGTGAGGGGGAATAATGCCAACACGAACGATCCGGTTGAGCGCAGATGCCGATGAACGACTTCAAGCAACGGCGAAGGTCCGGGGCTATGCTAACCGCAGTGTCTTCCTCAGAGCGGCTTGGCCTTACTGCCAGCGATGCGCCTTGCGCGCCATGTACGGGAAGAACACCATACTCGGGCAGTGGCAAGCACATGGGCGCTGTCTCGCGCGTGAGAACGTAATGTTTGATGGCGGCGGATTTGATCGCGAGGGCGAGTCGGCGGAGATCGCTCAGCGGCTCGAAAGCCGTCCACCAGGGACACGCTCGGATACAAGAAACATTCCTGTAGGCTGACACCGTTATTGATCGCTGAATCCTGTGGGTTTATATTCGAGCGTCCAGCGGGTTACTTCGGCCGCCAGGACCACATCAAACCGCCGCATGTACTCAGGACTTCTCTTTCCGTAGGGGATTTCCACGACTACTATCGATTTCGTTCGTTTTGCGAGGCTGTTGGAGAGAAGGTGAACGCAGATGTTCTCGACGAGTGCAGACACGCGCCCGAGGGTTACGCGCATAGCTGCAGGAGAAGGCGGAGCCGGATCGTCAGAAACGGCGCCCTGATGCGTGTCAGCCCATTGCTTCAGCCAGTCCGCTCGGCATCCCAGGAGATACGTTGCCAGGATCGGATCATGAGCATACAGCGAGGCCACGCCATTATTGAAGCCGGCATCTGATTCAAGCAAGAAGTCCGCCGTTAGATTGACGAACTTGAGTATCCCCTGTATGGCGCGCAGGGCCGTATTTGCCAAAGTGTCAAACGAGGGGCCTGGCACTGCGGCCGAAGTGATTCCACCACCAGTATCCGGGCAACGGAGCTCTGCCGATAAACCCGGCGAGCCTCGATCAGATTATCGAGCACGGGGCTGTAAGCGGTGTCGAATGCCCGCCTTTCCTGAACATTCTCGACCGCCCTATCCCTTATCTCAGCCATAGTAGCCATCAGCCTCGCCATGAACGGTTCGGACGTCCCCTCACTAAAAACTTGCTTCAGAACGAAGCCGCTGAGCTCTGCATGCAGATTCGTCAGAGACTCATTGAGCTTTTCCGGCCATTGCCGGAATTCGTCCTCGGTCAGCGTCATAGGGTTGGAGTATTCGACTCCTTCGTGACGCGTCATCATCTTCAAGCCGGTATCTCCCAGGGGAGTGAGGAGCGGGGGAAGAGGAATGTCCCCACTCCACGCAAGCACCGCGCCGTCGATCCATGGAAAATACCGCAGCAGGCCGCGGGGTGCGCCCTTGTCATCCGTGATCGCTATGGTAAGAGGGACGAGATTTGGCCCGATGTTTGTATAAGGCGTCCGGCACCGCGGTGAGCTTCCTATCACGCGTGTATTGGTAGGCCCGAAGAGTCGTGCCGGTCTTTGTCGCACGTTCGAGGATCTGATCAAATGGAGGCGTACCAATCCTTCTTGGAAAAAACGTCAGATGCGAAAGAAGGAGAATGAAAAACCTGTTCAGTGTGAAATCCCCGCCTTCCCGCAGGATCAGGTAGATGTTCATCGGGGGTACTGCGAAATTATCATCCGCAGGAGGCATCATGTGTCCCATTGAAACAGCGCCTGGAAATTGAACCCCGTAACCGATGGTTCCGGAATCGAGCAGCACGATAAGGTCTGGCCAGGCGGATGGTTCATACTGGCTATTAAAATTTTGGCTCGTCAGAAGAAATCGTGGGTGCATTCCGGCTCAGGCAGCTCGCCAAGCGAGTGCGATAGGGAGAGTTCGAGCACCCGGTAGGTACGCAAGCCATAGGATTTTCTCGGGGTGACTTTGGCCTTGTTGTTCAAGCCCTCCACGACCCCGCTGGAAATCATTTTTTGCGCCCGGAAGTAATTGAGGATCAGTTCCCGGTGCTGGCGAAGAGATCGAGCGATCTTCTTTATGGGCTCGATGCGGGAACGCATGGTTTGACGGCACCACTCGTCGAGAAACTTCCCGGCCCAGGAGGGCGAGCTGTAATCCCAGAGTTGCTAGAATGCTTCCTTGAGAAGGTAGGCCCGGACGGTTTTCAAGTTGTAGCGGAGGAGATCGGGCAGGCGGAAGCGCTGCTCGGCCTTCAGATTCTCTTCCCGCTTGAGTAGGAGCCAGCGCGACTCTTTCAGGAGCGGTGTCCGGCCTTCGCTCGCCATGCGGCGCGATTCTCCGGCGCGGACTTAGTCTATGCAGGGCCTCGGAACATTTTTCGCGGATGACCTTCAAGTACCGGCTCCCACATGTCTGAGCAGATGAAGACGATCTTTGATGTGATTTCCTCGCCCATCGTGGTGAAGAATCCCTGAAAGGATTCGATCGTTCTTTCTTTGCCGATCCAAAGCAAACGGGTCACGCCGAGGTCGATCTGATAAACCAGTGTCAGATACTTGTGCCCTGACCACAGGCACAGACTAATGATGGCCTTATCCGGGGATGAGGTCTGTGTTCCTCTTCGCCCCTGGTCAGTACTGGATTTCATCGACGCCGATAGCGTCGATCTGGCCGAGCGTCCGATGTTCCAGCCCCCAGGTGACGACATGTTCGACCGCGTCGAAAACCTTTTCCCAGGATGTGCGAAAGGCCTCGGCCGTCTCTTTCCATGACAGCCGCCGCGCCCAACGGGCTAGGAAGAGCATGTAGGCTTTGGTTAGTGTGCGTTTGCCGTCGGCCCAGGGAACTTCTTCGACGGTGACAACGCCGCAGCGGCGACAGTCGACCCGACGCATGGTGTACAGGAGGAAGACGAGAAACCCCCTGACCAGAAGCGCAGACTAACGGTGTCCTTATCCGGGGATAAGGTCGGCCATGCGGCTGCGCCCGTGGTCAGGAATGAACTCAAAGCGCCATTCGCCGAGCTGATCGTAACCCGGGCGCCGGCAAATGGCAGCGCGAGCAGATTGCGACCGAACCCTTGTGCGGTCGTACGGCCACTTCGATGCTCTTCTTGTCGGCACTGAAGTGGGCCTGCTGGTAGACAAAACCCCGGAAACGATGGCAGCGGTTTAAGATCGTGATCAGTTCCATGGCGCGGACGGGAGCGGTAGGCGAAACCTCCACCATAAACCCGTCACGGACGCTGTTCGCCTCTCAGTCTCAACAAGCTGTGGCCTATTTGGGCAGATCACATAGAATGATGAACGAGATCCCTACTAAGACCCGGACCGGCGAACGCACTGAACCTTTCTGCTGGTTGGTCAGAAGAAATCGAGGGTGGATTCCGGTTCGGGCAACTTGCCAAGTTTGAGGCGGCCAGAGAGGACGAATCAGCCACCCGAGCTGGTAAGGCGCGTTGCAAAGTCTTTGGGTCCTCAAGATGCGTGGCCATGCATAATTCCGGGGCTCGACCTCGTATATAGTGTATGGTTGCCGTGGTGACGGCCTTTTCGCGTGTGGCGGAACCCGAGTCTCAGTGCATCGCGCGTGCACTGCG
>JBEKJJ010000061.1:0-39484 GCA_050011295.1 Bryobacteraceae bacterium
CTGCTGCAAGGCACGCTGGATCTGCTGATCCTGCGCACCCTGGTGTTCGGCCCGGAGCACGGGCAAGGGATCGCGCGCGCCATCCGGCAAACGTCCGAGGATTCGCTGCTGGTGGATCACGGGTCGTTATATCCGGCCTTGCAGCGATTGGAAGATCAGGGTTGGATAAAAGCCAAGTGGGGCATCAGCAAGAACAAGCGCAAGGCGCGCTTTTACAATCTCACCGCCAAGGGGCGCAAGCAGCTTACTTCGGAAACCAGCCAATGGCGCAGGCTGGTGGCGGCCATCGGACGCATATTGGGGCCGGAGGAAGCGGGAGGGTAGCCGGATGTTTTGGAGAAAACGAAAGCACGGTGATTTTCAGGCTGAGATTCAATCTCATTTAGAAATCGAATCAGACGAATTGGCCGTGGAGGGATCGAATCCGGGCGATGCTAAATACCAGGCTCGGCGCGTGTTCGGCAACGTGACAAGTTCGGAAGAGCGATTCTACGAAGCGAGCCGCTGGGTGTGGTTTGAACAATTCTTGCAGGACTTGCGTTACGGCATTCGCATGCTGCGCCACAGCCCCGCGTTTACTTTGGTTGCCGTGCTCTCACTTGCGCTCGGCATTGGCGCGAATACCGCGGTGTTCAGCCTGGTAGATGCCGTGTTGCTGAAGACGCTGCCAGTGCGAGCGCCCGAAGAGCTACGCATTTTGACGTGGGTGCACAGCGACAAGGAGCCGGATATTTCGCATAGTGGCTACAACGTGGTGGATTCGGTCAGCGGCCAATTTGTTAGCGGCTCGTTTTCGTACGCGGCCTACCGGCAATTCCGCGACAGCGTGCCGCAGTTTTCGGATCTGGTGGCGTATGCTCCGAACCAGTTTACGGTCACGGCCGGTGGCGCCAGCGAGTTTGCAGACGGCGAATTTGTCTCGGGCAACTATTTCACCGGACTTGGAGCGCAGCCTTTGATCGGACGGCCGATTCTCCCTGAGGATGATGCTCCAGGCAGGCCTGCCGTCGTCGTTCTCACTTATCGCTACTGGGAGAAACGCTTTGCGTTGGATCCGACTGTGGTCGGCCGCGCCATCGTGGTCAATCAAAGACCCGTGACGGTGGTGGGCGTTATGCAGCCGCCTTTCCAGGGCCTTTATTCATGGGAAGCCGTTGACCTTTTCGTCCCCATCAACAAAGTTGCCGAGATGCGGCATCCATGGTTTTCGCTGAGCCAGCCAAACAGTTGGTGGGTGCAAATTTTCGGACGCCTGCGGCCTGGTGTGTCAGACCAGGCTGCGGCGGCGGCGCTCAAAGCATCGCTCGGACACACGATCGAACAGTTCGCGAAGAGCGCGGATGTCCCCACGGTGCTGCTGCGGCCGGGTGCGCGCGGCGTGGGCTTATTCCGCGAGTCTGTCTCAGGATTGTTTGCAATCCTTGGCGCCGTGGTAGGCCTGGTGCTGTTGATTGCTTGTATGAATCTCGCGAATCTTCTGGTGGCACGCTCGACTTCGCGTGGGCGGGAGATCGCGGTGCGGCTGTCCATTGGCGCAGGCGTCGGCCGGTTGGTACGGCAGTTGTTCACTGAGAGCCTGCTACTCGCTGGAGGCGGCGGCCTCGTGGGCTTGCTTCTTGCGCGTCCGCTGCTGCAGCTGATGCTGCGATTCGCGGATGGAGAGGGCGCGCTGGGTCCGGATCCAAGGATAGATCTGCGCACGCTCGCATTCACCGCCGGAGTGTCGGTCGTTTCGGGCATGCTTTTCGGCCTTCTCCCTGCGTGGCGAGCAACTCGGGTGAATCCCGCGCCCGCGCTCAAAGGGACGGGAACGGCAGGGATGGCTGGTAGTCCGCGCCTGCCGTTGAGCCGGCTGCTGGTCTCCTTGCAAGTCGGGATGTCGCTTCTGTTACTGGCCGGAGCCGGATTATTCGTCCGGACGTTGCGGCAGTTGTCGGCTGTCGATCTGGGCTTCCGTGCCGAAAAGGTGTTGACCTTCAAGACGGACCCCAGCAGGAACGGCTACGAGGGCCGCGCGCTTGCTGATCTCTACGCACGTCTGCGCGAGAACATCGCGGCCATTCCAGGTGTGGAGTCCGTGGGCATGTCGCAACACGGATTGATGCAAGGCGTGGAAAGCGACGCATCGGTGCATGCGCCTGGTTTCCGGCCAGCGGACGGAAAGGGTAACGCACAGCTGCTCCGTTGCTCAGCGTCCTTCCTTTCCACGATGCGAATCCCCGTGCTGCTCGGACGGAGCCTGACGCTTGCCGATGAGCGTACCTCGCAGCAAGTGGCTGTGGTGAACCAGAGTTTCGTCGAGCGATTCTTTCCTGGGGGCAGCCCCGTCGGGCAGACGTTTTACCTAGGCGAACAACCTGGGGCGGAGGCCCTTCAAGTGATCGGAGTCGCGAAAGACGCGCACTATACTGATGTGCGCTCCGAGGTGAAGCCGACGGTGTACCTGCCTTACACCGACAGCCTGACTGGTCTGCATCAGATGACATTTGTCGTCCGGACAGTGCTGCCGCCGCTGGCCATCGCCGGCGCGGTGAGGCGTGTTGTGGCCGCGACCGATCGCTCGATCCCTGTGGCGGAGATGAAGACCGAAGAGCAGCAGATCGCCGAATCGATAGCGACCGAGCGGCTTTTCGCCGCATTCGTTAGCGCGTTTGGCGGTGTCGCCGCGCTGCTGGCGGCCATCGGGCTTTATGGCGTGATGGCGTATGCCGTTGCGCGACGAACCGTCGAGATCGGAATTCGGCTGGCGCTGGGAGCCCGCCGCGCTACCGTCCAATGGATGGTGCTGCGGCAGAGTCTCTGGATGGTCGCGCTCGGCCTCGCGATCGGGATTCCTGCGGCCCTGGCGTTGACTCGCTTCGTTCGGAGTACTTTGTATGGGATCCAGCCTACCGATCCGATCAGTTTCGTTGTGGCGGCCATTCTGATAACGATCGTAGGCGCGGCAGCCGCTTGGATACCCGCCCGTCGGGCTTCGCGCGTGGATCCCATACAGGCGTTGCGCAACGAGTAAGACTTTGGGAGGCGAAAGCGCCTGCCCCACGTCTACATTTGTCTTTCATCAGCCGAGGGTCCGTAAATCGCCGGAACCGCAATATCGTTGAGGCGCAAGTACACGCCCAACTGGGCGCGATGGTGGATGGTGTGGTTCGTCACAAAACCGCGTATCCACGCGACGCGCGGCATGGTGATTAACGTCTTGCCGGCTGCGAGCAGCGACCACGGCTTCAGAAGAGTCTCGTCGCTCGATCCCGCGATGGCCGCCCGTGCCGCCACCACGTTTTATCGAACTTTTCCAGCAGCTCTTTGTTCGAAGTGACTGGCTCCTCTTTATACGGTGGGCGCCGGGAGGTGCGATATCGAACGAATCTTTCTGAATGGTGTCCACCGTCCAGCCCAGCATGTTGACGATATGGGTGGCGAGCGAGCCCATGGCAAACGATTTCGGATGGGTTTCCAGCCGAGCTTGTCATCCGGATAGATCTGCGCACGCTCGCATTCACCGCTGGAGTGTCCATGGTTTCGGGCATGCTTTTCGGTGTTCTCCCTGCGTGGCGAGCAACTCGGGTGAATCCGGCGCCATCGCTCAAAGGGACAGGAACGGCAGGGATGGCTAGTAGTCCGCGCCTGCCGTTGAGCCGGCTGCTGGTCTCCTTGCAAGTCGGGATGTCGCTTCTGTTACTGGCCGGAGCCGGCCTATTCATTCGGACGTTGCGGCAGCTGTCGGCTGTCGATCTGGCACGTCTGCGCGAGAACATCGCCGCCATTCCGAGCGTCGAGTCGGCCGCGATGTCGCAACACGGATTGACGCAAGGCGTGGAAAGCGACGCATCGGTGCATGCGCCTGGTTTCCGGCCAGCGGATAAAGGGTAACGCGCAACTGCTCCGTTGGTCCGCTTCCTTCCTTCCTTTCCACGATGCGAATCCCCCTGCTGCTCGGACGGAGCTTGACGATTGCCGATGAGCTTACCTCGCGGCAAGTGGCGGTGCTGAACCACTGGGCTCGGGTATTAAAGGAACAATCTTTTTGCTCAATTAACATCGAGATACGTTTTACTGTAAATCGCAAAACCCGACGTATACGAAAAACAGAAACTAGAAGCACTTCGCGAGAAAAACTCGCTGATAATACAGAGCGAAGTTGATTGGTAGCCGGCGTGCCAGAGGACGCCCTTATGAAACACCTCCGGACACTGCTTCAATTTCTGTCATTGGTTCTCATTCTCGGCGTGAGTGGATTAATTCCTCCCGCCAACCTCACGGGCCAAGTCATCAGCGGCGATTTAGTCGGCACCATCACGGATGCATCGGGCGCGGCTGTGCCCAACGCTACGATTACGGCACTGCATGATGCAACCGGCGTGCGTACCACTACGGCGACGAACGCGAGCGGTGAGTACCGCTTCACGAATCTTCCCGCCGGTACCTACACATTGAGCGCGGCCACGCAAGGATTTACGACGGCAACTCTGAAAAACGTCATCGTGCAACTCAACCAGACGGCGACCGAGAATATGACTCTGCAGGTAGGGCAGGTCTCGACTTCGGTGGAGGTGCAGGAAGCCGGCGCAATGATCGACACCACTACGGCGCAGATTCAGAATACTTATAACACCAAGGAAATCGCGGATCTTCCGGTTACATCCATCGGAAATGGCGTGATTAATTTGTCGTTGTTACAGGCTGGTGTAACTAGCGCGGGCGGAGTAGGCGTAGGCACGGGCCCTTCCATCGGCGGACAGCGTCCTCGCAACAACAATTTCACCATTGAAGGCATTGACAATAACAGCAAGGCGGTCACGGGGCCGGTGGTCTTTCTTCCCAACGAATCCGTAGCCGAATTCACCTTACTGCAGAATCAGTTTGAGGCCGAGTACGGGCACTCCTCGGGCGGGCAGTTCAACACCATCGTGAAAAGCGGAACCAATCAGTTCCACGGCACACTGTACGACTACCTGGAGAATCGCAATTTGAATGCCGAGGATCAGGTATTCAAGAACCAGGGGATTACCACTATCCCGCGCTTCGATCGAAATCACCTAGGCGGCAACATCGGCGGGCCGATTTTCAAGAACAAATTATTCTTCTTCGCCAGCTTTGAATACAATCCCCTGGGACAAGCCAGCACGGTGGCAGCGCCCATCTATGCGCCCACCGCGGCGGGATATAGCACCCTCGCGGGCATCCCTGGCGTGAGCGCGACAAATCTTGGAGTCCTTCAGAAATACGTGACAGCCGCGGCCCTCACGCCCGGCGCACCCACCTTCACGGTTGGAGACGTCACCATACCCACCGGCATCATCCCAGTATCGGCGCCGAACTACACAAATAACTATTTCGGCGTGTACAGCATGGATTACAACATTTCGGACACCGATCAACTGCGTGGCCGGTACATCTACAATCGGACGGATTCGATCAACACCGGAGCTGAGCTGCCGGTGTTTTATACGCAAACCCCTCTGCGCTTCTATCTGGGTACGCTGGCCGAGTATCACACCTTCAGCCCCAGTGTGACGAACGAGTTTCGTCTGGGCTTTCAGCGGCAGAACCAGAGCGAACCCGTAGGAGATCAGACCTTCCCCGGACTCGATGCTTTCCCGAATCTCGTTTTCAATAACCTGAATTTGCAGCTGGGGCCGAATCCGAACTTCCCGCAGGCCACTATCAACAATCTGTATCAGATCAGCGAGAACCTCACCTGGGTCCACGGCAACCACACCTTTAAGTTCGGGAATGAGTTCCGCGATTCTATTTCACCGGAATTGTTCATCCAGCGCGTGCGCGGCGATTATGAATACACCAACGTGGCCAACTATTTGTTGGACCTTACGCCGGATTTTCTGGCGCAACGTAACGTCGGTGTGACGCCGTACTACGGCAATCAGCTTGGCTCCTACACCTATATCCAGGACACGTGGCGCATGCGGCCCAATCTAACCGTGGATCTGGGCTTGCGTTACGAATACACTACGGTCCCGATCGGCATTCAAGCTGAAAAACTGAACGCCATTGCCAGCGTCCCCGGCTTGTTGACGTTCAAAGCACCGAGCGCGGATCCTTATGGGTTCGGACCACGGGTTGGCATCGCTTGGACACCGCGCAACAACAGCAACACAGTCGTTCGCGCCGGCTTCAGCAGGGTGACGGACGTTATTTTCGACAACGTGGGATTGAATGCGGTTCCACCTGAATTCAGCACCACCATCAACGCTCCGCTAGGCGTCGGCACGAATTTTCTTCAGAACGGCGGCATCACGCAGTCGGAGGGGTTGAACCTCGCCACTCTTACCGCCGCAACCGCACGCGCGAAAACTTCCTCCTGGTTGCCCGATCAGGTATTGCCTTATTCGCTGAATTGGACGCTAGGCGTCCAGCATGTCTTCGCGAAGGATTATACGCTGGAAGTGCGATACCTGGGCACTCGGGGCGTCCATCTGCTCGATCAGCAGCAGATCAATGTGGATGCTCCGGTTACTGCGGCGGAAAATATTCCGACACTCTTCTCGGTACCTTCGGCCGCGACGCTGGCTTCTCTTCCTTTGAATGTCGGCGACATCCGTAACCTCGGACACATCCTGCCGCAGTACGCGGCCGCCGGCTTCACTTCGCCGATTACGGCGTACGTACCGCAAGGCTGGTCCACTTACAACGGATTGTCGGTTCAGTTGAACAAGCGGCTCGCCAAGGGTCTGCAGTATCAGGCGGCGTATACCTGGAGTCACCTGATCGACAACAGCACCGCGGAAGTGGCCAGCACATATCTGACGCCTCGCCGCGCTCAGGATTTTCAAAATTTGACCGACGAGAAAGCATCTTCCGCTCTCGACCATCGCCAGCGCCTGGTGGTGAGCCTGGTTTACGAAGCTCCCTGGTATAAGGGCAGCAGCAATTGGATGATGAAGAACCTGGTGGGTAATTGGGAAATCGCTCCTATTTATACTTACGAATCTCCCGAATACTATACCGTGCTGAGTGGCGTCGATTCCAACCTGAATGGCGACGCGGCTCCCGATCGCACCATCCTGAATCCGTCCGGCGTGGCGGGAACCGGCAGCGGCGTGATCGGTTATACGGCTACCGGAGCCACCGTGTTGCCCAGCGCGTCAGCCTCATTGGTGAACAACGTCGTCGCCTGGGTGGCCACCAATCCGAACGCGCGCTACATTCAAGCTGGTCCCGGAGCTTATGCCAACACGGGACGCAACACGCAACCCACTCGCCCGATCGACAACATCGATATGGCCATCTACAAACACTTCAGCATCACGGAACGGATGCGGCTGGATCTTTCGGGACAGTTCCTGAATCTCTTTAACCATCCTCAGTTCGTGCCCGGCAGCGTCGACAACACCGCTCCAGTGAGTACGTTCACCAGTAGCTCATTGGCATACGCCAGCGCCGCCAGCCCGAACTTCAACAATCCCAGCTTGGCGTTCAGCAGCAGTCCGCGAACTATCCAAGTGCTGGCGCGCTTTAATTGGTAGTCAACTGGATGACCGCTGTGTTGCTGAACAGCGGTCCCACGGCGATCGTCAGTGTGGTTGGGCCTGAGGGCAACCCCGCGGGCACAACCACATCGATCTGGTTGCTCACGCCACCGATAGTTACCACTGGCGGGGTCTGATCCATCGCCAATGGATTGGTGGGCGCCGCAGCATTGTCGGCCGGCTGATTAGAGACCGGGCCGAGACCCGTAGCGAATATCTCCACAATCTCGCCACCGGCCGCGGGCGATGCCGCACTCACGGGTTGCCCGTTCTGATGGATCACCGCCGCATCACCGGCTGCATCCGTGAGGAACAAGCCTGGGGACGCAGGCGTGATGGGCACACCACCGACCTCCGCCACTCCCGTAGAAGTTGAAACCAGAATCGTGGCTGCGGTCTGGCCAGCCAGTTCATAAGGCACGAAGAAGTTGATTTGCAGCGGCGATGCGTAAAACAGCGGCGCGGCCACTCCGTTGATGGTCACCGATGCGCCGCCCAGCGTTACAGGCAGCGGGAAACTCTGCGCCTTCGCAGTCTGCGATGCCAGGTTCAGGCCAAACATGGTGGCGATAGATCCGACGCCCAGCGGGACCCTGGAAATCATTGGCGCTGCGTTGACGATTCCCGTACCAGTAAATGCGGGCGCACCGATGGTCGTGGCTACAGCGCCTGTGACGACGCCCGTGGACGAATTCGCGCTGGTAAACAGCAGCGATACGGCGTCGGATTGAAGCGGCGTCCATACGCCCGCATAATTCCCGCCGCCGACATCCGTTAGGATCACAGGTGAATCGCCGGAGGTGAACGCAACCTGCACAATGGCGCCCGTTACCGGCGCGCCAATCGAGCTGACGATCGAAGCCTGCAAAGCAACCGGCACGCCAACAGTGGCGACGAAATCCCCGGCCGGCTGAATCGGCTGTAGCGTATTTGCCGATGTCACGGCCTTCGCGGAGGAGGTAACAATCAGAGTCACAGGGATAATCAATCCGGCGTTGGATGTACCGGTGGCGCCGATCGCTACCTGGCCTGTGTAAGTGCCCGGCTGCAAGCCCGCGAGATTCGCGGTCACAGTGATGGTCCCGTCATCGCTTCCCGATGCGGGCGATACTGCAAGCCACGTTGCACCGGAGCCGGCCAGCGCGACAGCGCTCCACGAGAACGGTACGGAATCCGAACTTATAGCAATGGTCTGGCTGAGCGGAGCGCTCGCGAATCCCGTGAACAATATACCGCCCGGAATCGCGCCGAGCGTTCCCGGTATGCCGGCGCCGCCCAGATCCAGGACAACTGGAACCAGCAGCGTGTTCGCCGCGCCCGTGCTCTGCACAGAAATGTATGCGACGTAATAACCCGCCGCGAGGCCGTTGGTGTTGACCGATACAGGAATGGAGCCGGGTGTGGCACCGCTCGCGCTGCCGATGGAAAGCCAGTTCGTCCCAGTTGTTAAAGTGGCGCTCGCGGTAAACGAAACCGCGGCTCCCGTCGTGGTCGTGACCGGCAGCGATTGCGGCGCGAACGAACTGCCCGCCACGCCACGGAATTCGAGCAACGGAACCGTGGATAACAGATCGGGCAGCGCCGAGAGGTTCAGGATCACCGACACGTTGGCCGGCGCCACTCCAGAGCTGCTGAATGCGATATTGCCGAGATACTGCCCGGCGGCGAGGCCGGACGGGTTGATCTGTACCGTCACCGTGGACGGCACATTGCCGGACGCTGAACTGCCGGACGCGGGAGAAACCGAGAGCCACGGGCTGGCTGAATCGGCCGTCGCCGTCCAGGAAAGCGTTCCCGTACCTGCGTTCGGCACTTCCACTACACGCGTAATCGGAGTTGTGGACCCGGCTGCTGCGTTCACAATCACCGCCGCGGGCGTCAGTGCAAATTCCGCGGGCGTTGCGGCCACAACCGTCAGCGTCACACCGACCGTCTGATGCTGGCTTCCGGATGTCACCGTAATCGTACTCGAATAGCTGCCGGCCGCGAGTCCCGATGCGTTGATTCCGGCCGTGATCACAGTAGGCGTCGAACCCGAAAGCGGCCCTACCGTGAGCCACGACGGATTGCCGCTGTCCGAGGCCGTCCACTGCAGCGTGCCCGAACCCGTGTTGGTTACGGCGATGCTCGCGGGCAGTGGATTGCTTCCGCCCTGCACCACTATGAACCCGACCGAGGGCGGCAACACTGATAGCTGCGCGGGAGCAGTGGGAGCCAAGCCACTTTCGAAGAAAGTCGCCACCCTACTTATTCCACTGACGCTGGCCACAATTATGATGGCTCCGCCGCCCGTGGGCGTCGCTGTGATCTGGGCGGTCCCGTTGAAGCCGGTAGTGACATCCGCCGCGCTCAGCGTCGCGGAGCCGGAAAATACGCTAAATGACACCACTGCGCCACTCACAGGATTACCAAATTGATCGTTGACCTCAACCACCAAAGGCGCTGCGAACGCGCTCCCCGGAACGCCCGATTGTCCGCTTCCGCTTACTACAGTAATCGTCGTGGGCTGCGGCGAAGGTGGTTGTGGGGCGGTGACGGTCAAGGTGCCATTCACAAAAGTGAACGTGTAATTGGCCGCCGAAAGTGTCCCTAGAGCGGCAACGATCGGATAGCTACCGGCCGGTGAGCTCGCTGTAGCTGTGGTAGTCAAGCTGGGCGTCCCGCTTACCACGGCCAAAGTATCGCCATTGACGAAGCCGGTGATGGTGGCCGTAAATGGTGGCAGAGGCGCGCCGGCAACTTTGCTGGCGTTGTTGGCAGTCACTGTCAACACAGGCTTACTAACCGTACTTCCCGTGTTGGTCAGCGAGAAATTCGCCGTGGCAGGAGTGGCTTGGTCGGGCGTGGTTGCACTGGCGGTGACGTTATATGGACCACCGGCGATCATGTTGGCCGTGAACGGTTGCGCAGTGGCCAGACCGCTCGAGTTGGTGACCGCGGTATTCACTCCGCCCGCGAAAGTTCCACTCGGTCCGGAACCAGGCGCTATGAAGGTCACGGTGACGCCCGGCACCAGGCTGGTACACGCCGCGCAGGATTCCGTCGCAGTGGCAGAGAGGGCAGTCCCGAACGCCGCGCCGAGGCCAGCGGATTGCGGAGTTCCCGTCGTCGCGGCCAGTGCAACTCCCTGAAGCTGGACCGCGCCGACATCAATCACGCCGTTCCTCAAGCGCAGGAAGCCGGTACCGCGTTGGTCCGTATCTGTTGAGAGGAAGCCCGCCGGATTCCCCGCGCCCAGCGCCGGACTGTTGCCCGAGGGCAGCATGGTCTGAGTGGGTCCGCCGTTGTTCGCCAGCGCGCCCAGCTGGGCGTTCAGCGGCGCGCCGGATGTTCCAATCTGGTCGCCGTTGACGCCATTTGTGATTCCCGTGATGCCGGTAGAAATGCCGATCAGATTGTTCCCGCCATCGGTGAATGTGCCCGAGCCATCGGGATTGGGGCTGGAGCTTGCATCCGTGTTTCCGGTGAGAATCGTGTTGGTCAACGTGCAATGGCCAGCCTGAACGATCCCGCCGCCGAAATCGCTTGGCAGTGTACCGATTTGACTATTGCCCGAGATAGTACTGTTCGCTATAACGCAGGTGCCACCCCCAAAGTTAGCGTTAAAGATGGCTCCGCCTCGGCCGGAACCCGCGTTAAGGGGATCCGTCACCGTGTTTCCGACAATCGTTGATCCAGCAATAGAGAGCGACGAAGTGATGTCGTTGACGATCGCGCCACCCCACCCGCCATCTGTGTTCCCACCTACCGCGGTATTCGCGGAAAAGGTGCTGTCAGTAACCGTTGCCGCGCCCATATTGAACAAGCCGCCGCCGGCGCCACCGGCGCCGCTCGCGACGTTGTTCGAGACCGTGCATTGATCGATGGCCAGAGTTCCAGCGTTATAGACGCCGCCTCCCGCGTGGAATGCCTCGACGTTGCTGGTGACCACGCAGGAGCTTAGTGTGAGGGTTCCAGCATTAGATACGCCGCCTCCTCCTCCCCCGATGGTGCTATCGCGGCCATTCTGGATGGTCACACCGGAAATGGACACAGTGATCCCGCTGCCGACGTTTAACACTTGTACCGCGCCGCCGCCGTCAATGGCCAAGCTGGAAGCGCCCGGTCCAGTGACGGTCATGCTCTGGGTAAGCTGCGGTAAGGCGCTTAGCAAATTGATGGTCCCCGTAACGGCGAACGTAATAGTGACTCCGCCCGACGAAGCGTTGGCGTTGTTAATCGCCTGGCGCAGCGAGCCTGCGCCGCTGTCCGCCAGAGTGGTCACCACAAACGATACCGCTGTTACGGAGATGTTGCCGGACGTGCCCGTTATCGAGGAGTTCACCGTGTCGGTAGCGGTGATGGTCTGGTTTCCGGCCGTCTTCAGCGTGGCCGAAAATGTTCCAACACCGTTGGTCAACGTGGAGTTGGCCGGCAACGTAGCTGAGCCGTCGCTGCTAGTGAAATGCACCGTGCCCGAATACCCGGTGGCAGTGTTGTTGAACTGATCGAGCGCCGTCACCGTGAAGTTGAACGAGTCGTTTGGCACCGCCGAACCCGGTGCGGTGACGCTGAAGTGCGAGGCTGCCGCCGGAGTGATCGCGATGGTGTTCGACGTGCCCGTAATCGACGAGGTCACGGTATCGGTAGCCGTGATGGTTTGGTTCCCTGCGGTCTTCAGCGTGGCCGAAAATGTTCCGACACCGTTGGTCAACGTGGAGTTGGCCGGCAATGTGGCCAGGCCGTCCGTGCTGGTGAAATGCACGGTGCCGGCATATCCCGTGGCCGTGTTGCCGAACTGATCGAGCGCGGTAACGGTGAAGTTGAAAGCGGTTCCCGCAGTGCCCGACGATGGCGCGGTGACAACAAACGTGGTAGCTGCTCCCGGATTTACCGTGATGGAGTTGGATGTACCAGTAATGGATGACGTCACCGTATCGGTAGCCGTGATGGTTCGGGCACCCGGGGTCTTCAGTGTTACCGAAAATGTCCCGACGCCGTTCGTCAACGTGGAGTTGGCCGGCAACGTAGCCGATGGGTCGGTGCTGGTGAAATGGACGGTACCAGCATATCCGGTGGCCGTATTGCCGAACTGATCCTGCGCTGTGACGGTGACGTTGAAAGCTGTTCCCACGGTTTCGGGCGACGCCGCTGAGACTACAAACTTGGTCGCAGCCGCCGCATTTACCGTGATCGTGCCCGACGTACCCGTAATGGAAGACGTCACTGTATCGGTCGCGGTAATTGTTCGGTTCCCCGCCGTCTTCAGCGTCGCCGAAAATGTTCCGACGCCGTTCGTCAACGTCGAGTCCGCCGGCAAGGTTGCCGAGCCGTCCGTGCTTGTGAAATGCACGGTGCCGGCATATTCCGTGGCCGTGTTCCCGCCCTGATCGAGCGCCGTGACGGTGAAGCTGAAAGCGCTTCCCGCGGTGCCTGACGACGGCGCTGTGACGACAAAATGCGTAGCAGCCCCCGGATTTACCGTGATGGAGTTGGATGTGCCCGTAATGGATGAGGTCACCGTGTCAGTAGCAGTGACCGTTTGTGTCCCCAGTGTCTTTAGCGTTACTGAAAATGTCCCGACGCCGTTCGTCAACGTTGAGTTTCCCGGCAATGTTGCCGATGGGTCGGTGCTGGTGAAGTGCACGGTGCCGGTATAACCGGGAAACGTATTGCCGTTCTGGTCCAGGCACGTCACGGTGACGGAATCTGGAGCGAAAACCTGAATTGGCGTTCCGGCGACAACTGAGAAGCTGGTGGCCGCGAGCGCAGTCACGTTGAGAGTAGCGCTGGCCGCCGTACCCGGCGAGGCTTCGTTCGACGTGATTGTGCTGGTGGTGACTACGATTGCTCCGCTGGCGTTAGAGGCGGCCTGCACGGTGACCGGGACGTTGCAAGATTCACCCGCGGTAAGGGTGACGTTCGAGACGCTAATGTTACTCAGTCCGAAGCTGCTGCTGCCGCCGCACATGTTGGTGAAGCTGCTTCCTCGGGTGATACTTGACGGAAAGGTGACGCTGACGGCGACACCCGTTAGCGCTGTAGCGTTGGGATTGGAGATGGTGAGCTGGTACGTCGAAGTATCCGCGCCGCCGGCGAGAACCGTCGAGGGAGTGAAGCTGGCGCTCACGGCCGCCGGGACTTGTGCGGACGCGTGTCCGATGCAAATCGTAACAAGGGCCAGTGGCAACCAAACCGCAGGATGTCTCAAACGGATCATCGGGAACCTCCCAGAAGCCTTCACTCTCAAAGAGGGAATATTTCGCTACTTGTAGATAACAACCTTTCGACAGCGGTAGCCGCCCACTTTAGGACGTCGGCCCCGGCATCCACTTTTCGAAAGGTACTATTGCATATCTTCTCACAAGCGGACCCAAAAACATGTCACGTGAAAGCCTCTGGCATCATGTAAAGATGGCTCGTGCCACATTTTCGGCGCTGATCGCGCTCGCGGCGGCATCGTGTGCGGCCGCGCAGACTGGCAAAACATCTCACGCAAGCTGGCGCGACTACGGAGGCGCACCGGATTCGGCGCAGTATTCGGAACTCGCGCAGATCGATCGCTCCAATGCCGGCCGGCTCGAAGTCGCCTGGAGCTATTCCACCGGCGATAACAATCCGTACTCGTTCAATCCCATCGTCGTCGACGGCGTGATGTTCGTTCTGGCCAAGAACAATTCCATCGTCGCGCTGGATGCCGCCACGGGCGCGGAAATTTGGACGCATCCGGCCGAGCCCGACACCACCATCATCACGAATCGTGGAATCAATTATTGGGAGAGCAAAGACCGGTCAGACCGGCGGCTGTTGTTTGCGAGTAATCATTCGCTGCACGCCATTGATGCGCGAACCGGCCGTTTGATTCTCACTTTTGGCGATTCCGGAAGCGTGGATCTGAAACAGGGCCTCGATCGCGATCCTGCGAGCCTGCGGCTGGTGCAATCCACTACACCTGGGCGCGTGTTTGAAGATCTACTAATTCTCGGCTCCGCCACCAATCAGGAGTATGGCTCCGCGCCAGGCGATATCCGCGCCTTCAATGTTCGCACCGGCAAGCTGGTCTGGACTTTTCACACCATCCCGCGTCCGGGCGAGTTCGGATATGACACGTGGCCGAAGGACGCGTGGAAAAGTGTAGGCGGCGCGAATGTGTGGGGCGAACTCTCCGTCGACGCGCAGCGCGGCATTGTCTATGCGCCGACCGCGAGCGCGAAATACAATTTCTACGGCGTGAATCGCACCGGGGCGAATTTGTTCGCCGACACTCTGCTGGCGCTCAACGCGCGCACCGGAAAGCGCTTGTGGCATTTCCAGATGGTGCATCACGATATCTGGGATTACGACGACGCGACGGCTCCGAAGTTGCTCACCGTCCAGCACGAAGGAAAAGCCGTGGATGTTGTGGTGGAAGTGAGCAAGCAGGGCTTCGTGTGGGTGTTCAATCGGGTGACGGGCGAGCCGCTGTGGCCCATCAACGAAAAGCCAGTGCCGCGCTCCGACATGCTTGGCGAAGAAACCTGGCCCACGCAGCCTTTTCCAACCTGGCCTCCGCCGTTTGCGCGACAGAAGTTTACAGTTGACGACTTACGTCCATCTCTGAGCGCCGAAGAGCGAGCCAAGTTCCGCGATGAGATCCTCAGCGCGCGCAACGAAGGGCTATTCACGCCGCCCTCGACGCGCGGCACCATTGAGATGCCGGGCAATAATGGCGGAGCCAACTGGAGCGGCGCCGCGGTGGATCCATCGAATGGAGCTCTGTTCGTAGTCTCGAAGGATCTGCCGGCCCTGCTGCGGCTGGCGAAAGATCCGAAGGCCGACAAGACGAATCCGGCTTCGGCCGAAGATCATTACTACAGCGGATTCGGTTTCCTGATTGCGAGCGACGGGCTTTCACCGATCAAACCGCCATGGTCGTCGCTGACGGCTTACGATCTCAACACCGGCGCCATCAAGTGGAAGATCCCGCTCGGCGATACGCCGAGTATGAAAGGCACGGGATCGCATTATCCGAAAGTGGGACCAGTGGTGACGGCCGGAGGGTTGATCTTTGCAGGCACACGCGATGGAAAGGCTCGCGCGTTGGACGTCGAAAATGGCCGCGAGCTTTGGTCCCATCAGTTGGACGCAGGGCTGGAAGGTATGGCGGCAGTGTATGAAGTTGTCGGCCGCGAGTTCGTGGTGTTCTGCGCCTCCGCGCAGGCGGGCGTTACCAAAGCCACGCAAACCAAGATACGCGGCGCATATGTGGCGTTCGCGCTACCCGTTAGCGCGGAGCGGAAAGCAAATCGCCGCTAGATCCGTAGCGCCGCACCGCTCGCGGAGATGGGCTTCCAGATTCGATGCGCGCTTCGGGATTATAAATTCCCTCGACACGCAAAAAGCTGGGCAGACTTGGTGCGATGGACAAGCGGCCCTTCGGTTGGTAATCGAGCACCAGCATCGTGTCGGCGCGTCCCATCGCAACCTTGCCCAAGGCCGGTGAGCCGTCCTGGTAAAAATAGCTTCCCGCCACTGGCGTCCCCGGATAAGCCAGGCGAAGGGCCATGTCGAACCACATCTCGTCACCGAGAAACGGGTCATTGTCTTTCGGGACATCCGCCAGGATCACCAAGGTTCCGTCCTTCAGCTGCGGAGCAACACTAAGAATTTGCGCCACGGCCGAGCGCTGCCTTTCCCAGATCCAGAGATGAAATGCACTCTTCTTCACCGCCGAGAAGCTACCGTAACCTACCACCAATCCGCCGAGCAGCGCGATGATGCCGAAGCGCAGCCAAGCTTTCGGAGCGAAGCTCGCACAGAGAGTGATGGCCGACGCGAACACCAGCGCTGCACCGAAGCCAGACAGAATCTGCGTGCGCCACAGGCTCCTGGCGGATTCGAGAATTAGATAAGCGGGAAAACTCAACGCCAGCAGTAACAGGCCGGTAAGCATCACAGTCCACAGCGTGCGCCGGCTGGGAATCCAGCTGCGCGTAGACCAACCGAGCAATCCGATTCCAGCAAAGAACACGAACCCCGCGAGAATCGCCGGAAGCATCATTTGGCTTGTAGTCGCAAGGGCCGGATCGGAACGCGGCCAAGTCCAAAAACTCAAAGAAGCCGAGATGTTGAACACCCAGTCGCTCAGAATGGAGCCAGCCGACCAGACTTTTCGCAGAACCGATTCTTGATAAGTGTGTCCAGCGGACTGCGCATATTTTCGGAGGGTCGCGGCAATGTAGATGAGCGGCAGAACGTACCAAGCCGCCGCGATCGCCAACGGACTCCGCCACGGGCGCGGATACATCCGCAACAGAAGAAGCGGCGCGATTAGAATGATCAGCAATTGGCTCTCATAGCTCCATAGCGACAAGTGCTCGAGGAGAATAGCCAGAACCAGCGCGATATCCGCGCGCCGGCGCTCCGATTGTTGGAATGCGATTACCAGCGCGTAAAATGCGAGAGGCATCCAGAATGTGTAACCGGATTGGTTCAAGAGGCCGGCCCATCCGGTGGCGCTGTCGGACGAGTGAACCAGAACGAAGGAGCCTGCCAGGTACCAGAACAAATCGTGGCCGGGCCCGAGGCGCCGTCCGATCAAGAAGAGCAGAAAACCACGCGCCCACCACAGCACGGCATAAGTAATCTGATAGGGGACGAAGCTGCCGGTGAATCCTGACAATTCGCCCATGAGATAGGCGACCTGATAAAAGAGGCTGGTATAAAATCGCAGATGATCGGCGCCGTGCACAAATCCGTTCCACCAGGTGGAGATTTCGCTGGTGTACACGAATCCAGTTTCGTAGGGCAGCCCGCTGTGCGGACTAAACGGGAGCCAGAGCGCCAGCACGAGCGCCAGGTAAGAGAAGGCAACAACAGATGGGGTCCGCGCGGTGTTCAATTTCTCAGTATGCGCTGAAACGTAGGGCAGGTTGCCAACCTGGAGCGGGTTGTTAACCGTTGTTAACCCGCCCGAACGTGCGCCGATAGCCAATCGTCGCGCAGGATGGCATCCTGCCCTACGAATTACGATCTGTGGTAGTAACCACCCCTCTGCGCTAGCCTGTGGGATTCAACGCCCATGCGCTTCTCCCGCAAACTCGCAGCCTATTTCGCCCTCATTTTGGCGCTCTCGTTCGCGGCATTTCCTGGCCTGGCACAGGATTTCCGCGGAAGCTTGATCGGCAGCGTCTGTGACTCGAGCGGAGGACGCATTGCATCGGCGGCCATCATCATCCAAGCTAGCGAGTCTTCGATCGAACGCCGGACGAAAAGCGACGACCGCGGAGAGTTTCGCTTCGCCGACCTCGCGCCCGGCAATTATCACGTCACAGTGCAGGCGCCGGGATTTGCCGACGCCAATTCCACAGTGACGGTCAGCGTCAGCACCGCCCGCGAGATCGCGGTGGTCATGAATCCCGCGCCGTCCCAGCAGCAAGTAAATGTCTCTGCTACGCCATCTTCCATTACCGCGCAGCCCATGGATACATCGAGCGCCGTGCATGGCGGCGTGGTGACTGCGCGCGACCTTGCAACCATACCGCTGGCCGAGCGCAGCTTCGCCAACATCGCTTATCTCGTGCCGGGTACCGAGCCGGTGGAACCATCCGATCCCACTAAGGCACGCGTCACCGCGGTGTCCTTCGGCGGCAGCTCCGGCTTGAACGACGTCCTGTCTGTGGATGGCATGGACAATTCCGACGATTATATCGGCGGCTTCCTGCAGGGTTTTTCGCCGGATGCGATTCAGGAATTCGCCGTCCAGACGTCGCAACAAAATGCGGATACGGGACGCACCGTGGGCGGGTCTGTCGAGATCACAACCAAGAGCGGAACCAACCAGTGGCATGGTGGAGCGGCGTTCTACGAACGCGCCGCCGCTCTCAACGCGCGCTACCCGATCGAAAATCCCGCGCCGCTGCCGAAGCAGCCGTTCTCCAAGCAGAATTACATCGGCACGCTCGGTGGGCCAATCATAAAAGACAAGCTGTGGTTTTTTGCTTCCATCGAGGAAGTTCGCGAGAGCGCCAGCATCGCCTACAGTCCGGCCAGCTTGACCCAGTTCAACGCTTTATCAACGCTAGCTTCTCAGGGGCTGATCCCCGGCGTCAGTTCAATCCCTGTTCCCAACAATGTTTCCATCCCCTTCCGGGACAATCTGGGTTCCGTGCGATTCGACTGGGCACAATCGGCAAACTCAACGTGGTTCTTGCGAACCAGCGTGGACTCATATGTCACCGACAACGCGCTCATACAACAAGCCACGCTCCCGTCCACCGGCGCGACTTCGCATAACAACTATTTCAATGCCGTGCTCGGCCAGCAGTACATCTTCAGTCCCACTTGGCTGGGATCGCTCACCCTGGGCCTGAGCTATCTGCATCTCACGGAGGCGCGCAACTCCAACCTCGGCTTCGCGCTGGCCTTTCCTTTCAGCTCGACCTCGCAGACCATCTCCGGTTTCGAAACTTTTGGCGACAACCAGTTCGTTACGCCCATCACGGCGTTTCCCATCCTACGCAATCAGGAAAAGTATCAAGTCCGCTACAACGTCACGCACAGTTCCGGGCGCCACTCGCCGAGTTTCGGGGTGGATTTCATCCATGAACCGGTCCTGAGTGGGGCGCTTCCCGCCAACCCGGAAAATCTGACTATCTTCGCCCAGGATCCGACGTTCTACGCAAACAATCCGGCGCAGTTCGCCGTGGATCTCACCTGCACTCCCACCGCCACGCTTCAAGTGACGGCGGGAACAACCTGCTCCGGCACGCCCGCCGGCGACGGCAGCTTTTCGCAAAACGTGCAGCGGCTGGGATTCTATGCCCAGGATTCATGGCGCGTCACGCCGCGCCTGACCATCAACTACGGTCTTCGTTACGATACAAGCTTCGGACTCTTCACCGCGTCCGGCCAGTCGCAGCTTGAGAATCCCGCGCTCCAGACGCTGCGCGCGCTGCAGGTCCCGTTCTTCCAGAATTGGGGAGCTCCGCATGACTACCGGCTGGCATTCGCGCCGCGCTTGGGGATCGCATACGCGTTCGGAGAATCCAGAAACACGGTGCTGCGCGCGGGCTTCGGCCGCTTCTACAACGATCTTGCGCAGAACGGCTGGGTAACGGCGTTCGCGGCCGTGAATCAACCACCCGGAGTTTGCGCCAAGCCCGGTGATCTGGGATGTCTCCCGGGCGCCTCGAATGGTGGCGCTGGCGCGCTGATTGATCCGGCTTATAAAACTCCGTATGCCCTGCATGCCACAGCCGGCGTCCAGCATTCGTTCAACTCGCACTGGATGGCCAGCGCCGAATTCACGCATGAGAAGGGCGTTCACAGCTACGCTCGCTACGAGTACGAAGCCGGCTACACGCTATTCTCGCCGCTCTTCGCGGACACCATCGCAGCACAACAGGCCAATGTCCCGAACATTACCGTCTTTCGTTCCGACAATCGCTCCCGCTATGACGGCATGTCGCTCCACCTGCAAGGCAACCTGCATCGCTTCACTTTGATCATGAATTACACGCTGTCGCGAGCGGACACCTGGGGCTGTGTGCTGGGCGAGCTGTTCGATTATGTCGATGGCGTCTGCAATCCGCTGCACGCCTTCGGCGCTGGCGATTTCGGACCATCTGGTGAAGATGTTACGCATCGCTTCGTGCTGGCTGGAACCTTGCATCTCCCCGGCGGCTTCGACATCACAGCATTGAGCCAGGCTGAAAGCGGACGGCCGATCACGCTGACCACGCCGGTGGACGTCAATGGATTTGGCGACACGCTGGACGATCGCGCCGTGGTGAACGGAGTCCAGACCACGCTGGATCAATTTCGCGGAACTCCCTATATCCAAACCGACCTGCGCGTCAGCCGGCCATTCACCTTCGCGGACCACTGGAAAGTCACGCCGTTCATCGAATTTTTCAATATTTTCAACCGCAATAATCCCGGCGCCAATTACGTGACGAATATCGCTGCCGAGCCGGTGCCCGTCAACAATCTGGCCAATGCCACCGCGTTTTGCCTCAACGCCGCTTGCACCAACACGCAGCCCATCACTAGCCCGAAGCAGTTGCTGGTTCCGGCCGGCGCCCTCGGCGATTTCTTCGGGCCAGGGACCACGGTAGGGATCCCATTCGCCGCCCAGCTCGGCATCCGTTTAAGCTTCTAACCCCGTCCGAACATTTTTATCAAACCTTTAGCCCCTTCCATCGTCCTTGATGTTGGTACCGTAAAAGGTAATCAAAATGCAACTTCTGGATCCCACCCGCCGTTTCCATCGCCGTGCTTTCTTAGCCGGCTCCGCCACCACGGCCGCGTCGCTGCTCTTCGCCGAGGAGCTCTTCGGCGCGCCGGACGCTGATTCCACCAAGCCGAATCCAGCGCTTGAAAAACTCGGCGCCGTCGCGCTGGCCGAGGCAAAAAAGCAAGGCGCCACCTATTGCGACATCCGCATCAACCGATATCGCAATCAATTCTCCGGATATCGCCTGTCGCCGGAACGCGGCGGATCCAAAACCGACGAAGTTCCTTTCGTAAACGACGGCACCAGTTTCGGTTTCGGCGTCCGCGTCATCGCTAAGGGCCAGTGGGGATTCGCTGCATCGCCCCTGGTTACGCCCGCCGAGATCGCCCGCATCACACGCGAGGCGGTAACGGTGGCGAAGGCCAACTCCGTACTTCAGGCCCAACCCGTGGAACTGGCTCCAACAAAAGGTTATGTCGATCGCTGGACTTCGCCCTTTGAAAAGGATCCGTTTGAAGTGCCGGTGGATGAAAAATTGGAGCTACTCCATAGCGCCACCCGCACCGTCAAGAAAAATCCAAAAGTATTCAGCGCGTTCGGCGGACTCTTCTTCCACTCGGAAGATAAATACTTCGCGTCCACCGAAGGTTCGTCAATTCAGCAGCTCATTATCCAATCGAATCCGTTTCTCAATGCCAACGCCGTGGATTCGCAGAAAGGTATCTCGCGCGACCGTTCCTACCAGGTTGCGCCGCAAGCGCGTGGTTGGGAGTACGTGCTGATGAGCAACATCGGGGAAAACGCGCGCCGCATTGCCGACGAAGTGGTGGAGCATCTCAGCGCCCCGCCCGTCACGGCCGGCAAGAAAGATCTGGTGCTGCTTCCCAGCCACCTGTGCCTGACCATTCACGAATCCATCGGCCACTCCACCGAACTCGACCGCGCGCTCGGCTACGAAGCCAACTACGCCGGCACCAGCTTTCTCACCACCGACAAAATGGGCAAGTTCCGCGTCGGCAGTGACGTGGTGAACTTCTTCGGTGACCGAACCACCGAGTTCGGAATGTCCACCGTGAAGTATGACGACGATGGGGTGAAGACCATGAAATTCCCCATCATCGAAAAAGGAATTTTCAAACACTATCAGACCATCCGCGATCAAGCGCATCTGATCGGCGAAACCGAATCCCGCGGATGTTGCTATGCCGATTCCTGGTCCAGCGTTCCGTTCCAACGCATGCCCAACGTTTGGCTGGCGCCCTCGGAGAGCGACGCCACCGCTGACGACCTGATCGCCGGCGTCGACGACGGCGTCCTGATTGAAGGCACCGGCAGCTACTCCATCGATCAGCAACGTTACAACTTCCAGTTCGGCGGCGACGCGTTTTGGGAAATCAAAGGCGGCAAGAAGCGTGGCATGATTTCTCGCGTGGCCTATCAAGCGCGCACGCCGGATTTCTGGCAGGCCTGCGACGCCATCGCCGGACGCGCCTACTGGCAGCAGTACGGTCTGTTCAACGACGGCAAGGGCGAGCCGACTCAAATCAACGCCATGAGCCACGGATGCGCCCCCGCGCGCTTTCGACAAATCAACGTCCTGGTAACGGACTAACAGGAGCCGACAATGCTGACCAAACAGGACGCCAAAAATCTCGCCGACAAGATCCTGAGCTACGCGAAGCTTCCCGGCTGTAGCGTGAATATCAACGCTTCGGAAACTGTCTTCATCCGATTTGCCAACAACGGCATCACCACTTCGGGTTACAGCCTGGATCAAACAGTGAGCATCGAATCCACCACCGATGACAAACGCACCGGAAGCGCCAATGTCAGCGAGTGGAGTGATGAGGCGCTGCGCAACGGCGTGGAACTAGCCGAGCGCCTGGCTCGGATTTCGCAGCCTGATCCCGAATACATGCCGGCACTCGGACCCCAACAATATCCCGAACTCCCGAATTTCGATACGGCCACTGGAAATTCGCGCGGCGATGCTCTCATCGGCCATGTCAAAGCCGTAATCGACGGCGCGCGCGGCGCGAAGCTCACCACGGCTGGATTCGTGCAGCGTTCCGCCAACTGGATCGCAGTCGCCAACAAAGCCGGCCTCTTCGGATATCACCAGTACACCGATTCCAATCTCACCAACACCATGCGCAATGCGGGCGGCACCAGCTCCGGCTGGGCTACTCAGATCTCCACGTCCATCAACGATCTCAACGGCCAAGATGCGGCGCGAATCTCCGTTGAGAAATGCGTCCGAGGCGATGGCAAGAAGCGCCTGGAGCCCGGGAAGTACGCCGTGATTCTGGAACCCGCCGCCGTCAGCGATCTCATCGGCTACCTGGGCTTCAGCTTCGGTGCGCGCGAAGCTGAGCAAGGGCAATCCTTCCTCAGCAAGAAAGCCGACAAACCCGGCCAGACGCTGCTCGGCGAAAAACTGTTTCCTGAACACATTACTTTGCGCAACGATCCGTTCAATCCCAAGCTGGCTTCTTCTCCCTGGAGTGGATCGTTGCTTCCCAACGAAAAAATCGCGTGGATTGAAAACGGTGTCGTGAAGAACCTTTTCTACGACCGCTTCTGGGCAGAAAAAGCCGGCAAGAAACCCACGCCGTTTCCGTCTAACCTCATCCTGGATGGACAGAATCACACCTTGGACGAGCTCATCAAGTCAGCCGATAAGGCTCTGCTAGTAACGCGCCTCTGGTACATGCGCGTTCTGCAGCCGCAGACGATGCAGGTGACCGGACTGACGCGCGACGGCGTTTTCCTGGTCGAAAATGGCAAGGTCACGGATCCGGTTATGAACTTCCGCTGGAATGAAAGCCCGGTTCGCGTGATGCAGAACACCAAGATGTTGGCTGCTCCAGTGCGAACCCAAGGCGCGGAAGCTGGATCATCGCTGGCTCCGGCCATTCTAGCGACTGATTTCAATTTCGCGAGCATTTCAGACGCGGTGTAAGGCAGGTTTGATAACCTGCCGCCGATTGGCAATCGGCGCAAGCTGCGCGGTTAACAACCGCGCGCAGGATGACATCCTGCCCCACTTACCGGAAATCCGATCCTTTCCAGCAACTGCATAAATCGCGGATGCGATCGCAGCTCATCATAAATCGGATCGGCACCCAAATAAATCATGAAGTACGATCGCTCTTCCAATCCCCGCTCCAACTGGTCCAGCGCCTGATCGATTTCGCCCAGCCCCAGATGGATTAGCGCCAACTGCGGCGACGCGAGATAACGCGCCGCGGCCGCTTGTTCCAACTCGTCCAGGATCTTTCTGGCCTCAGCCGGACGTCCAGCACGCGAAAATGCGTAAGCCAGCGCCGCACCGGCCTGCCGATTCCCCGACAACCGCGCCGCTGTTTCAAAGGCCGCCAGCGCTTCCGGATACATGCTTTTCAGCGCGTACGCGCGGCCCAGGTTGTAATGCGCCGGGAAAAAACGCGGTTCTCGCCGCAGCACGCGCTCCAAATGTTCGATGG
Source organism: Bryobacteraceae bacterium (assembly GCA_050011295.1). GTDB lineage: Bacteria > Acidobacteriota > Terriglobia > Bryobacterales > Bryobacteraceae > Palsa-89. The sequence continues at coordinate 24,171 of JBEKJJ010000061.1, forward strand.
CCGGATCGAACCGGCGCGTGAAGTAGTAAGGATCGGCGGCGTTCATCGCAATGGTGAGCGAAAGCGGGTCCAACTCCTCGGCCAGCTTTTGCTCCGCCACAGCTTCGTTCGAACGCCCTGAGGCGTTGAGGAATGCCGCATACCAATTGTGCGCGTCGGCGTAGTTCGGCCGCAGTTGGGTAGCGCGGCGAAATTCGCGTTCGGCCGCCGCCCAATCCCATTCGAACCAAAAGTGGACCAGCGCCATGGACGCATGCGCCTCGCTCAAATCCTGGTCGAACTCCAGGCCGCGCGCCGCAGCCGACTTGGCTTTCGCGCCGCCGTCGAGGGGAGGCGTTGCACTGAACCACACAAGGCGCCCGTGACAATCCGCAATCCCGGAGTATGCCAGCGCGTATCGCGGATCATGCTGCAACGCCCGCTCATACCACTCGATGGCCTTCCATGCGCCGGTGTCCGTTCCCTGGTTCCAAAAATAGCGCCCGCGCAGATAAGCCTCGTACGCTTCCGGCACCACGAACCTGCCGCGCGTGTGCGCTTCCGGCAGCAGCTCAAAAGCCAAGGAGTCGGCCACACGCTGCGCAACTTCGCGCTGCATCTGGAAAATGTCGGCCAGCTCCCGGTCGTAGCTTTGCGCCCATAAATGGGTCTGGTCGCCAACATGGATCAGCTGCGTAGTGATCCGTGATCGGTTTCCCACGCGCCGCACGCTTCCTTCCAGAATGTAATCCACAGCAAGCTCTTTACCGATCTCATCGATCCGTTTTCCGCTGTGCTTGTACTGCATGGCGGAAGTGCGCGCGATAATCCCCAGGCGGCCGGGGCTGAGCCGTCCGAGTTCGGAGATCATCTCTTCGGTCAGGCCGTCGCTGAAAAATTCCTGTTCGGGATCCCCGCCCACGTTCTCGAATGGAAGCACCGCTAGCCGGATGCGTTGGCGCGCTGCGGATGGCGCCTGCACCGATTCCGTTGCAATCGGCGCCAGCAAGCGATAACCGCGGCGCGTCGCAGTCCCAACAAAGCGTGGATTCGTTCCCGAATCTCCCAACGCGCTACGCAGCCGATTCACGGCTTTGTTTAGCCCGCGCTCAAAATCCACATAGGCGCGGCCAGGCCACAGCCGCTCCCGCAGCTCGGCGCGCGTGACAATCTCGCCCGGACGCTCCGCCAGCATCGCCAAAACCTGAAAAGCTTGTTCGGGCAGACGGATTTTCAATCCATGTTTGCGCAATTCGCCGGCATCAAGGTCCGCCTCGAACACCCCAAAGCGAACGATGCGTGAGTCCTTGCCCATGGGAGGTAGGAATAAGTTTAACAAAGCTGCCTGCAATGAAAGTGTTAGCCGGGGACCTTGATTCCATCCAACGTGTACACTCCTTGAGCAGAGCAACATCGTCTATGAAGGAAATAACAAGGCTGAATCCTGGAGCGTAAAAAACATGAGCAAGATCCTTCTCATTGACGACGACGAAAACTTGAGCGATGCTATCGGCCTGATGCTGGAGCGCGAGCAGTTTACTCCCATCCTGGCCGGTGATGCCGAGACCGGTTTCCAAAAAGCGCTGTCGCTGAAGCCGGAGCTGTTACTGGTAGATCTCCGGCTGCCCGGCATGAACGGCGCGGACCTTTGCAAGCAACTGCGTGCGTCCAGTATCGACACACCTATCATTGTGCTCAGTGGAATTGCCGACGAAGTGGAGAAAATCCTGCTGCTCGAAATCGGCGCTGACGACTACATGGTGAAACCATTCAGCACGCGCGAACTGCTGGCGCGAATTCGCGCGCTCTTGCGCCGCTCCTCCGCGCGTCTTGAAAAGTTAGTTCGCTTCGGCGATGTGGAAGTGGATCTGGAGCGGCGCACTATACAGCGGCAGGGACAGGAAGTGAAGGCCACGCGTCTGGAATATGAGCTTCTGACTTTCTTCCTTCACAACGTAGACCGGCCATTGACGCGCGATATGATCCTGAATTCGGTGTGGGGATTTGAAGCTTATCCCAACACGCGCACTGTGGATGCGCACGTGGTGAGGTTACGCCAGAAGCTGGAGGCAAGTCCCAACGCACCGCGCCACCTGCTGACGATTCACGGGCTAGGCTACCGCTTCGTAACATAGATGTAGTGGCCGACCTGCTAGTAGAAGCTATCCGCTCCGGGAAATTAGTAGCAGTTCGATCAGCCGTAGGACAATCCTCCGGCTTGTCAAACCGCGCGGTAGTCGAAGCATCCCGTCTGGCCTTCACAAAAGCCCTGGCTCTACTCCAGAAAAACGGCGCCGACCTGAACGGAATCTGGCGCGGCTATCGCCCCCTCCACGCTCTGCTTCAAGAAGATCCGCACGCCGCAGCGGGCAAGCCAACACGCGAAAGGCTCAAGTGTCTCGACTGGCTGCTCGATCACGGCGCTGATCCCGAGCAACTCGGCGCCTGGCCGCCGGCGCGCGCCATAATCATCGCGGCCTTCGTCGGAGAGCCTGAGTACGTGAAGCGGCTCCAAAAAGCGGGCGCCAACGTGGATGGATTCGCAGGCGCCGCACTGGGCGATCGCAAGCTGGTGGAGAAAACGCTAGCGACGCACCCGGATTTCGCCAACACTCGCGATTCCGGCGGGCTGACGGCGCTGCAATGCGCAGCCGGCTCGCGATATCCGGGCGCAAAGCTTTTTGAGATCGCCCGTTTGCTTCTGGATGCGGGAGCAGATCTACGCGCCCGAACCAAATCCTGGAACCATGAAATGGACGCGGTATACTTCGCAGCGTCCGCCAAGAACAAAGACATCTTCGAGCTGCTGCTCGATCGCGGCGCTGATCCCACCGAAGCCCTGGTGCCCGGTCTGTGGAACGCGCGGCTGGATTTCGCGGAGCTGGCCCTGGCTCACGGCGCCATCGCGGATGGAGCGCTCAGTAATGGAAAGCCATTGTTGAATGATTTGATCCGCTGGGGGCAGATCCAGCCGATGCTGTGGCTGCTCGCGCAAGGCGCCAGCCCCAATGTTCCCGATGATGAGGGATGGACGGCGGTCCATCAAGCGGCCTCCCGAGGCAACGAGCGGATGCTCCGTGCCGTTCTCGATGCGGGTGGCGATTTGAATCGCCGCGACAGGCAGGGCCGCACACCGCTCGATGTGGCCGCGATGTCGGGCCGCAAAAAACTGATTCCGATGCTGGGGTAAATACTATTCCTCCCGCAACGCGACGATGGGATCCACGTGCGCGGCGCGGAATGCGGGCGGCAGCGCAGCCAGCGCGGAGACCGCGAGAAAGCACGCAAGCGGCAGCGCTAAGCTCCAGAAATCGGACGGCTTCACTTCGAACAGAAGCGATGCAACAAACCTGCCGAGCGCAAATCCGCCAGCAATCCCAAGTCCCAACCCAACGGCGATCACTAGCATCACATCCGATACAACCAACCGTACGACTCCCAACTGCCGCGCGCCAAGCGCCACGCGAATACCGATTTCCTTGGTCCGCCGGACAACAGAGTAGCTGAGCACGCCATACAATCCGATCGCAGCCAGCACCACTGCGACGATCGCAAAGAATCCGGCCAGAAGCGCTAGTAGTCGCTCGCGCAACAGCGTGTTGTTGATCCGAGTGGATTGCAACGTCACGCTGTTGACGTGCAGTCCGGCATTAGATTGATTGATCGCTTGCCGTATTGCAGGTGCGACAGCCATGGGATTGCCTGCCGTGCGCACTTCCATGACTCCGTCCGGTTGGCCCCACGGTTCGTAGACGGTTGGAGAGGTCGCTTCGCGGAGATTATTGTACTTCGCATCCTGGACAACTCCAACGATTTCTTGCGGGGCTGGACGTGGATCGTCACCGAACCTTTCGAACCGCACGCCTAACGGATTCTCTCCCGCAAGATACTGGCGCACGAACGCCTGGTTGACCACTACCGCAGTTGATCCCGGCGCCATATCCCGCGCGGCGAGATCGCGACCGTCCATCAGGCGGATTTGCATGGTCTCTAAGAACCCCGTCGAGACCGGTAGATAGCGGGGCTTAACGGATTCCAGTTGGTGGCCTGGAAATCGAATTCCAGGCTCCATCACCCAAGCGTAATTCCCTCCCATCAGGCCCTCCAGAGACATGCCCGCGGCTTGCACCGTGGGAATCCGGCGCACGCTGTCGAGTAGTTGTAAAGCAGCAAGGTACGCCTGATCATTCCTGGCTGGGTTCTTCATCCGAATGTCAAAGAGCGCAACACGGTCCTTTGAGAACCCTAGATCCACGCTCGTGAGTTTTTGGAAAGAGATCAGGAGCAGACCGCCGAGGAACAGAACGACGAAACTGAAGCCGACTTGCGAGGCCAACAGAGGCCGCAGCAAGCTGATCTTGCTGGACTGTTTTGCACCGCCTGCCTTCAACGCCTCATGTGGAGAAACGACCGAACCGCGCAGCGCGGGAGCCAGCCCGAACAGAAGCGTAGTCGCGATGCCGATGAAGGCGACGAACCCGAGCATGCGCCACCCGATCTGAACGTCGAGGTAGGCAGGAAAGTCGGAGGGCGAAAGCAGGTTGACAATGGAGGGCGCCGTCGCAGCGGCAATGGCCAATCCCAGAATGCAAGATACGCTCGCCATCAGACCGCTCTCTATAAGCAGTTGCTGCATCAGTCTCCCGCGTCCTGCCCCAATCGAGATCCGCATGGCCATCTCGCGTTCCCGTGCGGCAGCGCGAGCCACCAGCAAATTTGCGACGTTGGAACAGGCGATTAGCAGAACCAGCGCAACCACCGTTGCCAGTATCCACAATGGCCGTTCGAAATCCATACGAACCATAGAGCGACCGCCACTCGCTCCAGCACTCAGGATGAGCTGCGCGTTCTTGTACTTCGGCAATTGATCCGGCGGTCCGCCTGACCGAAGGAATTCATCGGTGTGGTCGCGGCGATAATTCGTAAATACGACCTGAAGGGCTTGCCTGGCCTGCTCGGATCGAACCCCCGGTTTCAAACGTCCCCAAACCTGATCCCAATCCGAAGAGGGATCTTGAGATGCCGTTGCGTTTATTTTCGGAAACCAGACGTCCATTCGATAACCTGGAATCAGGCCGTCAAATCCGTTCCGAACAACGCCGACGATCTGGAACTGCTTGCCTTGGAAACCGAACCAGCGACCCAGAACTGCCGGACTGGATCCGAAGCGCCGGACCCAGAAACTGTAGTTCAGCACCGCGACGCTGCGGCCGTCATCGGAGGCAGTCAGCACGCGGCCGATCGAAGGCTGGACGCCGAGAATCCGGAACCCGTCGCCGGAGATCCTCTGCGATCGAACGCTCTCTTCCTCTCCGTTGGAGCCGTCGAGTGTAATCGGCTGAAGTGGTCCAGGATAGCTGATTCCGAAGAGTTCCACCTTCTGGCCTGACGATTGAACAAAACGGTCAAAAAGCGCAGCGCTGGTATAGGTGCTTACGATCAGCGACGGGCCAAACGTGGGAGAAGAGCAGTAAATCAGTTGCCCTGGATCCGGCACAGGTAAGGGCCTCAAGATCAGGGCATCGATCAACGAAAACGCCCCCGTGCATGCACCAATCGCGAGAGATAAAGACAACACCGCCGCCGCAGTGACGGCGCGATTCTTGAGCAGTATCCGCAGCCCGAAGCGTACGTCTTGAAACACGGATTCCAACCACGAAATCAGCTTCACCTCACGGCTCGACTCTCGCAGCAGCAGCCGATTGCCAAAATGACGCCGGGCTTCGCGCGCCGCATCCTCTGGCGTCAGACCCTTCGCAATTAGTTCATCAGTCCGCGCTTCAATGTGAAATTCCAGCTCGGCTTCCAGATCGCGGTCCAGCCGACCGCTTCGAAATACGTTCGTCAAACGTGAAATCCAGGACATTATGCTCTCCCTAGAACGTGCGCGACAGCGGCGGTTACCTCGCGCCAGCGCGACTCCTGTTCTTCCAGTTGTTTGCGCCCAGCCGCCGTGATTTCATACACGCGCGCGCGGCGCTTGTTCTCCGTGGTCAGCCATTTGGCCTTGATCCAGCCGGCTTCCTCCATCCGATGCAGCGCCGGATAGAGCGAGCCTTCTTCCACGCGCAGGATTTCGTCTGAGATGCCCTCGATCTGTGCCGTGATGCCGTAGCCGTGCAGCGGCCCCCGCCGCGACAGGATCTTCAGCACCAGCACCGGAAGCGAACCCTGCAACGAATCTTGGCGAGCCATAATCAGTTGTCTTACTCAGTAATCTTAGTATAGAACCGCCCTCTGGATTAGTCAATGGTTTTTACGTATGTCAAACTAGAGTCGTGCCTGATTTTTGTACCTGCGGCGCGCAGTTGCCGCCCGATGCCCGGTTCTGCCACAAGTGCGGAAAGCCGCAGTACGATTATCCGGGTTTCGCCGAAGAAACTCCCGCGGAAGTACCTCCTCCTCTACCCGCGCAGCCCGTTCAAGCTCAGACGCCGCTCGAAATTAGCTTCCACAACAGGATTGCCGTGCGCATCGGTTTTCTGGCTGCGTTGACGGCCGTGCTGCTGTTCATGTTCCCGCTGCCTTTTCCATTTGTGCGCCTTCTGCTGGCTTTCATCGCCGCCGGATTTCTTGCCGTTTTCGCTTATTCGCGGCGCACCGGCCAGATGCTCAGCATCCGCAGCGGCGCGCGCATGGGTTGGATTACGGGCATCTTCTCATTCATGTTCGTAACCATTCTTTTTACGGTGGCGATGGTGGCGATTTCGAACGAAGGTGGATTGGTGAAATTCTTCCGCAGCCAACTGCCACCCAACGACGCCCGCACCGAGCAGTTAACACAAGCCCTCAACAATCCAGCAACCTTAGCCGGCGGTCTGGCGTTCTCGGTCCTCATGCTGTTCGTTATTCTCACGGCGCTACCGGTGTTGGGCGGCGCGCTGGGCGCAAAGGTCCTCGCGAAGGAATGATCCGGGTAGGCTGGCTCGCGACGGCGATTCTCGGAGCAGTTTCACTTGCATTTGCGCAGATCGCAGCCTCCGTGGCTCCCGGCCAGCTTAGCGCCAATCAGCGCAAGCTCAATATCGATTCCTTCGAGTACGTCTTCGCCGCCGTTCGCGATAAACATTGGCAAACCAAGCCGGCGGGCCTGGATTGGCAAGCCGTGCACGACGAACTGCGCCCGGCCATTGAAAAAGCTTCCACCATGGATGCCGCCCGCGGGGTTTTGAACGACATGCTGGGCCGCTTGCATGAGACGCACTTCGCCATCATACCCAGCGATCTTTATTCCGATCTCAATGGCTCCAGCGGAAAGGGTGAAATCACCACCGGCATGGACGTGCGCGTGGCAGGGTCTCAGGTGCTGGTGACCTCAGTAGAGGCCGGATCGTCGGCAGCGCAACAAGGCGTTCAGCCGGGTTGGGAAATCCTGAAGATTGGCCCCATGGAACTCGCCCCCGTTGTAGAGAAGCTCAACGAAACCTACGCTCAATCTACTTTGCGCGAACTGGTGCTATGCCGGGCCATTCTCTCGCGGTTGGATGGGGCCGCCGGCGAATCAATTACCGTGGAATTTCTGGATGGTCGCAATCAGCGCGTAACCAAATCGCTCATCCAGGGAAAGCCCAAGGGCGCGTTGTCTCAATTCGGATATTTGTATCCGATGCACGTCTGGTTCGATTCTTCAAAACTTGCGAACGGCAGCATCGGCTATGTGAAATTCAACATGTTTCTCGACCCCGCCCATGTGATGGATCGGTTCGGCGAAGCCGTCGAAGGATGCAAAACATGCCGGGGCTTCATCATCGACCTGCGCGGCAATCCGGGCGGTATCGGAGCCATGGCCATGGGGATGGCGGGTTGGTTCATCGATCAACCAGATCAGCGGCTGGGCACCCTGTATATGCGCGATACCACGCTGAAGTTCGTGGTGAATCCTCGCGTGTACACCTTTCCAGGCCCGCTTGCGATTCTGGTGGACGGCGCTTCGGCATCCACATCAGAAATCCTCGCGGGTGGCCTGAAGGATCTGGGACGTGCGCGCATTTTCGGCACCCGTACCGCCGCCGCGGCCTTGCCGTCGGTCTTAGAAATGTTGCCGAATGGCGACGGTTTCCAGTATGCCATCGCCAACTATATTTCCGAAGGCGGAAAACCGCTGGAAGGCTTGGGCGTAACGCCGGATGTCGAAGCGCCAATCACGCGCGAGGCATTATTGTCTGGCAAAGACCCAGCCCTGGACGCAGCCATCGCATGGATCACGAACCAGAAACCATGAACGAGAAACGAGAAACGAGAAACGGGGTTTATGGATTGGTATTACGGTGACTCCGGCAAACAAATCGGCCCGATCGACGACGGTTCCTTTGAAGGCTTGGTGACAGCGGGGATCATCCACGACGAGACGCTGGTCTGGCGCTCCGGAATGCCGAACTGGCAGCCCTACAGGACCATTCGGCCCGCAGCGCAGCCACCTGCCTTGGAAGGCGCCGCGGGTGACGCGAAATTCTGCTCCGAATGCGGACGCCCCTACGCGCCGGATGATCTGGTGGCGTTCGGGAACTCTCTGGTTTGCGCCGAGTGCAAACCGCTGTTCACCCAGAAGCTGCGTGAAGGAATTCGGCCGGCCGGAGCTGCACACTACGGTGGATTTTGGATTCGCTATCTCGCCGTCCTGGTGGATAGCTTGATCTTTTCCGTTCTGATCGTGATACTCTTCGCCATCCTGCTGATGCTGTTTCCGGTGGATTGGGCCAACCTGCAACGTTCGCCGGCGGGCCTGCTGCAGTTGTTGGAGATCGAGGGTGTGGTCTGGCTCGTCGCGCTGGTATTTGAGGGGGTATACGAAACGTTGATGATTGGCCGCTATGCCGCGACGCTTGGGAAAATGGCGTGCGGCCTGCGCGTAGTGATGAGTGACGGCGGCCAAGTGACTTATGGCCGCTCCCTGGGCCGTCACTTCGCAAAACTTCTGAGCGGGTTCATGATGTTCATCGGATACATCATGGCGGGGTTTGACGACGAGAAACGCGCACTGCACGATCGCATTTGCGATACACGCGTGATCAAAAAATAACCTTCCATGCCGCTCGCGCCGGAACATCTCGCATGCTCCCGCTGCCATACGCCCATCCCGCCGGCGGACTGGAATCGCGAGCATGCCTTTTGCGCCTCCTGCCGCGCTCCGCTGCAGGCGTTCGTCTTCCCGGCATTCTTTGCGAAGCCCGCGGCCGCATCCACCGGAACGCCAGTGCTCGAAGCCGGCGAATCCAGTTGCTTCTATCATCCGCTCAAACGAGCCGTGGTTCCCTGCGATCGATGCGGCCGATTCCTGTGCGCGTTATGCCAGGTGGAATTTCTGGGCCAGAACTGGTGCCCGCGCTGCATCCAGGCCACAAGTGAAAAAGGGCAACTCGCTCAATTGGACCCCAGCCGCAAACTCTACGACAACCTGGCGCTGATCCTCGCGACTTTTCCCGCATTGCTCATCTGGCCGACAATTATTACGGCGCCCGTCACCTGGTACGTTGTGATTCGCTACTGGCGCGCGCCTTCCAGCATCCTGCTGCGCACCAAGATTCGTTTCTACATCGCAGCATTCCTCGCGACAATTGAGATTGGCGCCTGGATATGGTTGGTGTTATTTCTGATTTACCGGCAGCGATGACAACTCAACCCCAGTATCGGAAGTTGCCAGGGCGCTCAGGAATTTTCGTGCGCCATTCCTTGTGGATGGGTGCGGACCATTTGTTGAGCGTCCGCCGGAATCCGTTTTCTGAGAGCTATCGGCGATTTTATTTCGCTGATATCCAGGCTATCGTCGTTACCGAACTTCCGGATCTTTTGGCGTTCTCTGGCTACACCGCAGCCGTCTTGGTGATGGTTACGGCCGTGGCTCTGCTGTACACTGGGCATCCGGCGTGGGGAATTTTTTGCGCGCTTCTGTCACTCCTATCATTCTTCTTGGGATGGCGAAGCGCCAATTGCGCCTGCGATCTGCAAACGTCGATCAGCAGCGAGACGCTCCCCTCCTTACGGCGTCAGGCGGATGCCGCGGAAGCCGTGACGCAACTAAAGACCGAAATTGAGAGGACCCAAGGCAGCGTGAGCGCCGAGGTATTGGAAGCGTCTCCGACCGATACGCGCGCTGGCCGCCCGTCCACGCCAAAGCCAGCGCTACGCCACTGTACCGGCCAAGTCCACTGGATCGCGTTCTCTCTGATGTTGGTCCGCGGAGCTCTCAGCGCCATCTCTCTAAAGAGCGTCGCATCCATTCCCCTGGGCATTGTCGCCGCCGTTGTCGGCACTACAATTCTGCTGCTGTTAATTTTAGCTGCCATTCAACAACGCAACAGCGACCTTGCGTTGGGTGTTCGCCGCCTAGTCTACGTTACCTTGGCCTTCTACATTGCGAGCGGGCTGACAAGCTTCGCAGTTAGCATTTATATAGCCGCGCACTTGGGACCGAGAGCGACGAGTCAGGCGATGATCATGGAGGATCCGGCGTTGAAGGCATACGGGCTGGTGGACCTGATCGGCTTTCTGTTACTCGGGTGCACCGGCCTCATCCTCATGTGGCGTCATCAGCGCACCGTCCGCACTCCACCGCCGATCGAGCTTGGAAACGGCGAATGATCCACGAGCGTTGTTTCCATCATGACTTTCGGGAAGCTGCCTCGCGCTGTCCCATCTGCCTGCGCTATTTCTGCCGCGAATGCGTCACCGAACACGACGATCGTGTCCTTTGCGCGGATTGCCTGAAGAAGCTCATTGCGAGCGAGACCGTCCGAACCAGCGCCTTTCGACGCCTGCTGCGCGGCTTGCTCCCCGTGGCAGGCGTTCTGATGGCTTGGCTGTTTTTCTATGCTCTCGGACGTACGCTGCTGCTGATTCCTTCATCCGTGCATGACGGCACAATCTGGAGGGAGCGATGAAGCGGCCGTCCAAAGGCGCGATCGATCTATACGAGGAGGCCGTTTACCTGCTGCGCCGCGCGCCCACGTCCGCGTTGGCGGCGTACTACGCAGGCTCGCTGCCCTTCATCCTCGGTTTCCTGTTTTTCTGGGCGGATATGAGCCACAGCGCGTTCGCCTACGATCATTGCGCGCCTGCCGCGCTTGGCCTCTCGCTGCTTTTATCCTGGATGATGTATTGGCAGGCGCTGTTTGTCCGCCGCCTGCATGCCGAACTTTCGGGTGTTTCCCCGCCGCGCGCGTGGTCGAAAGAGTCACTCCGCCTCGGATTGCTACAGATCGCAATGCAGCCGACCAAATTCCTGGCGTTGCCGGTGGCGCTGTTAACGCTGCTGCCGTTCGCCTCCACGTATGCGTTCTATCAGAATTTGATGGCCGTGCGCGATGGAAAAGTCAGCGCCGCCCGGAAACAGGCGCTGGTCTGGCAAACGCAAAACTGGACCCTGCTCGCGATTCTCGCGATGCTTGAGGTGGTGGTTTTTATAAACATCGGAGCAGCCATCTTGATCGCGCCTTATCTGGCGAAATTGCTGCTCGGAGTAGAAAATGTGTTCACACATAGTGGCGTGGCCACCATGAATACGACGTTTTTCGCCGTCGCGGCCAGTCTTACGTATCTGGTAACAAATCCACTGGCCAAAGCAGTGTACCTGCTCCGCTATTTCTACTCTGAATCCATTAAGACCGGCGAAGACTTGCGCGTAGCTCAGGCATTCCTGCCTGCGATGCTTTTGATGGTGTTGCCAATTTTACTCGCCGCGCAACTCGCTCCGGCGCTTCCCACGGCAGTCTCGGTCGACCAACTGAATCACGCCATCGACGATGTAATTCATCAGCCGGAATTCACCTGGCGCCTCCCCCGGCCGCTTCGTCCTCCAGAGAACAATCCCAACTGGTTTATCCGAGCGACCCAATCTTTCCTGGATGCAACCGCCCGCGGCGCGCGACAAGTGGGCCGCTGGGCGGATCAATTCATCAACTGGCTCGGCGAAAAGTTGAAGTCGATGTTGCCGGGCTTGGGCGGGAACAAGCCGGGACCGGATACAGGCAAATTGCGCGCACTGCTGTACACGCTTCTGGTCGCGGCCGCTATGCTGCTCGGCTGGCTGCTCTGGCGAACGCTGCGATCCAGAAAACAGGCGCGCGGTGCCGCAGCCATACCAGTAACTGCTCCTGCCGTTGAATTGAATGATACGGATCTTCAAGCCGACCAGCAACCCTTGGATCAGTGGCTGCAACTTGCGCGCGATTTGATGGCGCGGCAGGATTTCCGCCTGGCCCTGCGCGCATTTTATCTGGCTTCGCTTGCCCACCTCGCGGAGCGCTCGCTGATTTCCATCCAACGAGGCAAGTCCAACCAGGATTACGCCCGCGAGCTTCGCCGCAAAACTCGCGCCACGCCGGAGCTGATGGAAGTGTTCGCACAAAACATGGGCGTGTTTGAGCGAACCTGGTATGGCCAGTACCAAGTGGATCGCAGCATACTGGAACAATTCGAAAGCAACCTGGCGAAGATGAGGACTTGTGCGCTCCAATAGAGGCCTTCGAATCTTGATGGCCGTCCTCGCCGGTGCTTTCCTGTTCGGCCTCTGGAAGCTCTATGAGCTGCGCTTCACCGCAGGCGATATCTATCCCCAGTATTCGTCGTTACGTGCCGATCCGCTCGGAACGAAAGCCCTCTACGAAAGCCTACAGCGGATTCCGGACATTGTTCCCACCCGCAGCTACGTTGATCTCGAGAACGTTCCAAAACGAAAAGCCACGATTCTGTTTCTGGGAGAGAATCCGTTCCGGTTTGAAGTTACGCCCGAAGACCAGCTCAAAGAGTATGAGGCGTTGGCTCGCGGCGGCGCGCGCGTGGTCATCGCGATGCGGCCGGTTGGCCGGGTGCGGGAAGAACCCGCCGATAAGAAACCGCACGATGCCCCGGCCATCGAAAAACGTTGGGGTGTACAATTCGGCTACATCACGCGGCCGGCTCAGCAGGCAGAAGATGAAACCGGCGATGCTCTCAAGCTGACTGCGCTTTACTTCCGAGACGGAGGCAAGGTTGTGCATCGCCTGGAACGGCCGTTCGGAACGGGGACCATCGTGTTGCTGGCCAGTTGTTATCCGTGGAGCAACGAAGCGCTGGCCGGCGAGCGCGACACAACCGCGATCGCTTGGGCGCTGGGCTCGAATCACCGAATTATTTTTGATGAGCATCATCTGGGCTTGACTGAAAGCGGGGGCATTGTCACTCTGGCGCGCAAATATCATTTGGAACCATTCGCCGTGGTTCTCTTGACTATGCTCGCGCTCTTCATTTGGAAAAACTCTACCAGCCTTCTTCCTCCGCGTCTGGAATCGAGCGCCGAAGACGATAGCGTAGCGGCGAAGGACGTTAATTCCGGCCTCGCAAATCTGTTGCGGCGAAATGTTCCCACCAAGGTGCTGATGAAAACCTGTCTCGACGAGTGGGAGGGTTCGCGACACGGCGCCAAGTTCGTTTCCGAGGTGAAAATCGAGCGAATTCGCAACTTAGCTCGCCGTGAGAATGATGCCGTCGAGACCTACCGCAAAGTATCGCGGATCTTAGCAGAGCGGAGCGATCGATGAACGCGAACCTGGAAAAATTGATGCCCGTGATGGAGCGCGTCCGGCGCGAAGTTCACAAAGTTATCATCGGCCAGAACGACGTAGTGGATCAAGCGCTGATCGTGATCTTCACAGGGCACCACGCGCTCATTGAAGGCGTGCCCGGCATCGCCAAAACGTTATTGGCACGAACGCTGGCACGCGTGCTGGGATGCGAATTCGCGCGCATCCAGTTTACTCCGGATCTCATGCCGGCCGACATCACCGGAACCAACGTCTTCAATCTCCAGCGAAACGAATTCACGCTGGTGAAGGGTCCCGTGTTCACCAGCTTTCTGCTGGCGGATGAAATCAATCGCGCTCCTGCGAAAACGCAATCGGCGCTGTTGCAAGCCATGCAGGAACGTGTGGTCACCATCGACCGCCAGACTTATCCGCTCCCGCCCAATTTCACCGTGTTCGCCACGCAGAATCCCATCGAATATGAAGGAACATATCCGCTGCCCGAAGCGCAGAAGGACCGCTTCATGTTCAAGATCGTCATGCGATCGCCGGAGCGCGCCGACGAACTGACCCTTGCCGGAAGAATGCTCGGCACCGATTCACCGGAACAGACCCTGCCCACAGTAGAAGCATGTGTTCGAAATGAGGAACTGGATGAATTGAAGCAGTGCCTGAACGATGTGCTGGTCCGTGAGGAACTGATCGCGTACCTGGTAGATCTGGTCCGTAAAACGCGCACGCATGAAAGTGTTTTGGTGGGCGCCGGTCCACGCGCTACGCAAGCCCTGTTGTTGGCCAGCCGCGCCCACGCGGCCATTGAAGGCCGCGATTTCGTGACGCCCGACGATATTCGTGCCATGGCGCCGCCCGTCCTGGAGCATCGCCTGATTGTGCGCCCGGAGTTCGAGATCGAAGGCTTGGACGAACGTGAAGTAGTCAACAAAATCCTGGGAGAAGTCCCCGTCCCGAGATAGATAATGTGGTGACACCCAGCAACAGACTTCTCGTCCTGTTAGGCGCCATCGCGGCTCCGGCGGCCTTGCTCGTCATCCAGCCCGGATTCGCCGCGCTTGGCTACGGGACCATCGCCGCGCTCGTATTCATCGCAGTCTTGGACGCCGCGGCAGCGCCTCGCCGATTAGCTGGAATAGAAGGCCGCACCACGGGCATCGTTCGTCTGTGGAAGGATCGCGAGGGCCAGGTCGAACTGACTCTTCGCAACCCCGCCAAAAAGCAAATCCAGCTACGAATCGGCCTGCCGCTTCCTGCCGAAATCGCAGCGCCAGATGAAGAGCTATCAGCGGTGCTGCCGGCAGGGACGGAATTCTCCCGCCTCACTTGGAAGTGCACGCCTCACAAGCGCGGCCAATACCGCATGGATCGCTGCACCGTGGAGCGCGCGTCCACACTGGGCCTGTGGGCGGCTAGAAAAACATTGTCGCTTCAATTGGAAATCCGCGTCTATCCGAACCTGGCCGCGGAGCGTAAGAAATCGCCGGCCTTCTTCAAGCGGGGCCGCCTGGGCGTCCATGGCCAGCGCCAGATCGGGAAAGGGCGAGAGTTCGAAAAGCTCCGCGAATATGCCGCCGGCGATGGTTTCGATGAGATCGATTGGAAAGCCACGGCTCGCCACGGCCGCCCCATCACGCGCGTTTTTCAAATCGAAAGAACGCAGGAAGTCTATATCATCTTGGATGCGTCACGCCTCAGCGCGCGTCCCATCGCGGACCATCCCGATGCAACCATTCTGGAACGCAACATCACGGCGTCACTCCTATTGGCGCTAGCGGCCGAAAAACAAGGCGATCTGTTCGGGCTGATCACATTCAGCGACCGCGT
>JBEKJJ010000062.1:0-31916 GCA_050011295.1 Bryobacteraceae bacterium
GATCGGAGAGCGGCTCGACAATCTGGCAGAGCAGCGACTGGCACTGATGGATGAGAGCGGTGTCGATGTCCAGGTGCTCTCAGTGACTACGCCAGCATTGCACAACCTTGAGCCGGAGGAGAGCGTGACTCTGGCACGACGGACCAACGACCTGGTTGCCGAAACGGTAGCGAAGTACCCCACTCGCTTTCAGGGCTTTGCGACGTTGCCAACCGCATCACCAGAAGAAGCTGCGACAGAACTTGCGCGGAGTGTCACCCGGCTTGGGTTGATGGGTTCCATGCTCTGCGGTCGTACGCGCGAGAAGAACCTCGATCACCCAGACTTTTTCCCGATGTTCGAGACCGCTCGAAGACTTCGCGTTCCACTCTTTATCCATCCGCAGATTCCGCAACGCGCCGTAAGAGATGTCTACTACTCAGGCTTCAGCAACCAGATCGATACCGCCTTTGCGGCATTCGGCCTGGGGTGGCACTACGAAGCTGGTATCCAATTCGTCCGTCTGATCCTGGCTGGCGTGTTTGATAAGTATCCTGATCTCGAAATTATCCTCGGCCATTGGGGCGAAGTTGTTCTCTTTTATCTGGAGCGGCTCGGTTCACTGGCGCGAGTGACGAGTCTCCAGAGACCTATCGCCGACTACTTCAAGCAGAACCTCTACGTCGCGCCGAGCGGTATGTGGAGTCAGTCCTATCTGCAGCGCTCACTTGAAGTGGTTGGACCCGAGCGCATTCTGTTCTCCACGGATTACCCTTACCAGTACCGCCCAGGCAGACCGGGCCGGTTGTTCATTGAAGAAGCGGCACTGTCTCTGGAGCAGAAGGAACTATTTGCTCACGGGAACTGGGAGCGGCTGATGAAATCAGTGCGCCGAAGCTGAAACCACTGAACTTCAAGAAAACTGTGCCTAACTAACACGAACGCCTGCTCGGCAGCGGTGAAGGCGCGACCAGTAAGTTTAGCGATGAACCGCCTCACTTTATGGAGACTCCGATGCCAACCTTGTCACGCATATTGTCGAGCGCTGTAGAGAAGCTATTGTTCCATCCCGTATCGATTACCGGTGTCGAAGCTGTGGGCGAGAGTTTCCGCCGATCTTCCTCGGGAATCTTACCAAGCGGGCCTATACTCCCATGAGCCTTGATGCAGATGCGGGCTCGGCATGCTTTCTTTTCTATTTGCACGGCAAGGGCCCCGGCTCTGGATCGGCAGCATCCGCAAGAGCCGGTAACGTCTGCCAAGTAATGCGGCCGAGGATTCGATTGGCCTTACAAACTTCACAGAACCCGCTCTGTTCTTCGGGGATGAAACCTGGCTCGCCTCTGTGCAAGCATTACACCTTTGCCGCAGACAAACTGGCGTTGCCCGATTCGTCTTCGAAGTGAACTCGCCTGCGCAAGCCGAAGTGGTTCTACGAAAATGTGATGTGTCGCAAGCATCTCTGGTGCAGAAACGTGAGGATGGCTCCCATCTCGCCGACGTCGTTTTACTGATGGCGGAAGAAGCAGCGCGCATGCAGTCGCCGCAGTGGGTCTTCACAGGGCAGGCACGCTCCATTCAGAGCGTGCAGAAAGGCCTGAAGCAGGCTGGCATTTCGCTCTTCGGGAGCAAGGTGAAGGCCTACTGGTCTCCGGGGAAAACTGGCTTCGACTAGCGTCGGTTTTCCTTCGATACATAGACCGCTTCCGCTTTCTGGATCACAGCCCCGATGATCGCGCACCAGGGCGTAGAGGCCGTTGAAATTCTTCCGCATGTCAGTCACGCCGGACGCAAGGTAGATCCGCGTCGCCGATCCAGAGCCGAACACGGCGACGACCTCTCCAGCACGCTCAACAGTTCCACCAGAGTCTCGGCTTGGACAACAACACCGCAAGCGGGCTGTACTGCTTCCCAGTTGCTGCCGAAGACGACATCGCGGCCAGTTCCACCGTTATCAGCCGACTCTCGCCAGCCATGCTGCTCCCACTCACCCGCTGCTCACCAGACTGCTTCTTCAGATGCCGGGCAAGCGTGCTCAAAGCCATTCCATGACTACAACAAAAATCGCTTCGCCCCATCTCGCTCTTGCGGTACAAAGCAGCCAGACGCGCTATCTCTTGGCGGCCACGTCGACCAACTCCAACTCCAGACTCTTCTGCCATAAGTAGAGTCCATCACAGATCACCTTCTGTTTACAGGTGGGTTAGTCAGACGCAAACTATTGAGGTGTGATTCAGCGGGTTAGTCATGCTATCCTACGCTTTCAGTTTGGGACCGTCCCGCTTTGGGGTCGCGTTCTTTCTACACTCATTCACACTGACACCAATACATGAAGCTCACGTGGACCAAGACCGACGAGGCACCCGCACTCGCGTCGTACGCGCTGCTGCCCATCCTACAAGCGTACTTCAAGGGGACAGGGGTGGAGATCGAAACGGCTGACATCTCGCTCGGTGGACGTATTATCGCCAACTTCCCCGAGTGTCTTCGGAACGACCAGAAGATTCCCGACGAATTGACGCGCCTGGGGAAGCTGGCGCAGACACCGGAAGCCAACATCATTAAGCTCCCCAACATCAGCGCCTCGATTCCGCAACTCCGGGAGGCGATTGCGGAACTCCGCGAAAAGGGCTACAACATACCCGACTATCCCGAGAAGCCGTCTACGGAAGAGGAGCGTGCGCTCGAGGCCCGCTTTGCCGTGGTCCTGGGCTCGGCGGTGAACCCCGTATTGCGCGAAGGCAATTCGGACCGTCGCGCTTCGAAATCGGTGAAAGCCTTCGCGCAAAAGCATCCACACAAGATGATGAAAAACTGGCCCCAGCAGGGTTCGATGCCCGGTTCAGTGACGCGTGTCGCCCACATGAGCGACAAGGACTTCTACAGCAGCGAGAAATCCACGACGGCCGGTGCCGCAACCAACGTGCGCATCGAATTCGTGGACGCTGCCGGCGCGGTGAAGGTGCTAAAGCAAAGCATCCCGCTGCTCGAGGGCGAAGTCATCGACTCCGCGGTGATGAACGTGGCGGCGCTGCGGACATTCTATGCGGAGCAGATGGCCGCCGCTAAAGCTGACAATGCTCTGTTGTCGCTGCATCTGAAGTGCACGATGATGAAGGTCTCCGATCCGATCATGTTCGGGCACTGTGTGGCGGTGTATTTCGCCGATGCCCTGGACAAGCACGCCGGCGCGATCCTAGAGATTGGCGCCAACGTCAACAACGGACTGGCAGACGTCCTCGACAAACTCGACCACCTTCCGGCCAAAAAGAAGGCAGAGATCGAGGCCGATATTGCAGCCTGTTACGACAAGGGCCCCGGTTTGGCGATGGTCGATTCGCGGGCAGGTAAGACCAACCTGCACGTTCCCAACGACGTGATCGTCGACGCATCGATGCCGGTCGTGATCCGAGACGGCGGCAAGATGTGGAACAGAGAAGACCGCCTCGAAGACACCGTAGCCATGATCCCGGACCGCTGCTACGCCACCATCTATCAGGCCGTGATCGAGGACTGCCAGAAACACGGACAGTTCGATCCAGCGACCATGGGCAGCGTGTCCAACGTCGGGCTCATGGCGCAGAAGGCCGAAGAGTACGGTTCGCACGACAAGACATTTGCCGCGCCCGGCAACGGCACGATTCGCATCGTTGATGCCGGCGCCAGGACACTGCTCGAACAGAGCGTCGAGCGCGGCGATATCTTCCGCGCCTGCCAGACGAAAGACGAGGCCATCCGCGATTGGGTAAAGTTGGCCGTGACACGCGCGCGGGCAACCGGCGCACCCGCGGTGTTCTGGCTCGACCCGGATCGTGGCCACGATGCGCAAATCATTCAGAAGGTGAATGCGTACTTACCGGAACAAGACCTCAAGGGGCTGGAAATCAAAATCATGAAGCCGGTCGACGCAATGAAATTCTCGCTAGAGCGAATTCGCCGCGGCGAGGACACCATCTCCGTTACGGGGAACGCGCTTCGTGACTATCTCACCGACCTGTTCCCGATCATCGAGTTGGGGACAAGCGCCCGCATGCTTTCGATCGTGCCGCTGCTCAGAGGCGGCGGATTGTTCGAAACCGGGGCCGGCGGGTCGGCACCCAAGCACGTGCAGCAGTTTGTTAAAGAAGGTCATTTGCGCTGGGACTCGCTCGGTGAATACTGTGCGCTGGTGCCATCGCTGGAGCTGATGGGGACAAAAACCGGCAACCCGCGCGCGGTGCTGCTTTCGAAAACACTGGACCAGGCCATCGGCCAGTACCTCGAAGACGCCCGCGAGCCTTCGCGCAAGGTGAACGAGATCGACAACCGCGGCTCGACGTACTATCTCGCGTTGGCGTGGGCAAAGGCACTCGCCGCCCAAGACGAGGACGGTGAGTTGAAGCAACGCTTTACTCCGGTAGCCGCCGCGCTGGCCGCGAACGCGGGCAAGATTACTCAGGAGTTGATGGTGGCGCAGGGCAAGCCAGTGGACATCGGGGGGTATTATTTCCCGGACGACGCTAAGTCCGCCGCAGCGATGCAGCCCAGCGTTACGCTGAACGCAATCATAGACGGAATGTAGTAGCTTTTGGGCGTCCGTGCCGGCGCGCCAGGCTAATGGTTTAAGCCGCACTTCCTTTATGCGAACGCGGTAAGGGCGCACGCACGCTATGAGGGGCCGGACGTGGACTCCGGTTCCATCGTCATTGAAGCGCGGTTGCCACAGGTTGAAAACTCGGTATCGACGGCTCGCCCAGGGTAAACGCAATCTCAGGCCAAACGCCGATTCCTTAAAATGTGCCAGGCAAAGCGGTTTGGTCTTGACAATAAGTGCCCGCTTTTGGATATTAACGTCCGAGTTTTACTATTGTCAAAACCAGCTTATCTGCGCTAATATCATCCAGATCGTAGATTGGTTGATCGATATCGTATGAAGCTGATCCCGCACGTGCGGCGGTATAGAGTACCGCGGGAGGGTAGGGAGGTTTGATGCGTCGGCGTTTGCATAACGGGTTCCCGTTACTGTTGTTGTTCACGCTCGGTCAATGGCCGCGCATCGCAGCAGCTGGCGCCCTTGAGCCGGGCTGTGTGGCGGTTAAGCTCACTGACAGTAAGCCAGTGCCCAAGGTGCGCCCGCGTATAGATGTTACCCTGACAAACCAGTGCGGCAAGGACGTAACCTCTGCCTCAATTCGGTTCCGAACGGCGAACGGAGATCCTCCGAGCGGGACTCAATCCACGAGAATAGAGTGGCTTGAGGCCCTCGTCCTTCCGGCAGACCAGCGCACTTACGACATTTTACATGCCGGTCAGTCAGACACCATGGAGGGGCTTTATTATCCTCAGGAGGGACTTACTGCTTCATCCTTATCGGCGTCCGTCACGTGTGTTCTTTTCGTTGATCGGACCGCGGCGGGCGACAACAAGGCGATTCGTGACGCGCTGGATACGAGGCGCCGTGCCGGCGCTAGGGAATTCGGGCTGCGACAACAAATGCTTGCTAATATATCCGATTTCGATGCCGCCACAGTTTACTTCCGCGACACCCACCCAGCGCCTGGTTCCCTCGAGGACAAATATACGGTTATATTCTCGCAAGCATTCCGTGGGATGTCTCGGGCAGAGTGGAGTAATTATATCGGGCAACAAATAGCGATGACCTCACAGCTAATCGCTCTATTCGAAGAACATTCCCAACTCAGTGCTGAAAACCACTAGTATGACAATGCGATTGTTCTTCGCTGCGGCGCTTATCTACTTTCGGAGATCCGAATTTCACGGGGCGAACCCTTGGCGGAACATCGCTACCGATGTCTGGCCTGCTGGTGGCAGCCTTATACTGGGGCAGCAACCGAGCACTTACCGCCTGAACTCATTACGGCTCTAAATCGCCATCAAGATGAGTTCGCACCGGCAGTTGGAACTTGGAACTAGACCGTCACAGGCTTAGGACAGGCGACTCGGGACCAGCGAGGTTCCCTGCGACGCTGGATTTTACAGCCTTGCCGCGACTGACTTGGTCTCCGTATAGTGCTCCATGACTTCCTTCCCCATTTCGCGACCCCAGCCGGACTGCTTGTACCCGCCAAAAGGCCACGCTGGATCGCCGTAATTATGGGTGTTGATACAGATTGTGCCTGCCTTAATCTTGCGGGCCATCATGTGGGCAACTCTCAAATTCTGTGTCCAGACGCTTGCCTGCAGGCCATATTCGGTATCATTAGCGAACTTGGCAACCGCATCCAGATCATCATCGTCGAAGGACTGAACACAGACCACGGGACCGAAAATTTCCTCGCGCACCACACGCATGTCGCGATTGGTCTTCGCGAGCACGGTTGGTTCAACGAAATAACCCGGACCAGCCGAGGCGTTTCCACCAGTGACGACCTCAGCGCCGTCGTGCCGACCGGACTGAATGAAGCCAGTGACGCGTTCGTGCTGCTCCTTCGACACAAGCGGCCCAAGACTGACGGTCGGATCGAGGCCGTGACCGACCTTCATTTTGCCGGCTTCCGCTACAATCCCAGCAACGATGCGATCGTACACTCGCTTGTGCGCGAAGAGCCTGGAGCCCGCCGTGCAGCACTGACCCTGGTTGTAAAAAATGGCGGCTGCCGTTCCAGCAATTGCAAGATCCAGATCGGCGTCCGGAAATACGATGGCTGGCGACTTTCCGCCAAGTTCTAGCGAGACACGCTTCAGGTTTCCGGCGGAAGCCTTGACGATGAGCTTGCCAACTTCGGTTGAGCCGGTGAAAGCCACTTTATCAACATCCGGATGCTCAGCCAAGGCCGCACCTGCGGTCTCGCCGTACCCTGTAACAATGTTGACCACGCCGTCTGGTACCCCTGCTTCCTGGATGAGTTCGCCGAACCGCAGAGCGGAGAGCGGCGTCTGCTCGGCGGGCTTGAGCACGATCGTGCATCCCGCCGCCAGCGCTGGCGCTAGTTTCCATGCGGCCATCATCAGTGGAAAATTCCATGGGATGATCTGGCCGACAACACCAATTGGTTCTCGCAAAGTATAGGCGTGCCAGTTCCCAGGGCTGGATACGGAGATCGTTTCACCATTCAATCGCGTCGCCCATCCGGCCATGTAACGGAACATCTCGATCGATCCCTGCACGTCTCCATTGCGGGCATTGGTTACCGGCTTGCCGTTGTCGAGCGCCTCCAACTCGGCGAATTCGTCGCGATGCTGCTCAAGAAGGTCGGCCAGGCGCCAGACAATTCGCGATCTCTCAGCCGGCTTGAAAGATGCCCATGGGCCGGATTCAAAAGCTCGTCGCGCAGCGCGGACCGCCAAGTCGATATCATCTTTGTCGCCCGCTGGGACGCGAGCGATGGTCTCTTGCGTTGCCGGATCCTCAACGGCGAAGCTCTTGCCGCTTTTCGCGGCCACCCATTTCCCGTCAATGAAGAGCTTTCGCTCTTTGCTTAAGTACGCTGCCGCGGCCGAACTGAGAGCCGGCCTTTCAGTTGTTATGGTCATCGTCATCCTCTTTCAAGCTGGCTTTATCGTTCTTGATTGCAGAGACATTTTATCGAATCGTGAGGACTGTTTGCGCTCGCATACGGACGAAGACCCTTCCTACGCTATTGCGGCTGTTCTGGCTGAGAGTGCCTGGAAAGCCGGGCGTCACGCCCGCTTTGTCCACGGCGTAGTGCAGCTACACCCACCGCCTCGGGATTGACACACAGAGCTTTTCTTGATCAAGTGCTCGGCGATGCAATCCAGTTGTTCGGGCGTTAGCTTGTCCGAATCGATCTCCCACGGTAACGCGCTGCCCTCCGCGACGCCATCGTCTTCTTCGGCCCTGCCGTCGACGACCCCAGCCTCGTTGAACCCCACCCCGCCGACCCGCAGAAATGAGGCTTCAAGTCCGGCGACTTTTGCGGTGATCGCCTCTACACGACGCGGTTCGGGACCGAGGGACGTGGCGCCCGTTGTCACGCTCTTTGGCGCCAATAGCTGCCATGGCCTCGCGCTCCGTCGCCTTGACCGCCTCTTTGCCGTCAACCGCCAGCGTCATCAAAAACATTCGGATTCTAGCCAGAAGCCAATTTTTGGCCTTGCCACTACAATATTTAGAGTCTATTTGATAGGTGCCGCGGCGCCAGCAGTTCGTTCTAGGGCGATAATGCGCGCCCGCACCTCTTCGGCGTCGCCCGCATTCGGGAGCATAGCAAGATATATGCGCATATGCTCCAACGCGCCAGCCACGTCGCCTTTTTGTCCGAGTGATATTCCCAGTACGTAGTGGGCCTGCGGTACCTCATGCAGCATATCCAGTTCGATGGCCCGGCGTGCGCTCTTCTCCGCCGCGTCGAAATCCTTCAAGTGCGTGTTTGCCACTGCATCATAGAAGTAGATCAATGGATTATTGGTCTGCTGCGCGATTGCTGGACGGGTAACTTCGAGCGCTGCGGCATCGTGAAGTTGTACCAGGTCGAGTCTTGCAAGGCGCACCGCGGCGGGCGCATAGTCGGCATTGGCAATCAGCGCTCTTTCGTAAGCCCGGCGAGCCTGTTCGGTATTCGACTGGTTCTCCCAGGTTTGACCGAGGGCGCTCCAAGCCTGCGCATAGCTGGGGAGAACCTTGGTGGCGCGTTTCAAATGTTTTTCCGCGTCCTTTAGGTTGCCATCCACGAGCGCCGCGACGCCCGCCACAAAGGCCTTTCGCGCTTTCCCTACCGCCTGGGAGTCCAGCGCGGATGGGAGGTTCGAACCAATCTCAGCCACGTTGCCGTATTTCCATTGCTCAGGATCGGACGGCGGTTTAAAGCTGTCTGTACTGAACACCTGCCAGTTCCCATCTGGCCCCAGCAATTCCAACACGAGCGCGATATAATCCTGCGGACCCTGGAAATAGCACACCCGAATGCGGTGAATTCCTCCGCGCAGGACCATCTTGGCGGATCGAGTCCGAGCAGAGTGAATGCCGTCGTTATCGATCTTCAGCTGGCCGTCAACGAACAACTTCGCGCCATCGTCCGATGTCAGTCGAAAACTGTAGGGGCCAGGCTGATCGATCCAAAACTGCCCGCTGTAGTCAATCGCAAACCACTCGAAGCGATCGGTGACACCAGGAAAACCCTGCCTGAAGTGTCGAGGCGGGACATTCAGAGAGGTCGTGTAGATGGTACCGATAGCATCCCGCGTGCTGAAGCCGGGTAACCTTCCGGTACCCTTCCGAATAAAGTAGATTAGCCCCTGAAGGCCGGAAGGAACGACGACGGTTGTGCCGAAAATCGGAGCCTCAGTCTGTGGATGCGCTAGATTCGGCCTGAGGAGAAGTGCGATAGCCAGCCACACTCTGGCGCCTGACAACATCTTTCTCGGAACGCACCACATCCTTGGAACGCACCACATCGGAACGCCTCTAACCTACCGTATCAATTCCGCGATTGCCCAGGCGGCCCACGCAGCTCCTTCCAGTCTCTACAGCTCTGACGGCAAACTTCGAATCCTTACCCAACATTGTGAGTTGGCGCCCGGGAAGCAGCCCAAATCACTGACAACTAGCTAATCAGAGGGTCGGGGGTTCAAATCCCTCCGCCAGCTCCATTTTGTTTTAGCCGAGACGCAGGAATCTCCCTATGCTACAACTGACAATTGGATTGCATCCTCACCCTTGATATCGGCAGTTCTTCGGCGCGAACGCTTCTGTTCGGGACGGACGGCCGAGCAATTCCAGGCTTCGAGTCCCACGTTCCCTATCAGGCCAGCACGAGTGAAGCCGGTGGCTGGGAAATCGGCGCCGCAGAATTGACCAGGGTTGCGGCGCAGGCGCTAGACCCGATCTGCTCCGAGATGCGCTCCAGGAAGATAAGGCCGGCGGCAGTTGCAATCGATACATTCTGGCACAGCATTCTGGGAGTGGCGGCGGACGGCAAAGCAGTAACGCCGGTTCTGCATCCGTTCGATTCGCGCAGCGCAGCCGCGGCGAAAAAGCTCGCCACGCGCGTCGATGAGACCAGCCAGCACAGCCGCACTGGATGCGTGCTGCATCCGAGTTATCCGCCTGCGAAGCTGCTGTGGCTTTCCGAAACCCAGCCTGAAGCTTTTCACGCCGCAACGCGATGGATGAGCTTCGGCGAATATCTGTTTCTGGAGTTGTTCGGAAAGGCTGGATGCTCAACTTCCATGATTTCCGCTTCCGGCCTATGGGACCAGAACGCGAACGATTATGACCGCGAGATCTTGGCCGCTCTACCGATCACCGAAGACCAGCTCGCGCCCGTTGACACAATGGACGAGCCGCAAACGAAGCTCTCAGACCAATTCGCCGGCCGATGGCCCGAGCTAGACGGCATTCCATGGTTTCCGGCGCTGGGCGATGGCGCCTGCGATAACGTGGGCAGCGGCTGCACCGAGCGCGACCGGTACGCGCTGATGGTTGGAACGAGCGGCGCCATGCGGGCGTGCGCGCGAGCGGATTCGATCGCAATTCCAACGGGGTTATTCTGCTATCGGCTAGACCGCAAGCGGTTTGTCCTGGGCGGAGCGCTGTCCAATGGCGGCGAGGTATTCGCGTGGATGCGGCGGACACTGCAATTGCCGGAAGCGAACGAACTGGAACGGCAGCTTGCGGAACTTCAGCCGGGCCAGCACGGGCTAACCATTCTGCCCTTGTTCGCTGGGGAGCGCTCTACCGGCTGGCGAGCGGACGCCCGCGCGGCGATAACGGGTCTGGCGGTCAGCACCACCCCGATCGAGATTCTGCATGCGGCGCTCGAATCCGTGGCTCTGACATTCCGAGATGTTTATGAGTTGATGCTGTCGTCGCTGGGGGCGCCGAAGGAAGTAATCGCCTCCGGTGGAGGGCTGCTGCATTCTCCAAGCTGGACCAAGATGATGGCGGACACACTTTCCCATACGGTAATTCCGTGCCTGGAGCCGGAAGCGACTTCGCGTGGCGCTGCGCTAGTGGCATTGGAACGGATTGGTGCAATCCGGGACATCGGTGATCTCGCTCCTAGGCTGGGTAGCGAGGTACGGGCGGATGAAACCAAGGAACCAATCTATCTCGCAGCGCTCGAGAACCAACGGCGCCTTTACAAGAAATTATTCGATGTTTAACGAACTGGCGAACTACGCGGTGAGCGGATTGATCGAGTGCGTCATCTAGAACCTGCCACTGCTCCCACTTCCATGTCATGTCGGATCGATGACGCGCTCGGCGATGCGTCGGCTGAGTCTGAGAGTATACCCGCCGCGGCTGGGGGTTCTTGGCTGATTAGTTCCTCGATCGTTCGCGCAGCCGCGGCAGCGCGATTGGCGTTCACTTACCATTTCCTTGAGATTCTGATTGGTGGCCTCGATTATCCGCACATCCGCTCGAGTGGTTTGCGAACTGCCGAGCCGCTCAAACTCCCGTTCCTGAAGCACGCGCAAGAGCTTGGGCTGAAGCTCGATGGGCAATTCGCCAATTTCATCCAGAAAGAGGGTGCCCCGGTCGGCAGCCTGGAGGCGTCCCAGTCTCTGAATCACGGCTCCCGTGAACGCGCCTCGCTCATGCCCGAAAAGTTAGCTTTCCAATAGCGTCGCAGGGATGGCCGCACAGTTGACTGTCACAAACCGCTGCTGCCGGCGAGGACTGGCCGCATGAATCGCTCGTGCAACCACCTCCTTGCCGGTACCCGTTTCGCCTTGAATGAGACAGCGCAGTCCGCCGGGGCAACCATGTTTATCTGGTCCAACACGCCCTGGAATTCTCGATGCGCAGCCCGAGCCTTGGCTTCTTACAGATGTAGCCAGGCCGGCGATGCGTAGATTTCAGAGGCCACGATTAATCCTGGATCGCCGCTCTCACAGCATTCAGCAGTTCTTCGCGGCGGACGGGCTTCGAAAGAAAGCCGGATGCTCCGTGTTGGACCGCCCGGTCCCGATTCGCGTTCGTTCCGTGCGCGGTGACAAACACGATTGGGACACGATTCTCAGCTCCGGCCAGCCTGCCCTGAAGCTCCAAGCCTGTAATGCCCGGCAGTTGTATATCAACGATCAAGCAAGCAGCGCTCTCGGTTGAGTCCGAAGCTAAGAAATCTTCGGCCGAACCGAATCTCTCAACCGGGTATCCCGCCGATTCCATGCAGTCTCCGAGCGCTTCCTGCACCAAGGCGTCATCATCGACGATCGCGATGTGGCGCTTCGTTCCTCTGCTCATCTGATCCAACTGGCCACCTACCTAGAGGGATGCTCCCCCTTAATTGAAATGCTAACAGCGTTCTGAACGGGGGTCTATTCTACTTTGGTGTAACGCCCGGATATCTCACACTGTTAAAAGCTTCCCCTTGTATCTCAACGAGATGCAGAGCATCAGACCGAGGCTCGGTACCGGCAAAGCATATGTCAAAGAAAATGTGAAACCTTAGCCGGTGTGGCCGCGCCTCTAACTTGATAGTTTCATGCTGCGTCGATTTATGAGCGGCGCGGAAACCCGGTTTACACAGGTCCATTGGGAGGAATGCACCATGAAGAAGACAGCGCCTATTTCCTTCGCCGGCTCCCAGCTCGGCAAAGAACGTCATGTCTGCGCGTTTTTCACGAGCGACGAGGAAGAGTATCGCGTGTTGCTTCCGTTCATTAAGGGAGGGTTCGAGTGTGGCGACAAAGCGATTCACGTTGTTAATCCGGGTCAACATGGCGACCATTTACAGCGCTTGGCCGCAGTGGGGATCGACTCGGCGGCCGCCCAGCAGCGGGGCCAATTCGAGCTTCGAACCAACACCGACACGTACCTTCGCGACGGCCGTTTCGACCAGGATCGGATGCTAGAGGCGTTCGAGCAGTTGGCCAGCGGCAATGCCAAGGGAGGATTTCCGCTCAGCCGCATTGTCTGCCGCATGGACTGGGCCGCTGAAGGCGGATCGCATGTCGACAACCTGGTTGAGTTCGAGTCGCGTGTAAATCACGTGTGGCGTCACCACGAAGACGCGGTCATCTGCACCTACCATCTTGGGAAATTTGGAGGAGACACGGTGATTGACATCATGCGGACGCATCCGATGGTGATTATCGGCGGCATTCTTCAACAGAATCCGTTCTATGTACCGCCGGAGGAGTTCTTGCGGGAAGTCCGCGCGCGCCGCGTCAAAGGGACAGCCTCACGCTCGGCGGCCTCGTAGGAACGGAAATGCAACCCGGAGATCCCGCCGAGGAGATCAAGCACCTTCGGCGCTCGATTAATAATTTGGTCAGTGTCCTCGCTCTTCCGGCCGTCTGGAGTGGCCGCGAGGCGTCCCAGATTATTGATACGTTGCTCGACACGCTTCTACATATGTTCCGCCTGGACT
This sequence comes from Bryobacteraceae bacterium, assembly GCA_050011295.1. Classification (GTDB taxonomy): domain Bacteria; phylum Acidobacteriota; class Terriglobia; order Bryobacterales; family Bryobacteraceae; genus Palsa-89. The sequence continues at coordinate 13,257 of JBEKJJ010000062.1, forward strand.
TCATCTATGTGCGGTTGAAAGATCCACTCGGCGAAGCGCCTATCGAAACCGTACGGGTGACGCACTCGGAAACACCCAAGCCAGGGCCGCAAGAGCTCCCGGAAGTGATCAACCACTGTTTCCCAGATGACCCGGCGAAATGGCCTCCACAAGTACGCGTCCATATTGGAGACGGAGACATTTCGATGGCGCCATTTCGACTGGGGGTGCACGGTGAAATCGGCGTAATCGTAGCGGGGTCCGAGCGACCGGCGTTTCCGGAAGAGACCGAGAGACTTATTCTGAGCGTAGCCGCAAATCAGGCATCCATGGGGCTGCCAGAGGCATGGCGCCGGAGCGAACAGAAGCGGGCCGCGAGCGAACTCGATCGAAGGGTGGCACAACGAACCAAAGAACTTGCCGAAGCGAACGTTGAGCTGCAGGTCCAGGTTGGCCTGCTGCAAAAACTTCCCGTAGCGGCCTGGACGCTCGCGCCGGATGGAACACCGGATTTCGTCAACCAAATCTGGCTGAAGTATACCGGGCAGTCACTCGATTACGTCCGTTCAGGTCCTGAGGCCTGGATGTCGGCGATGCACCCCGAGGATCGGGAAGAAGCGGCAACAAGCTTTTGGGACGGGGTGCGTTCCGGGCAGGGCTTTACGATGGAAACCCGATTTCGAAGGGTGCATGACGGGACCTATCGTTGGCATCTCAATCGAGCTGTGGCGTTGCGCGACGCCGATGGGAAAATCCTTCGATTTGTGGGCACGTCCACTGACATTGAGGAGTTGAAACAGTCCCAAGAGGACTTACGCGGGGCCGACGAACGTACCCGGTTGATAATCGATACCGCTCTCGACGCGGTTGTCACCATGGATGCCCAGGGAATGATCACCAGTTGGAACAAGCAGGCTGAAATCATCTTCGGCTGGAGTCCCGCGGAAGCCGTCGGCCGGCGCATGGCGGACATGATTATCCCGGAGCAACACCGCATGGCTCACGCGCGCGGCTTACGTCACTTCCTAAACACTGGTCATGGGCCCATATTGCAGCGGCGTATCGAGGTTACCGCTATCCGGCGCGGCGGTGTTGAGTTCCCGGTTGAGCTGGAAGTAGTGCCCATGCGGCTGGGCCAGGATTGGATCTTTAGTGCCTTCATTCGTGACATAACTGACGCCAAACTAGCCGAAGAAAAACTGCGGGAGAGCGAACTCCACCTGCGCCAGATGACGGAAACCATTCCGGAGATGCTCTGGAGCGCGACAGGGGAAGGGGCGATCGATTACTGCAATGCTCGCGTACTCGATTACACTGGCTTCTCGGCTGAAGAACTGATGGGAAACGGCTGGATGAAAAGTTTTCATCCCGACGACGCCGATCAGGCGGCTCAAGAATGGATGTCTTCGGTCAGCACTGGAGCGCCATACCGAATCGAGGTTCGCACCTTCCGGGCCGCCGATCGCATGTACCGGTGGTGTGTAACGAGTGCGCTGCCATTGCTCGACCAACAAGGGCGTATCTTAAAGTGGTACGGCACAGTTGTAGACATGCACGATTGGAAGCAGGCGCAGGAAGATCTGCGCAACACGCAGGCGGAGCTTGCGCATATGACGCGGGTGATGACCATGGGCGAGCTGACGGCCTCCATCGCGCATGAAGTGAATCAGCCCCTGGCCGCCATTATTGCGAGCGGTGACAGTTGTACGGCCTGGCTCGCGGCTTCGCCGCCGAACCTCGACAAAGCTCGCGCCGCTTCGGCTCGGATGATCCAAGCTGCTACCCAGGCCAGCGACATCGTTCAACGGATTCGCGCCTTTTTCAAGAAGACATCTTCGGCGAAGGTGTCGCTAGGAATCAATGAGGCCATTGAAGAAGCCCTTCAATTGATACGCGGTGAGATCCTGAGAAAAGACGTGTCCTTGCAGACGGAGCTGGACCGGCATCTGCCGAAAGTGTCAGGCGACCGCGTTCAATTGGAACAAGTGATTCTCAATTTGATAATGAATGGCATGGACGCCATGGTGGCAGCGGACTCGCAACCGAAACAGTTAGTCATTCAGTCGGCATGGAAAGAGCCCAGCGATGTTCTTGTGTCTGTTTCGGATACTGGACCTGGAATCCCGGCGGAACATATGAGCAAAATGTTTAATCCCTTCTTCACCACCAAGCCGCAAGGGATGGGAATGGGATTATCCATCAGCCGCTCGCTCATCGAAGCGCATGGCGGCCGGCTGTGGGTTACGCCGAACCAACCTCGCGGCGCGGTCTTCCAGTTCGCGCTGCCAGTCGAAACCGCCAGCGCATGAACAATCCGGATTGCATGGTGTTCCTGGTGGATGACGATCCACTGGTTCGCGACTCCGTTGCCGATCTGCTCGGTTCTGCCGGATTTGCGGTGCGCGTATTCGCATCGGCCAGCGAATTCCTACGAGCCAACCGGCCGGATGTCCCGGCGTGTCTGATTCTGGATGTTGAACTTCCCGATCTGAACGGCCTCGATCTGCAACAGGCGCTCTCGAATGCCGGCATTGAAATCCCCATCATCTTCATTACCGGCCACGGGGATATTCCGATGACGGTGCGGGCGATGAAAGCGGGCGCCGCGGAGTTTCTGACTAAACCGTTTCGCGGGCAGGAACTGATCCTGGCTGTTCAACAGGCGCTGGCTCGGAACAGCAAACTCCGAGAGATCAGATCGGAAGTGGACGAGCTTCGGCGACGCCTCCGAAGCTTGACACCGCGCGAACGCGAGGTTCTCGGGTTAGTTGCCAAGGGCCTTCTGAACAAGCAGATTGCCGGTGAGTTGGGGACCACAGATATGACCATTAAGGTCCACCGCGGGCGCGTGATGCGCAAAATGCGCGCGGATTCCCTGGCCGATTTGGTCAGGATGGCCGAGAAGCTCAAGATCACTCCGGATGGCGGAATTTTATGTTAGGAGGTAGCTATGTCACTCCGCGTCCATAAGCCGGCTTTCCCGCTGTCACAACATGTCGAGTACATCTGGCGGGTAGCAAAATCCGGGGCGGCGCCCTCACGCCAGCGTGTCTATCCGGACGGTGCTATGGCCCTGGTGATTCATCTGAATAAGCCAACGGCGACTTTTTTTATTGATAACGAACCCCTCAGCGTCCGAGTGCCGCTCCTCGCCGGCCCCTACTCCCGGTCATTCGAGATCGACCCATCTCAATCCACCGCAGTCATTGGCGTTCTTTTTCGTCCAGGAGCGGCCCGCGTGTTCTTCCCCATCGCGCCGCATGAACTACATAACACCGATATTGCTCTTAGCGAACTCTGTCCGGGCGCGGCCGAGCGCTTACTCAACGACGTGTGCTCCGCTCCGTGCCAGCATGCGCAGTTCCTGGCGGTGGAGCAATATTTGATCCGAAAACTTGCGAACGCTGCTCCGATTCATCCCGCGGTCAGATATGCAGTGCAGCAATTATCGCGTGAGGGCCGAGTTCGCAGTATTCGAAAAATACAGCTGGATACCGGTTTGAGCCACACCAGGTTCATTCACTTGTTCCGCGAGCACGTTGGCCTCACGCCGAAGCTGTTTTGCCGCGTTCGGCGGTTCCGCGCGATGCTGGATCAGATTACGAAGGGCCGGCCCGTGAACTGGGCAAAGCTTGCGGCCGATTGCGGATACTTCGACCAGGCACATCTTATCCGTGATTTTCGTGCATTCGCCGGCATCACCCCTGTCGAATATAGCCGCGCGATGCCCGAATCAGACCTCGCATCCATTGAGAGTTGAATTTTTTCCAATACGGGCCCGTGGTTACTTGGAAGAATGGGCTCATGCCAACTCACACTTCCAATCCCCACCAGAGTTACTTCCGCCGGAGCGCCGCGATACTGCTCACTTTGGCCGCACTATTACTGAGCGTCTTGTACGGGGCTGAATCTGTGCAATACCCCGACAACTTTCGACGCTGGGTTCATGTGGGGACCGGAGTCATCCTACCCGGCGGTTCGCTTCCAGAGAGCGAACAAGGAATGCACCACATTTTTGCGAATCAAAAGGCAACCGAGGGCTATGCGTCCGGCGACTTCGCCGATGGCTCGATAATTGTGTACGAATTGCGCGAAGCCCAACAGAAGAACGGGATCATCTTCGAAGGCGAACGCCGAAGAGTCGACGTGATGATCAAAGATTCGCGCCTCTACAAAAGCACGGGAGGATGGCGATTCGAACGGTTCATGGGTAACGACCAACTGCAGGATGCCGTTCACGACTCCGGGACCTCGTGCTTTGAATGCCATACGAACGCCAAAGCGCACGGATTCGTTTTTAGTCAGCTCCATTGAGCGGCGCGAGTGCGGCGCGCAATGCCGTAACTGGCCCAGCCACGCCAGCTCGATGCCTTCGCGGACCAATGTATCAATGGCGCGCGCAGCGGGTTCCGAAACCCACGGAACACCGGATCCGGGTGATCCAGCGCGTGGGCGAGAAGGCGCTTTCCACCAAAGATAGGACAGAGTTGCTTGGGCACCACCTCCCAAGGATTTCGACTTACAATTCGATTCCAGCGGCCTACGCTGGCACTAGCGCAGTCTCGACTTTGTACTCCCGATCTGCTTCGTCACTCCTGCCCAAGACACGTAGGGCGGCCGCGGTGACGTGTTCCGCCGTGAATCCCAGATGTTCAAGAACTTCCGGCCCCGGCGCCGACGCCCCGAAGCGATCGATCCCGATAACGATTCCCTCGTCGCCGGCCCAGCGGGACCAACCCATCGTAGAGGCCGCCTCAACGGTGACGCGCTTTTTGATTCCTCGCGGAAGAACGCTTTCGCGATAGGACTCAGCCTGGCTTTCGAACAGGTTCCAACTCGGCATGCTAACCACGCGCGCCTTCACTCCATGGCTCTTTAACCTCTCACGTGCGGTCACGCAGAGACTCACCTCAGACCCGGTGCCGATCAGGATGACATCCGGCACACCACCGTCGGCTTCGGCGAGTACATAGGCGCCCTGTGCGACGCCAGGATCTTTCGCGTTGCTGCGATCGAGTTCGGGAACCGCCTGGCGCGTGAACGCCATCAACGTTGGGCCGTTATGCTGAACAGCAAATGCCCAGGCTTCCGTGGTTTCGGTGGAATCGGCGGGACGGATGACCGTAAGGTGCGGGATCGCGCGGAGACCGGCGAGTTGCTCGATTGGTTGATGAGTGGGGCCGTCCTCTCCAAGTCCAATGCTATCGTGCGTAAATACGTAAATAGCTTTGAGACCGCTCAACGCTCCCAGCCGGATGGCAGGCTTCATGTAATCGGAAAACGTTAGAAATGTCGCGCTAAACGGCAGCACACCGCCATGTGCGGCCATCCCATTCACCGCCGCGCCCATGGCGTGTTCACGAACGCCGAATGCGACGTTCCGGCCCGCATAGCTCCATTCGCCGCCGACGGCGCCCAGGGTTCCTGGCCCCGACAACTCTGGTGCCTGGAAATCTCCCAACCCCTTCAGTGCGGTCCTGGTGGACGGATTCAGGTCCGCTGATCCGCCGGCGAGGTTGGGAATGTGTTTGGCAAGGGCATTAATTGCTTCGCCGCCCGCCGCCCTGGTAGCGGCCGGTTTGTCCGTAGGTTTCCATTTGGGAAGATCGACGCTCCAATCTTCAGGGAGCTGGCCGCTGATTATAAGCTCGAACTCAGCAGCTTCCTTTGGAAACGCTTGCGTATATGCATCGAACCGTTTCTTCCACTCATCCTCGAGTTGCGCACCGTCAGGAATCGCCTGCCGAAAAAACTCTACGGAATCCTGCGGCAAGTAGAACTTGTCCATGGTCGGCCATCCCAGAGCCTTCTTGGTGGCCTGTAATTCCTCTTCGCCCAGCGGGTCCCCATGCGCGCTGAAGTTGTCCTGCTTGTGCGGGCTGCCGTAGCCGATATGAGTCCGCACCAGGATCAAGGACGGTCTTTCATCTTCCGCTTGGGCTTCCTCAATGGCGTGTGCGACATCTTCGGTGTCGTTGCCATCCGGCACGGCGCGCGTATGCCAGCCGCATGCATCGAACCGCTTCTTAACGTCTTCGGTGAAGTCAATTCCAGTGGCCCCGGCGAGCGAAATATGATTTTGATCGTAGAGATAGATTATTTTGCCCAAGCGCAGATGTCCGGCCAGCGACGCAGCCTCCTGACTGATGCCCTCCATCAGGTCGCCATCGCCGCAGATAGCGTACGTGTAGTGATCCACGATCTTATGTCCGGGACGGTTATAACGCGCAGCTAACCATGCCTCGGCGATCGCCATTCCGACTCCATTGGCGAAGCCTTGCCCAAGCGGTCCCGTGCTGACCTCCACGCCAGGCGTCAGGCCGCGCTCCGGATGTCCAGGCGTCCGGCTGCCCCATTGTCTGAAGCGTTTGATCTCGTCGAGCGGAAGGTCATAACCGGTCAAGTACAGCAAGCTGTACAACAGCATGGAGCCATGCCCCGCGGATAGAACGAATCGATCGCGGTTGAACCATTGCGGATTCCTCGGATTGTATTTGAGGAACCTGGTCCAAAGAGCGAAAGCCATTGCGGCTGCACCCATCGGCAAGCCGGGGTGCCCGGAATTCGCATTCTGGACTGCATCAGCCGAAAGTATTCGGATGGTGTTGATGCATAGGTCTTCAAGCTCTCGATTCGTCTTGCGGTTCATCGCTCCTCCATTGGTCTTAGACACAAGTAGCAATCACGAGGCCACTTCGAACGAATAATCTCACAGGCGCTTACGTCTAATCAAGTGACGAAGAGTCAATTAGTCGACAGGCAATCGAGTGCGATCTCGAACGTGGGGCTTCGCTTCCAAATGGCACTTGCCATGCAGAGAAAGGCGATCTAGGGAGGCCAGATGAAGACTTTCGAGCAGTGATCGCCGAAGCTGATCGGCAGAAGGTAGCTACGGGTTGCATGGCGCCGTGGAATGGAGGCGGCCCTGGCGAACAGGCTGGACGAAGGGGTGCCCTACAAGCTGCTGCGGAGTCCATCAAACAAGTTGTAGACTCACGCCTCCGGTCGTTCAGCACATCTCACAGCGGCGTAGAAAGGCGCTGATTGTGGCTAAGTGGCCTGCCCCTCCGGCTCCGTATCCGGGATTCGTTCGATCTTGCCGAGAAGAAACGCATATCCGGCAATCCCAACCAGAATGGCAATCGCGGCCGCAACAAACGCGCGCGAATAGTCGTTGCGCGAACCAATCAGATAGCCCGTAACAATCGGCGCAGCTATGGCAGCAATTTGGTTCGCGAAATTCATGATGCCACCTACCTTAGCGACGCTGTCGTGAGGCGCTAACAGCGAGGGAGCGGACCAGGCAACCGGGGCAGATGCAGCCAAACCGCCGATCGACAAACTGATCCACCAAACGGCCGTTATCGGCGTTCTGGTGAAGATGGTCCCCAGCAGACCCAGGCCCATCACCATGCCTCCAATGAGAATGGTCTGCCGCACCCGGCTGTCATTGAATCCGCGGCGAATCAGTGCGTCTACCAGCCAGCCGCCGACCACGAGATCCATTGCTGTGGCGAATAGCCAAGGGATGGATGTGTACAATACCGAAGCCTGCAGGTCCAGGTGCAGCGCGCCGGTAAAGTAACTCGGCAGCCAGGTCAACAGAAGATAGAAGCAGTAGTTATAAGCGGCAAAACCGAGCGCCAGTCCCAGCACTTTGCGCTTCTTGAGTAAGTACAAAAGTCCAGCGCCGCCACTTTTCGCTTTCTTGTCGCTCAGAGCGTCGTTCTGATGCAAGTATTCGCGCTCGCTGTCAGAGAGCTTCTTGTCATCGCTCGGGTTGCGGTATAGGAAATAAAACGCGAGGAAGAACACGAAGCTGGCAACGCCTGTCATTGCAAAGCTGGTTCGCCAACCGTAATGGATAAGAAAAATACCGATTAGCGGCGTGCCGATCGCAGTCGAAAACTTAGCCGCTGAATCGAAAATGGCAGTCGCCAGGCTTCGCTCCTGGCGTGGGAACCACATTCCTGTGGCCTTGGCGTTCGCGGGAAAGGTCGGTGCTTCACCAATCCCCAGCAAGAGTCTGGACCCAAAGAACGCCTTGACCCCCGGCGAAAAAGCGCCCGCGAAACACGCAAGACTCCAGAGGATTGCGCTGAGCCGACCGATCGCCTGTACGCCGAAACGGTCCAACAGTACGCCCGTTGGCAATTGCAGCGCCGCGTAAGTCCAGTTATAGGCACTCAAAAGGTAACCGAAAGTGACGTTGCCGATTCCGAAATCCTTCTCCAGAGCCTGCTTCGCAACCGACAAATTCACGCGGTCGAAGTAATTGACCAGAACGCCGAATGCCAGCAGAAAGGCGATCAGCCAACGCCGATGGGGTACACCTTTACTCGACGATTTCGTTTCCCACTCATTCAGAAGCATCTGGACAAGACCTCCTTGATTCGAAGCTCAGAACCTCACATCGGTGCGCAAACCGATGACCACTCCACTCGACCGGTGTGGATTGCCCTCGATGGTGTCAAAGTACTGGATGGTCGGCTGCACCGCGAACCACGGTTTGAGCTGCGCGCGGTAATCCAGCGTATACGCCTTTTCCCACCCCAGCGGATATCCAAGCAGCAATTCATTGAGCTGGCTGTAAGCATTGCCAGTGCGCGTCGAAACGAAACCGAACGCAAGGTCATCCACGGTTCGCCGCGGAATAATGCCGTGATACACACCTCCGACTGTAATCATTGAGTTCTGCAGATTGACCGTATTTGGGCTGTTGTCGTAGGCAAATGTCAGGTCCAGCCCTCGATTTGATCCGGTTTCGGCCCGATACACGGCCTGCGCGGCCATGAAGTAATAGAGGTACGATCCCTTGTTAATTCCGCCCGTTAACGGATCGATAAAGATCCCGTTGTAATTCACGATTCCGCCAAAGCGGTAAATGCCGGGGTACAGTTTCCGATCGGCTGGCAGAGCTTGGTCGGGACTCTCGGGCGCGTCCCAGAGAAAGCCGGCTTCTGAAGCCATCACCGGCGAGTTGGCAATCACGAAATGCAGACCGGTAGTGTCTTGCTGATAAGGGTTTCTATTGCCGGAGAATACGGCCGATTTGGCGTAGAACCCGCGGATGGGACGCTCACTCGCACGAAAGCCGTCCAGCCGCACATAAGCTGCCGGCACTCCTGCCGGGTTGTAAGTTAAGTAGGTGTTGCTGAAAATGTTGCCTAGCGCGTAGTTCAAAGGTTCGATGGTATACGATCCCCCGTACTCCTGGTTGCCGAAGAAGTCCCAACCGGCCATTTGGCCGACCCGCACCGTGACAATGCCATCGGCCCATTGCTTCTGCAGCCAGAAGGAATCCATGCGAAGGACATGGACGCTGTCAAGGCCACTTGGATTCGCATAACTCCCCAACTGAGCGCCGATATTGTTGCCGGTCTGCCAGAGCCCGGTTGCATGAAAGCTCAGCTCATGGTGGGTGCCGGTCAGCTTGTCGAAATCGATGTCCAGGGTGCCGCGGATGCGCGGAAAGGCAGCAGGCTGGTCGGAAACACCACCGTGAACCACGCCAAAAGAATCCGTGGTGTTCTCAATATTGAAGGTTATTCCCTTCTCCGCAAGCGCCGAGCGGATACCGAACAAGTCGCCGAAGAGATACTGGCGATCGTTTGCGGCATTAGGCTCGGCATAGTTAGTCTCGAGATGGTACTGCGCCGAACATGTGCCAGCGAATGCCAGCACCGCAATAGCAGAGGCTCGACGCGCTATGCTTCGAATAGTCGACATGATTGGTTCCCTTACCCATCCACCCCGGAGAATGCATTTCACAAACCAATACGCAAGAGAGCGCGCAGCCTATTCGAAAACAAGCGTTTTGCGACGAATCGAGAAGCGCTCGATGTCGTGCTGAATGTCGAGCAGTTATCAAAGTGAGACGAAATAGTAACATGGCTCATATTCCCGCCCTTCTGGATTTTTCGGCGAGTAACGGATTGCTCAGAAATACTGCTGAGTTGTGATTTTGGTGGGGTGACGATTCACGAAGATCACGGCTCGGGCAAACCGGTTGTCCTGAGTCGCAAAAGATTGCCTAGCTACGAGGTTGCGGAGCCCCGCTTCCGAAAATCGGGGAATGAGTATCCTGTCACCGGTTTTTTAGGTAGGTGTCGATACCTTCGGCGGCTTGGCGGCCTTCAGCTATGGCCCAGACTACTAGCGATTGGCCTCGGCGCAGGTCGCCGGCGGCGAATACTCCCGGTGATGACGACATGTAGTTGGCGTCGGTCGCGACGTTGCCGCGGGCGTCTAGATTCACGCCTAGTTGCTCGACCAGTCCGGTTTTGACAGGGCCGGTGAAGCCCATGGCTAGCAGGACCAAATCTACGTCGAGAGAGAATTCGGTACCTGGGATTGGCTCGAACCTCGGCGCTGGTCCGACGCGAATTGCGTTCAGCTTACTCACGTGACCGTCCCCTGAAAACGACGCAGTGGCGATAGCCCAATCGCGAATGCCGCCTTCCTCATGCGAACTTTCCACGCGCAGTTGCAAGGGCCATAACGGCCAGGGGGTTGAGGTGGCGCGATCTTCCGGAGGCATGGGCATGATTTCGAACTGATGCACCGATGCCGCTTTCTGCCGATGCGACGTACCCAGGCAATCCGCGCCCGTATCGCCGCCGCCGATGATTACGACGCGCTTTCCGGTGGCCAGGATCTGGTCCCGGACCTGATCGCCCGCGCCACGCCGGTTCTGCTGCGGCAGAAAATCCATCGCGAAATGGATGCCCCTCAATTTGCGGCCGGGGATCGGGAGATCGCGCGGCTGTTCGGCGCCGCCGGCCAGGAGAATGGCGTTGAAATCTTCACGCAGCTCTTCACCTGGAATGGCGTGGCCCACATGGACATTGGTTCTGAACTCGACGCCCTCGGCGGTCATTTGCTTAATGCGGCGGTCGAGCAGCCACTTTTCCATCTTGAAATCGGGGATGCCGTAGCGCAGCAATCCGCCGATGCGGTCGGCTTTTTCGAAGACCGTTACCGAGTGGCCGGCGCGATTCAACTGTTGCGCGGCGGCGAGGCCGGCGGGGCCCGATCCAACCACGGCCACGCGTTTTCCGCTTCTTACTAGCGGCGGCTCGGGGCGAATCCAATCTTCGCGGAAGGCGTGCTCGATGATGGTTTTTTCGATTACTTTGATGGTGACCGGCGGTTCGTTGATTCCCAGCACGCATGCGGCTTCGCACGGGGCTGGACACACGCGGCCGGTGAACTCCGGGAAATTATTGGTGGCATGCAGGACGCGGACGGCTTCGCGCCAACGGTCGCGATAGACCAGATCGTTCCAATCCGGAATCACGTTGTTGAGCGGGCAGCCGGTGTGGCAGAACGGGACACCGCAATCCATGCAGCGCGCGCCTTGGGTGCGGACTTTGTCGTCGGGAAATTCCTGGTAGACCTCGAACCAGTCATTCACACGCTCTATTACGGGGCGGCGGGTTGGAGCTTCGCGGGTGTACTCGAGAAAGCCGGTTGTTTTACCCATGGGCAACCTCTCGCTGCAGGGCTGGGGGCTGGGGGCTGAGGACTGCGAGCGGCTCAGCCGCCGGCTTCGTCCCGAGCACTCGTTTGTATTCGTGCGGGAAGACTTTTACGAATTTCGGCAGCATTTCGAGCCAGTGTTCCAGAATCCATTTGCCGCGCGGGCTGGCGGTTACTTCCACATGTTTTGCGATCAAGTCGTGCACTATTTGTTGATCTACGGGATCGAAAATCGGTTCCAGGTCGACGCTCGATTTGTTGCACAGCACATTTGAAAATTCGCCGTGCTCATCCAGGACATAGGCGATACCGCCCGTCATGCCAGCGGCAAAGTTGCGACCGGCGCGGCCGAGAACCACTACCACCCCTTTGGTCATGTATTCGCATCCGTGATCGCCCACGGCTTCGACTACCGCTGTTGCGCCGGAGTTGCGGACTGCGAATCGTTCGCCCGCCATGCCGTTGAAAAACGCCGAGCCGCTGGTTGCGCCGTACAGCACCACATTACCCACCAGCATGTTTTCCTCCGGCAGAAACGTGCAAGTGCGCGGCGGATAAACCACCAGCTTGCCGCCGGAGAGCCCCTTCCCGACGTAATCGTTCGCGTCGCCTTCCAATGTCAGCGTGACGCCCTTGGCCAAGAACGCCCCGAAGCTCTGGCCGGCGGATCCCGAGAAGTGGAAGCGGATGGTATCTTCCGGTAGCCCGTGCGATCCATAGCGCCGCGCGATTTCGCCCGAGAGCATCGCGCCCACCGTTCGATGCGTGTTGCGGATCTCGAGACTTCGCTCCACGGGCGTGCACTGCTTGATGGATTCCTGCGCGTAAGCGATCAGCTCATGATCCAGGGCCTTTTCGAGTCCATGATCCTGAGCGATAGTGCAGCGGCGTCCTACGCGGCGCGGAACTTGCGGATTATAGAGGATGGTTGAGAAGTCGAGACCGCGCGCTTTCCAATGCTCCACGGCGTGGCGCATTTCCACCTTGTCGACACGGCCGACCATTTCTTCCATTTTCCGGAAGCCGAGCTTTGACATCCATTGGCGAACTTCTTCGGCGATGTAGAAGAAGAAGTTGATAACGTTTTCTGGCGTCCCGGTGAATTTCTGGCGCAGCACCGGGTCCTGCGTCGCAATGCCCACCGGGCACGTATTTAGATGGCACTTGCGCATCATGATGCAGCCCATGGAGACCAGTGGCGCGGTGGAAAATCCGAATTCTTCAGCACCCAGCAGAGCGGCGATGGTGACATCGCGGCCGGTTTGCAATTTGCCGTCGGTTTGGACGCGAATGCGGCTGCGAAGATCGTTCAGCACCAGCACTTGCTGCGCTTCGGCCAGGCCGAGCTCCCAGGGGATGCCGGCATGTTTGATGGAGGTAAGCGGCGAGGCTCCCGTGCCTCCGTCGTGCCCGCTGATCAGGACGAGGTCGGCATGCGCTTTGGCCACTCCGGCGGCCACTGTTCCGACGCCAACTTCGGCGACCAATTTCACCGAAATTCGAGCCTTCGGGTTGACGTTTTTCAGATCGTAGATGAGCTGAGCAAGATCTTCGATGGAATAAATGTCGTGATGCGGCGGCGGCGAGATCAGCGGAACTCCGGGAATGGAGTGGCGCACGCGCGCGATTACTTCGTCCACTTTGTGTCCGGGCAGTTGCCCGCCCTCGCCGGGTTTGGCGCCTTGCGCGATTTTGATTTGCAGCTCGTCGGCGTTCACCAGGTAGTTGGCCGTGACGCCGAAGCGTCCGGAAGCCACTTGTTTGATGGCGCTGCGCCGCCAATCGCCGTTGGGATCGCGCTCGAAACGCGCTTCGTCTTCCCCGCCCTCCCCCGTGTTGGATCGCCCGCCGATGCGGTTCATGGCGATGGCCAGCGTTTCGTGCGCTTCCTTCGAAATTGATCCGAAGGACATGGCGCCGGTGGCGAAGCGTTTTACGATTTCGCTCGCCGGCTCCACTTCTTCGATCGGGATAGGCTGTGCCGCCAATTTCAGATTCATCAGGCCGCGTAGGGTGCAGTACTCGCGGCTCTGATTGTCGATTAGTTGCGTGTACTCCTGGAACGTGGCGAAGCTGGATTGCCGGACGGCGTGTTGCAGCTTGCTGACGGTGCCGGGATTGAAGAGATGATATTCGCCGCGCGCGCGGAATTGATAGCTGCCTCCGATTTCGAGCTCAGTGGTGGCTTCTGAAGCTGGTTGCTGGGCGTGATCGTGCTTCAGCTTGGCTTCGCGCGCCAGCACATCCAGGCCGACGCCTTCAATGCGCGAGGCGGTTCCGGTGAAGTAGCGATCCACCAGAGGTTTATTCAAGCCGATGGCTTCAAAGCACTGCGCGCCGCGATAGCTCTGCAGCGTGGAGATTCCCATTTTGGAGAAAACCTTGAGGAGCCCCTTGTTGATGGCCTTTTTGTAATTCTTGAGTGCTTTCTCGAAAGTGGTGCCCGCGGGCAGATTGCCGCGCGTGGCTTGATCTTCCAGTGTCTCGATGGCGAGATACGGATTCACGGCGCTCGCGCCGTAGCCAATCAAGAGCGCGAAATGCATCACCTCGCGCGGCTCGCCGGATTCGATGATGAGCGCAACTTGCGTGCGCGATCCTTCGCGTACCAGATGATTGTGGACAGCCGAGAGAGCGAGCAGACTGGGGATGGGCGCGTATTCGTCATCCGTGCCGCGGTCGGACAGGATCAGCAGGTTATAGCGCGATTTCACGGCTAGCGACGCGCTTCGGCACAGGGCATCCAATGCGCGCTCCAATTCCTTTTCGCCGCCGGCAACGCGGAACAACAGCGGGAGCGTGGAAGCCAGCAGGTCGCTGGTGGAGACGCGGCGCAACTTTTCCAGATCGCGGTTGGTGAGCAGCGGATTCGGCAGCTTCAATGTGTGGCAGTGCTGCGGCGTTTCCTCTAAGATGTTACGTTCCGTTCCGATGTAGCTGGTGAGCGACATTACCAGCTCTTCGCGAATCGGGTCGATGGCCGGATTAGTGACTTGTGCGAACAACTGCTTGAAGTAATGGAACAGCGGCTGCGGCTTGTCGGAGAGACAGGCCAGCGGCGTGTCGACACCCATGGATCCCACCGGCTCCTCGCCATTCGCGGCCATGGGCGCAAGCAGAATGCGGAGATCTTCGTCGGTGTATCCGAAAGCGCGCTGGCGCATCACGATGCTTTGCAGATCGGATTCGTAGACGCGCGGCGGCTCAGGCAGGCTGTCAAGCGTGATCTGCTTTTCCTTCAGCCACGCGGCGTAAGGCTGGCGGCTCCAAAGGCGCTGCTTCATCTCCTCGTCTGGGACGATGCGGCCCTCCCTGGTATCCACCAGCAGCATTTTTCCAGGCTGGAGACGGCCTTTGAATTTTATTTCCTCCGGGCGAACCGGCAACACACCAGTTTCAGACGCCATGATCAGCAGGCCGCCGTGAGTTTCGAGATATCGCGCAGGCCGCAGACCGTTTCGGTCCAGCGTGGCACCGATCACGCGGCCGTCGGTGAATGCTACAGCGGCTGGTCCATCCCAGGGCTCCATGAGTGAAGCGTGATATTCGTAGAACGCTTTTTTATCCGGATGCATGGCGCCGTCGCCATCCCAGGCTTCAGGGATCAGCATGGCCATCACATGCGGAAGGCTGCGGCCGGCCAGGGTGAGCGCTTCGACGGCGTTGTCGAGCGAGGCGGAGTCGCTTCCGTTAGCCGCGATTACCGGAAATATTTTCTTCAGGTCGTCACCGTAAAGTTCGGACGCGAGCACTTTCTGGCGCGCGTGCATCCAGTTGACGTTGCCGCGCACGGTGTTGATCTCGCCGTTGTGACAGAGATAGCGATAAGGATGGGCGAGCTGCCAGGATGGAAATGTATTGGTGGAAAAGCGCTGGTGCACCAGGCAGAGCGCGCTCATGGTGTCGGGATCGGCCAGTTCGTCGTAGAACTCAGGGATCTGTGGAGCGAGCAGCAAGCCTTTGTAGATGATGGTGCGCGCGGAGAGCGACGGGATATAGAAGAAACCTTTGTCCGGCAGGTTCGAGGCCGCGATTTCCGATTCGGCGCGCTTGCGGATGACGTACAGCTTCCGCTCGAGCTGGTCTTCCGTCATGCCGGGTGCACCCGCGATAAAGATCTGTTCGATATAAGGCTGCGACGCGCGCGCTATGCGTCCGATGGCGTCCGCATTTACTGGCGTGTCGCGCCAGCCGAGAACCGTTAAGCCTTCCTCGCGCGCAATGCGTTCGAGAATTCCCTCGGCCAGCAAGCGATTCGACGGTTCCACCGGCAGGAACACCATCCCCACGCCATACTCGCCTGCGGGTGGAAGTGTGAAGCCCAGTGAGGCGCACTCGCGCGCGAAAAACTTGTGTGGGATTTGAATCAGAATGCCGGCGCCGTCGCCGGTCTCGGGATCGCAGCCGCATGCGCCACGGTGCGTCAGGTTGATCAGAATCTCGATCCCCTTGAGGATGATGTCGTGCGATTGCTCGCCCTTGATGTTGACCACGAAGCCCAGGCCGCAGGCATCGTGCTCATTACGGGGGTCATACAGACCCTGCTCCACGGGGAGTCCGTTCATGTTTGAAAGTATAGCAGCGGTTTAGTATTAGCGCAATGGAAATTATCATTGACTTAGTATTAGCAATACGGATAATATGAATGTAACAATGGAGTTCGAACGTCTCAAGCTTTTCATAGATATAGCGCAATCGAAGAGTGTCAGCCGGGGCGCCGGCGAGAACGGAATCAGTCAGTCGGCTGCCAGCCAGCATCTGCAGGATCTGGAAGGGCAGTTGGGAATCGATCTGTTGGATCGCAGCAGCCGGCCGCTGGCGGTTACGGAGGCGGGCAAACTGTATCTCGAAATGTGCCGTGAGATGCTGCGTAGCCGCGATGAATTCCAGTTGGCGCTCGAAAAGCTGAAGAGCGAGGTGGAGGGGACGGTGCGAGTGGCTTCCATCTATTCGGTGGGGCTGTCGGAAATGTCGCAGCTCGAAGAGGAGTTTTCCAGGCGCTATCCGCTGGCTCGCTTGGAGGTGGAATATCTGCGGCCGGAGAAAGTGTACGAGGCCGTGGTGACGGATCGCGCCGATCTGGGTTTGATGAGCTATCCGGAATCGAACAAAGAAGTCACCGTGTTGCCCTGGCGCGAAGAGGAAATGGTAGTGGCTGTGTCGCCGTATCATGATCTGGCGCAGAAACTCGAAGTGCGGCCGGAGGATCTGGAGGGCCTGGATTTCGTGGCGTTCGATGAAGACCTGCCGATCCGGAAAGACATCGACCGGTTTCTGCGCGAGCATCACGTGCATGTCAACGTGACGCTGCATTTCGACAATCTGCAGATGATCAAGGAAGCGGTGGCTCACGGCGAGGGCGTGAGCATCATGCCGGCGCGGATCATGGAGCAAGAGATCCAGCAAGGCCGGTTGGTCCCGATTCCGATCGCGAGGCTGGAGCTGTACCGGCCGGTAGGGATTGTGCATCGGAAAAAGAAGCGCTTTCATCGGGCTGGGCAGGCGTTTTTGGATTTGCTGCGGGAGCCGCCGGGGGCGTGGACAGCGGTGTTGACGCAGATGTGATGGTGCAATCGAGATATGCTGCGATGGTTAACCGGTCTGTCCCCTCACTTACGTGCGGGGCTGCCATCGGGAAACTTTAGCCCCGCACAGGGGACAGCCAGAGTCCGATCCGGACGCACATCGTGGCAGCAACTGTGATCCGGGCCAGTCCTCGCTTAACGGGAGCGGCGGGGTCCCGAACCGACGCGCTTGGCGATCTCAGGGAGGGCCCGCACCGCATCGCCTGAGCTCTTGCGAAGATGATCGACGTATTTTCCCCGAACCATCGCATCGAAATCCGAACGTTTGTATTCGGGCCGGAGTTGGTCCACAGGCTTCTTAGCTTTCTTCATGTAACATACTCTCCGCGCTTGCATCGTGTTGGTCAACAGTGGCTTCGAAACGCTTGCTTCCGCGCGCGGCTCGGTTTAAGTTTGCCACAACGCGACAAGGTTCTACTGAGAATATCCCCCCCCTCCTGGCACGTATAATTCGTGCACATCCGAGATATTGTTACTCGGCGCAGTCTTGTCTGCTGTGTCCTTGCGTGGACTGTTCCTGCCTACGCTTCTGTCATCGTGCAGTTGAAGGTGATTGAGGGGGAGGGTACGGTATATCGCACCGGCACGCGGGCCACGCGCGGCCTCACCGTGCTGGTTACCGACGAAGCCGGGAAACCAGTGGCCAATGCGGCTGTCAGTTTCCGATTGCCGGAGGATGGTCCCGGCGGAACATTCAATTCAGGGCTCCGCACGGAAGTGATTACCACCGGCGCCGACGGGAAGGCCACGGTGTGGGGCATGCAGTGGAACAAAAACGCCGGGCCTGTGGAAATTCGCATCACGGCCGTGAAGGACCAAGCGCGCGCGGGTCTGATCAGCACCCAATATCTCAGCGATTCGGTGGCTCCCAAAGCGGGCGGCGAAGGAGTTTTTTCCGCATCCCACAAAGGCCGCATGAAATGGATTCTCATTGCCGCCGGAGTGGGCGCCGGGGCGGCCGCGGGCTTGCTGTTTGCAAGATCAAATAGTTCGGCACCCCCCGGTTCAACGACCTCAAATACCGGCATTTTGATTGGCAGTCCCAGTATCAACATAGGACATCCGTGATGAAGAGATACTGTGCGCTTCTAGCGTTATTATCGTCGGCTGGCTGGGCGCAGCGATCGCTCGCGCCTCCGCAAGTTGGATTCATGCAGGATAGCCAAGGTGGAATTCGACCGGTCACTGGCCTGGCGGGAAATTTCCTGGTTGGCCGTGCGGCGTCAACGGGAATTGTCTCTGCCGGGTTCTCGGGAGCTTTCGGAATGTTGAAATCCGACTCGGCCCTAACTGTGATCGACCAGCAGGGGCGCGCGATCACGAGCGTGGATGCGCCAGCCGGCCCAGCGCTATTCGCCTTCTCAATCGACGAGTCTCCGGCGCTTGCGTACTTTCAACAATCGAAGACGCTCGCGGTGTGGGATGGCCATACCTTTCATACCGTCCCGCTGGAGACAGACGATACCGTGTTGTCGATTTCCTCGCCAACTGCGTTGATTGTCCAACGCGACTCGGGGCTGTGGGAGCTTGGCGTGGACCTGGCAACCGGCGCGATTGTGTGGCAAACGGCGCTTCCGGGAGTCACCGCTCCTGTACTGATGCTGGCCTCGGGTGG
>JBEKJJ010000063.1:0-31822 GCA_050011295.1 Bryobacteraceae bacterium
AGGTGCGGGAGGTGAGCCAGACATCGCTCCAGGCCACGCGCTGCGCTCCGTCCTCAGTGGCGGTGAGGGCGCGGAGTTCCTTTAGCTCTCGAACGGTCCGCTTTGGATCGAGGCTCATCAGAAGGCGAATATATCACGTCTCGGTGGCAGGTTGATACCCGCGCGCCAATGCCAATCGGCGCGAAAACCGCGGGTTGGCAACCCGCTGCAGGTTGGCAACCTGCCCCACGGGCATTCTTGACGATCTGAGCCGCTTCAAGGGAGAATTGCAAATGCGAAATGCCGAAGCCGCTCAGTATGCTCCTGGTCCTGGCCGGAGCTGTGTGCGCGGCAACGCCCCAGTACTTCACTAGCACCATCGCCGGCACCGTTCCGTCCACGGCGGATCCGGTTGCCTCCGAGCAATACTTCACCTCTGTAAACGCCGTCGCGTACGATTCGCACGGCATTCTTTACTATGCGAACCAGGGTCAAATTTGGCGCCTCAACGCAGATGGAACGGATACGCTGATCGCGGGGTCTTCCCACACCGTAGCGGCCGGGAATAACGGTACCACCGACGGAACGGCCCTCGGTACGGTATTTTCCGATATCGGCGCCATCGCGCTGGATGCGGTAGGAAACCTGTACGTCGCCGACAGCCAGATTTGGAAGGTCACTCCGGATCAAAAAGTTTCCGTCCTGCTTCCCGCGAACAACCAGTACTTTGGGTTCGCGGCCTCGTTGGCCACTGATGCGGCGGGAAATCTGTATGTAGAAGGCAACAACATCTTAAAGGGTGCGTGCTGCGGCGGCAGCATCATTGTGAAGTATTCGGCATCCGCTCAGACCTGGAGCACTGTTCTTACTGATCCGTCAAATTACAATGGAGCGATTGCGGCCTCGGATTCCGCGCTGTACTTCATAACTTTCCCCACCAGTTCGCCGGTTACCCAAATCAATCTTGAAACCGGAACCACTTCGCAGCCCTTCCCGGATCTACCGCCCGGGTTGGGAGTGGCTGTTGGGACGGATGGCACGGTGTACATTGCGACTGATTCCACAATCTACGCGGGCAATCCCCAAACCGGCGTGACGCAGCCCTTCGCGGGCATAGGCGCTGAGGGCTATAGCGGAGACGGAGGTCTCGCCACGCAGGCGAGCATCGGTCTCACCAGCCTAGGCCCAGGGATGGCGGTGAATCCGGTAACGGGCGACGTTGCATTCACCGACACATACAATTTTGTAATCCGGACCGTCAGCGCCTCGACGCACAAGATTCAAACCATAGCGGGCCAGCCTCACTTCGCCGGCGACAACGGCCCAGCCGCGTTGGCACGATTCGATTCGAGTTCATTGACTTTCGCGACGGCGCTTGCCTCGGACAGCGCGGGTAACATCTATTTGTCCGATCAGCACAATTTTCGCATCCGGAAAGTCACGCCCTCCGGCATCATTACCACTGTCTCCGGGAACGGAATCCGAGGAAACTCCGGTGACGGAGGGAAGGCCACCGAGGCATCCATAAACACGCGTCTCGGAGGCATCGCGCTGGATCAGGACGGGAATCTTTATTTCGTGAGCGGCGCCACCATCCGCATGGTAGATGTCAACGGTATCATTCATACCGTGGCGGGTGGAGGATCGGCGCCCATCACCAACGGCGCGCCGGCTACCGGCGTTGCGCTGCTTCCAACGGTGACGCCGACCGATGCGGTGTATTGCGTCGCGACGGACGCCTCCGGCAATCTCTACATCGGTCTGGGAGTCGGATCGGTGGGCAAGATTCTTAAAGTGTCGTCGGGAAATATTTCCTTCGTCGCGGGCAATAACCTTCCCAATGCGGCACCTTCCCCGGACGGTGTGCCGGCTGCGACAGCGCAAATCGGATTTGTCAACTCGATCGCCTTTGACAAGTCGGGTCTGGTTTACTTCACACAAAACAACGGCATCATCCGCATGGTGAACGCGCAGGGAAACCTGGCCACCTTCGCGGGGGTTCGCGGCGCGTTTACCACGAGCCCTCTTACTGCCGGACCGGCGAAGAACGCCGCGCTGAATTCTCCCTCGGCGCTGGGGTTCGACTCGGCGAGCAATCTCTATTTCAGCAACTCAGGAGTGAACGGACCTCAGGTAGCCGTGATTGATCCATCCGGCAACCTCACGCCCATTGCCGGGAATGTCCCTTCTGGCTTGATCTACGAAACCTCCGGCGGCGATGGCGGCAATTCGCTCCAGGCGGGCTTTGCGTCGATCGTGGGTATGACACTGGATCCGTCCGGAAATGTTTATGTGCTGGATTCCGGCTACTACATACGCAGACTTTCGCCGTATGTTCCGAGCAGTCCGCCGCCTTATCTGGATGCCGGGGGCGTGATTGGCTCCGGCGGAAGTGTTCCGCCAATTCATGCGGTGTCGGGAAACGGGGATGCTTCTGTTTTCGGCGGGAACTTCGGAGCTACGCATACGCTGGAACTGGTGAACGGCAAGATCTCCACAAATCTGGGCGGAGTGTGTGTCAGCTTCGGTGGTACGCCGGCGGCCATACTCGCTGTGTATTCGAGCCAGATCAACGTGCAGGTTCCAACGCTCGCGCCTGGGCCGGTGACGGTCGAAGTCACGCTGAATTGCGGTACACCTGCGGCCATTGCCTCGAACGTCGGCGGCGTGATGATGCAAGGCGCTTCGCCTGAATTTTTCACCTTCCTGGCTGATCCGGTGGCCGGGAACAATCCTATCGCTGCGATCAATCCGATTACTGGCGTGCAAATCGGCCCGCCAGGACTCCTGCCTGGACTCTCGTTCGCGCCGGCCAAGGTAGGGAGTATCGTGGAAGCCTACGGAACCGGCTGGGGTTCCACCATCCCTTCGTTTGGGCTGGGCGTGATTCCAGGCGCGGCCGGGAAACTGGCGTCGCCATTTACGCTGACATTCGGAGGGGCCCCCGTGGACGCGTCCGACATTCTTTATGCGGGCGCCTCGCCGTGTTGTGCCGGACTGTATCAAGTGGACTTCAAGGTTCCCTCCGGAACACCCAGTGGAAATCAGCCTCTGATTATTACTGTTGGGAGTTACGCATCGCCGCCGCGCGCCTTCATCGCGGTCCAATAGGCCGGCTTCCCTTCCTCTAATCCCCATAAGGCTTTTGGTCGATTGACGGGTATGTCACGCCGGTCGGCGGCCAGAATTCGCTCGCTTATTCGCAATGGATATACCTTGATGGCGTTGGTCCTGATGGTATTCATTGGGATCGGCAGAACGGTAGGCCGCGAGTGGGGTGCGGCTGCGGGCTGGATAGTTTTCGTGGCACTGGCAGGTGCATTGGGGATCCGTATTGCGTTCGCCTGGCACGCGCAACGGCAGTTTGGAAAGCAGGTGAGGACGGCGGGGAAAGCCGCGGATGAAGGCCGGCATCCGGAAGCTCTTCGAATGGCGGACGACGCGCTGACGCTGGCGCGAAAATGGAAATTTACTCCCGACGATGAAGTGGCGCTGGCGTTTGTGATCCGGGCCGAGGCGCTGAAGAAGGCGGGAGACAAACAAGCGGCGCTGGAAGCTTCGGCTCGGGCATTCTCCTGCATGTGTGGAGTGGAGCGAGCGCATACTCAGTTGACGATCTTCGATCAGTTGGGATGGCTGCTGTTGGATACGGGCCATGCACAGAAGGCGATCCCTATTCTGGAGGCCGCTGTTGGGCTCGGGCATCGGGCGCAAGCGACGCCGCTCGCGACCGCGGGGCGGCTGGAACGGGCTGCGATGGCGTGCTTCCGCGTGGGCGTGCATGCGAATGCGGCGTCCGCGTTCGGCAAAGCGATCGACCTGATGACGAAGGAAAAAGGAGCCGACGCGCTGGCGTTGGCCAGTCCGTATATTAATCTGGGCAACTGTTATAAGAGGATGCAGAAGCTGGAGGACGCCGAGCGGTGTTATCGGGAGGCGCGGCGGCTGCATCAGGTGAACGCCGCGGATCAATCGGAGCAGTTTTCCACTATTCTGCTGAACCTCGGTGTGCTCTGCGCGGAGCAGGGGCGCAATGAAGAAGCGGAGCAATATTACATGCAGACGCTGGAACTACGCGTCCAAATGTTGGGCCGGAATCATTGGCGCGTCGGGAACACGTACAACAATCTGGCCGGATGCCGGCGCAGGCTGCGGGATTTTGCCGGCGCGGAAGGATATATTCAGCAGGCCATCGAGATTTTGGATGCGCATCCCGAGCAATTGTGCAACGCGATCGATACGTTATCCAGGCTGCGCGAGGATGAGGGAAAAACCGAAGAGGCGCTGGCGGCGGCCACGCGCGCGCGAGAGATCCAACAAGGTCTGCCATCACCGGACTTGAGCGAAATGGCGACATTGTTCGATCGCGAGGCGGCGCTGGCGGAACGGTGCGGCGAAGAAGAACGCGCGCGGGAAAGCCGGACGCGGGCTGCTGAAATGCGCCACGCATTGGCGGCTGCGCCTCCCGCCGATCGGGATTTAACGAATCTTCCAGAGTCGTTGAAGGCGATGGAGCAGCATCTGGCATCGTCGCTCGAGCGGGTGCGGGCGTTGGGGCAACCGATTTAAGAAGGGCGCTGGTCTCCACGCCAGCGCCAGGACTCCTAGTACCGAACACTGGTAGACGCAGGCAATTCACCTTGACGCTTAAGGTGGCTCAATGTAAGCTTGGACCACTCTTGCCCAAACTCTAGGGCTCTGAGGCACCACCATCTACGGAGGAACTGTGAAGACCTTACTCGCGATTGGTCTCGCTACGGCGACGATCAGCTTTGCAAACGTTGTTGATATCAGCACCGGAGTTGCCAGCTGGCAAGTCTTCGGCCCAGGCGTGAGCGGCAGTGTAGCCGCGACAATGCTCAGCACCCCACAAACCAATGCAAGCTGGGCACCCGCACCGACTGGTAGCAGTTGGATATCCTGGGGCTCGGTGCAGGGCACAAGTTGCGTCGTCGGCCAGACGCCCGGGAACGGATGCGCGAACACTCTTTTTAACCCCGCCGGCGATACCTGGGATTACTCCCTGACAATCAGCTCGGCTGACCTCGGGGGCAAAACATCAGGAAGCCTCAATTTCATCTTCGGCGCGGACAACGCCGTAAACCTGTTCGTTGGCAATGAGCCCAATGAAACTTGGAGCAGCTTTAATCCGCTGGGCTGCTCCGGTAATCCCCCAACCAGCGCAGGCGGCTCACAGGCTACCTACAACAACTGCGTCGGTACGGTGAATTTCAATGCCAGCGACCTGACCGGCAGCGGCTCTCTGGTCCTGGAAGCTTTAGTCACCAACGCTGCGATCAACGGCTGCCCCGCATGTGGCGACCCGACCGGGTTCGTTCTGGAAGGCGACATTACAACCGCAGGCTCAAGCTCAGCCGTCCCTGAGCCCGCGGCACTCCCATTGATCGGCCTGGCTGGTGTCGCATTGCTCTGGATTCGTCGTCGAGCGTAGGTTCAAAAGCCGGGTGGTGTATTCCGCCGCATTGATCGCACCTGGTTGACGGTGAAGACAAGCTAACAAATCCGGGGACACGACTGCTTCTTTCCAAGTTTGAAGCTGTTATGACGCTAGCCCGTCATGTCCCCGGATTTTCTGGGAAGAAACTGAAGCCCATGGTCGTCTAGAGTAGTGGTTTGGGCATGCTGGTGCTGGACGCTAACGACCGGGAGGTGATCGAGGCCTGCCAACGCGGGGATTCGGATGCTTTCCGCGTGCTATTTGAGGCGCACAAGGATCGGGTTTATTCCATTGCGCTGCGCTATTCGGGCGATCCGGCGGCTGCGATGGACATCGCGCAGGAATCGTTTCTGAAGGTCCTGGGAGCCATTCGGGAGTTTCGCGCCGATGCGGGGTTCGAATCCTGGTTGTACCGGATTGTTGTAAATACCTGTCTGGATTATCAGCGGCGCGGGCGGCGGATGATGCCCTGCCTGGGCGATTTGATTGAGGCAGTGGCCGCGCACTCGGAGACCGTGCTGCATCGCTTGATGCGGGCGGAAGCAGAGCATAACATCCAGCGGATTGTTGCGCGATTACCTCCCGAGCAACGCATGGTGGTGGTGTTGCGATATACGGAGGGGCTTTCTTACGAGGAGATCGCCCGGATTCTGGGATGTTCGGCCGGGACGGTGGCGTCGCGCCTGAATCGGGCGCACAAGATTTTGGAGCGGCGGTTGTCGCATCTGCGAGGGGCGGTGGGAAATGCATAAGGAATGGTTTGAGCCGGTGCTGGCGCATCAGTTGGACAGGGTTGCGGCGCCGGAGGAACTTTGGGAGCGGGTGCGGAATCCGGGGGTGGTTGGGAAAAAGAAAAGCGTTCCCATGAGTGGGAACGCGGCACGCGTGGGCGCGTGCGCTACGGTTCTCCTGCTAGCGACTTGGTTGGTGGTGGGGCGGTCGGGCTTGCGGTCGGGCGATCCGGGAGAGATTCGGGCTTGGGTCAAGACGCAGGCGGGGATTGATGTACCGTTGCGGGCGAGGCCGGCTGGAATCCAGTTGATGGGGGCAAACTTCGCGAAAGGGTCGGTCGAGATCGCGTATCGCGTGGGCGGTCGAGACGGGCGGCTCAGAGTGGACGGGCGGCACGCGGGGTCCAGTGCCAAGGTTTTTACCTGGAGCATGCAAGGGCATACCTACACGCTGGAGTGCGCGACGCCCGAGGACCTCAAGACCGCGTGTAATCTATGTCACATAGGTTGAGCACCCCAGGGTGAAATGCCCCAGTGGCATGATTCTGATATATTGTTCCGCTAGGGTTATCCGTGGTCCCTGGATTGCTTCACAGCGTTATACTTAGGTTTTAGGAGCAAACATGAATACTTACGCGAAGTTTGGCGCCATGGTGGTTGTAATCATCGGCGTGCTGGTATGGCTGGCGATGGGCGGCATCAGCGATAGCAAGACTTACTATAAGACCATCGCGGAACTCGGCCAAATGGGCGACCAGGCCAAAGGAAAACGGCTTCGCGTGGGTGGCGATGTACAGCCGGGATCCATTGTTCGCAATGGCGCGGAAGTGACGTTTGTCATGCACCAAGAGGCGAAGTCATTGAAGGTAGTTTACAACGGCATCGATCCGTTGCCGGACACGTTCAAGGACGGCGCGCAGGCGCTGGCGGACGGGAAACTGGGACCGGACGGCGTGTTTCAAGCCAACAAGATCCAGGCGAAATGCGCATCCAAATACGAAGCCAAGCCGCAATTGAAGAAGGACGCGAACCGGGCCAGCATGTAGTGC
This sequence comes from Bryobacteraceae bacterium, assembly GCA_050011295.1. Lineage (GTDB taxonomy): Bacteria > Acidobacteriota > Terriglobia > Bryobacterales > Bryobacteraceae > Palsa-89. The sequence continues at coordinate 7,218 of JBEKJJ010000063.1, forward strand.
GTCCGGTGAAATTAGCAGGCGAGGTGCCTGCCGTGCATTCTAGAGGAATTAAACTCGAATGGAAAACATAGGCGCTCTCGCGATACTGCTCGCGTTTTGCTTTGCCATCTATGCAGTGATTGGTTCCGTGGTCGGCAAGCTGCGGAAGAAACCGTTCCTGGTGGTCAGCGCGGAACGGTCCGTTTACTCCATCTGGATTCTGCTCACCATCGCTTCGGGCATCCTTATCTACTCACTCCTCACCGGCGATTTCCGCATGGGCTACGTCGCGGCGCATACCGACGCATCCATGTCGAAGATCTACAAGTTCACGGCGTGGTGGGGCGGTCAAGAAGGTTCCCTGCTGTTATGGGCGTGGCTGCTGGCGACATATTCGGCCATAGTGGTTTTCATGAACCGGCGAAAGTTCCGGGACATGATGCCGTGGGTGACGGCCGTATTGATGTCCACTGAGACATTTTTCCTGATCCTGATCGCGTTCGTGTTCAGCCCGTTCCAGATTTTGGTGGCAGGGCGCGGCAACATTGTGGAGGGAATGGGGAAGGGCTTGAACCCGTTGCTGCAGTATTGGACGATGGTGATTCATCCTCCGATGCTGTATCTGGGATACGTGGGCTTCACGGTGCCGTTCGCATTCGCCATGGGATCGCTGATTACCAAGCAGCCTGGCGATTCATGGATCCATACGACGCGACGATGGACCATTGTGACGTGGCTGTTCCAGAGTACGGGGATCTTATTGGGTCAAGGCTGGGCATATGCGGTGCTGGGCTGGGGTGGATATTGGGCCTGGGATCCGGTGGAGAACGCCTCGCTGCTGCCATGGATCACCGCAACGGCGTTTCTACATTCTGTGATGATGCAGGAAAAGAAGGGCATGATGAAGGTCTGGAACATGGTGTTGATTTCCGCGACCTTCTTCCTGTGCATCTTTGGGACATTTCTGACGCGCTCGGGCGTAGTGAGCTCGGTGCATGCGTTCGCGCAATCGCCGATTGGAACTTATTTCGTAGTGTTTCTCGCGATCGGAATCGCGGCGACCATTTACCTGATTCTGGATCGCATGAGTTATCTGAAGAGCGAAACGCACCTGGAAAGCGTGGTGTCGCGCGAATCCAGCTTCATGTTCAATAACCTGATCCTGCTGGCTAGCTGCTTCGCGGTGCTGTGGGGCACGTTGTTCCCGGTGATTTCCGAAGCCGTGACGGGCGAGAAGATCAGCGTGGACGCGCCATTTTTCAATCGCATCAATGTTCCGATCGGATTGGGGCTTTTGTTTTTGACGGGCGTGGGGCCGTTGATCGCGTGGCGCCGAAGTTCGGTGGAAAGTTTGCGGCGCGCGTTCTTCTGGCCGTCCATCGCTGGGTTGGTGTTGATGATCGGCCTCGCGATTTCAGGCATGTATGAGCATCCCTTCGCGCTGGTCTCGTTCGGGCTATGCATGTTCGTTACAGCGACCATCTTTTCCGAATTCTGGAAGGGCGCTTCGGCGATCAAAGCCAAGAGCGGGATTGGAATGATTCCGGCGACCATTGAGCTGACGCATCGCAACACGCGGCGCTACGGCGGATACCTGGTGCACATGGGCATTGTGTTCATGTTCATCGGCTACACGGGCGCGGCATTCAATAAGGATGTCACTAAAGAAGTATCGCCCGGCGGAAGTTTTCAACTGGGGCGATACACGCTGCGCGTCACGGACATGCTGAAGGGCGAAAACGACAATTATGTTTGGCAAAAGCTGGTAGTGGAAGCGTCCGATGGCGGGAAATCGCTCGGGATCATGGAGCCGGAACGGCGCTTGTACAAATCCAGCCAGCAGCCGACATCGGAAGTTTCGATCCGGAGGCGCCTGAACGAAGATTTGTATTTGAACTTCGCCGGGATTTCGAATGATAATCAGCGCGCGGTGATTCAGGCGTATACCTTTCCGTTAGTCACCTGGATCTGGATCGGATTCTGGGTGCTGGCGGTAGGGACGCTGGTGTGCCTGGTTCCAAGCAAAGTGCGGCTATCTTACGCGCGGACCCAAGTGATCGGAGTGACACAGAAACATGCGCCGGTTGAGAAATAGTTTTTTGGCTCTCGCTCTTTTCGCCGCTCCGATTTTTGCGCAGAGCGCGGAGGAATTGGAGAGCCCGGCGGTGAATCGTGTGGCCGACAAATTGCTCTGTCCATGTGGGTGCAAGATGAATATGGCATGCCGCATGGAACCTTATCCTTGCCGAACCTGCTGGGAGAACAAGAAGAAGATTTTGAAGCTGCAATCGGCCGGTCTTTCGGACCAGGCGATTCTGGCCCGGTTCGCGCAGGAGCAAGGCAAAGAAGTTGTCGCGAATCCACCTGGGATGATGGGTTCGCTTTCCATGTACTCGGCGGCCTTCATCGGACTGATTCTCGTAGTTTGGGTGATACGCCGGTACAGCCGCAAAGGAGCGGTTGCAGGGGCAGCTTCCGTGCATGACGCTGAGCTGGACCGGTATCACGATCAAATCGAGAAAGAAGTGGAAAAGCTCGATTGATGGTTCTCGTAGCCGCGGTCCTTCTTACTGCAGGAACAATCGTATTCACTTTGTTGATTCGCGGCCGGGACATTCCGGACGCGCCGGAAGTGTCGCCCACAGCGCACCTGGAACAGCGCAAGGCGCAAATTTATGAGAACCTGCGCGATTTGCAATTCGAGTTTCGCGTAGGCAAACTTTCGGACGCGGACTATCAGAAGACCAAGCTGGATTTGCAGCGCGAGTTGGCGAAGGTGTTGGCGGAAATTGATTCTATGGGCCCCGCGGTGAAAGTGAAAGCCGCTGCCGCGCCTGCGCCGGCCGCGGTGGTTAAGCCCAAATCTGATGGGAAAACGTGTCCGCACTGCGGGGCGACGTTTGCGCAGCCGCTGAAATTTTGCGGGGAGTGCGGGAAGGCGATGGCATCATGAAAAATCTTAGGCCGCGAATGAACGCGAATGCACGCAAATGTCTTTTTGGATTCGCGTGCATTTGCGTTTATTCGCGGCTAATGTTCGCAGTGGATGGGACCGTGATCAATCGCACTACCGGGCAGCCGGCTCCTGGCACCATTCTGCAACTGGTGCAGCCGGGGCAGGGTGGGATGCAGACGCTGGCTAGCGCTAAGACGGATGCTGAGGGGAAATTCAAGTTTGATAAGGATCCGCAAGGTGCGGCGCTGATTCAGGCGATTTTTAGCGGCGTTTTGTACACCAAGGTGATGATGCCCGGTGCGCCCCGGAATGGCGTCGAAGTGGATGTGTTTCAGGCCACCAACAAACCCGGCACTGCGAAAGTGAACCAGCATTTTATTGTGCTGCAACCGGGAACGAGCGAGATGGCGGTGAGCGAGGGAATCTTGTACCAGGGCGATCCGCAGCTTACTTATAACGATGTGGCCAATGGGTCGTTCCGGTTTTATTTGCCTCCTGAAGCCGGCGGGAAAGTAAGCGTGACCATCAACGCCGCGGGAGGAATGCCCATCACGCGGCCGGCTCAAAAGACCAACCAGCCGAACGTCTACAAAGTGGATTATCCGATCAAGCCGGGCGAGACGCGGTTCGATCTCAACTACACGGTTCCGGTGACCAGCCCGCTGATCTTTTCGAGCAAGATTTTGCACGCGGAAGGATCGTCAGACTTAGTGATTCCAACCGGAGTTACCGTCAAGGGCGACAACCTGGAATTGGCTGGGCAGGAGCCGAAGACGCAGGCCAACATCTACCGCATCAAGGGCACCGAATATAAGGTTGCGGTGGAAGGCACGGGTTCGCTGACGCCGGCGACGGAAGCGTCGACGGGAGGCGAAGAAGACAATGGCGCGCCGACCATCCAGGAAGTGAAACCGCGCATCTACGACCAGCTTTATCTCATCCTGGGGATAGCGTTCGCGACGTTGGCGGCTGGGTCGGTGGCGTTGTATCGCAGCTCGCCGAAAAAGGGATAGGCCGCAAATGAACGCGAATGAACGCGAATCCGGCAAAGGGTTATTTGCGTTTACTTGCGTTCATTCGCGGCCTGCGCTCGCATGACTGCCGTCGCGATCGAAGGCGTCTGGAAATTCTATGGTGACTTTCCGGCGCTCAAGGATATCAGCTTCAATGTAGACGGCGGGGCTTGCCTGGCACTGTTGGGGCGCAATGGGGCTGGGAAGACTACGCTGCTCCGCATGCTGGCGGGGTTGTCGAAGGCCGCTAAAGGAAGCATCACAATTCTGGGCGGGGATGCGCGGGCCGAGAAGACCAGGGCGCGGATTGGGGTGCTGGGCCATGGCATCGGTGTCTACGAAGAGCTTTCCGCGTTCGAGAATCTGCGGCTGTTCGCGCGATTGTATGGGATAGAGAATCCGCGTCAGATTGCGATGGAATGGCTGGAACGCACGGGATTGGACCGCGTAAGCGACGGGCTGGTGCGCGAATTTTCTCGTGGGATGCGGCAGCGGTTGGCTGTGGCTCGGGCGTTCCTGCATAATCCTTCACTGCTGTTGCTGGATGAGCCCTTCACCGCGCTCGATGATCGCGCCATCGCAGTGCTGCAGGGGCTGCTCAAAGGCGCGCTGGCTGAGGGCCGGACTATCATCATGTCCACGCATCAATTGCGGGAGGCGCTGGAGCTGGCTACCGATGTTGCGCTGATCAATCGTGGAAAATTAGCGTACCGCGGGGAACGCACGCGCGAGATGTTGGAAGATCCCGGCTGGTTGTATCGTCACTACGGAGAGGCATGAGCTTTCTCCAGCAGGCGTTGGCTATCGCAGGCAAAGATCTGCGGTCGGAGATTCGGAGTAAGGAGACGGTCAATGCGTCGCTTTCCTTTGCGCTGGTGATCCTGATGCTGTTCAGCTTCGCCTTCGATCCAGGTTCCGACCAGGTGAGGGAAATATCCGGGGGCTTGCTTTGGCTGGTATATGCCTTCGCCGGAACACTGATCCTGAACCGCAGCTTCGCGCGCGAGCTGGTGAACGATTGCCTGGATGCGTTGATCTCATCGCCCGCGAGCGGCGCGCAATTGTTTTTTGGAAAATGTCTGGCGAACTATCTGCTATTGATGGTGGTGGAATGCGTCAGTTTCCCGGTCTTCATTATTTTCTATAATGCTCGCTGGCCCGCTCGGTGGGGATTACTGTTCTTGGTCATGTTGCTCGGGACGTGGGGAATCACGGTGATTGGGACGCTGTTCAGCGCTATGACGGTGAATCTGCGCCTGCGGGAGTTGATGTTGCCGACGCTGGTCTATCCCATGCTGATCCCCGCGTTGTTGGGCGCCATCCGGCTCAGCACGGTGTTGATTGCCGGCGAGGCGCTCGAAACTGACGATCAGATCTGGTTCAAACTGCTGGCTGGGTTTGATGTAATCTTTACTGTTCTGTCGTTAGCGTTGGTTGAAATCGTACTAGTGGGGTAAAAAACTATGCGGCTGAAAATCATTTTGGCTCTTTCAGTGCTGTCGGGCCTGATCTTGAGCTGGAATCTGCACACCATGTTTCTGAAGGTGCCGGACGAGCTGAATCAGGGCGCGATCTTCCGCATCATCTACTTCCATGTGCCTTCGGCAATCACGTCATTCGCGGGATTCTTCCTGGCGATGTTCTGTAGCGTCGGGTATCTGATCAAGAAGGATCTGCGCTTCGATTCGGTGGCGGCGTCCATTACTGAGGTCTCGTTTGCGTTCACCACAATTACCTTGATTACGGGCAGCATTTGGGGCCGCATCATTTGGGGCATCTGGTGGACGTGGGACTACCGGCTCACTTCGTTCTTCATCTGCTGGCTGCTGTACGTCGGTTATTTGATGCTGCGGCGTGCGATTGACGATCCCACCACACGGGCCAGATTGTGCGCGGTATTGTCGATATTCGCGTGCGTGGACGTGGTGATCGTCTGGAAGTCCATCGAGTGGTTCCGAACGCAGCATCCCGGTCCGGTGCTGAGCATTCGCAGCGGCGGAGGAATGGCGCCTGGGATGGAAGCGCCCATTTGGTGGAACTTCCTCGCTCTCATGATGCTCGCCACGGTGCTGGTGTTGATCCGGATGCGTCAGGAAGCCATGCAGCGAGAGATCGATACGATGCGGCGTTACGCGCACGCTTTTTGAGGAGATTGTCATGGACCAAAACTACACGTTCATGTTTTACGGTTTTCTGGTCGCCTGGCTGGTGGTCATAATCTATGTGATCTCGATCGCCTTGCGGGAGCGGAAGCTGCGGGCAGAGCTGGATCGCGTCAAACGCATGGTGGACGATCGCGAACACGAGCCGAAACGGTGAAGCGTCGCGATCTGTTGAAAGCGGCGGGCGGCTTTCTCGCATTGCGAGAGTTAGCGGCGCAGACCAAGGTTGAGCGCGCCACGCGTGGGATGGCTGCGCCTCGCATTAAGGACATCAGGGTGATTGCCACCGCGCCGCAGGGGTTGCGGCTGGTGGTGGTCAAGATCACCACTGACCAGGATGGGCTTTACGGCTACGGATGCGCCACTTTTACTCAGCGGGCCGACTTGGTGGTTCCGGCGGTCGAGAAATACCTGAAGCCGCTTCTGTTGGGTAAGGCCACCGATCGGATCGACGACATCTGGCATGCCTGCTCCGACAGCTCTTATTGGCGGAATGGTCCGGTGCTGAATAATGCCATTGCGGGTGTCGACATGGCGCTGTGGGATATCAAAGGGCGGCAGGCGGGGATGCCCGTGTATGAGCTGCTCGGCGGCAAATGCCGGGAAGCAGCCGATTGTTACACGCATGCGGCGGGCGCCGAGATTCCGGAGACCATCGCGAATGCGCGGCGGATCATCGAACAGGGGTTCCGGCATGTGCGCGTGCAGGTGGGCGTACCGGGAATGGCGGGATATGGGGCTAGCCGTGGGAATGCGGCTGTGGCCGCGCTGCACGATGGTCCGGTGTTTGAGCCTGCGGCGTACATGCGTAGGGCATTGCAGCTTTTCGAAGCCAGCCGGACGGAGTTGGGCGAGGAGATCGAGCTGCTGCACGATGTTCATGAGCGATTGCATCCGATTCAAGCCGTGCGCTTCGCCAAGGACGTCGAAAAGTTCCGGCTATTCTTTTTGGAAGACGTGCTGGCGCCCGAAGATATCGATTATTTTCGGTTGATTCGGAAACAATGCGCGACTCAGCTCGCGATGGGCGAGCTATTCACGCATCCGCTGGAATGGACGCCGCTGATTTCGGAACGGCTGATCGATTTTATTCGCATTCATCCGTCGTTTGTGGGTGGGCTCACGCCTGCGCGCAAGGTTGCGGCGCTCGCTGAAGCATTCAACGTACGCACGGCCTGGCACGGACCCGGCGATCTTTCGCCCATTGGATCGATGTGCAATATCACACTCGATGTCGCCTCCCACAACTTCGGCGTCCAGGAATATTCGGCTTTCGGCGAGCGCACGCAGGAGGTTTTCCAAGGTTGTCCGGTGATGAAGAACGGCTATTGGTATCCAAACGATGTACCCGGCTGGGGCATCGAGGTGGATGAGAAAGCCGCGGCCAAGTACCCGTTCGGGAGCTTCGAAGAAGGCGAGCGGAAGAAGTTGAATGGCGGGTGGGGCGAGATCCGGCGCAGAGATGGAACGGTGATAAAACAGTAGGTCTGGACCACAATGTCTGAAATCCTCGATGTTGACGGATCGCCACTTGCCCCGGAATCCCTACGCATGCTGGAGTACCTTCGCTCCCGCTCCCAGGAAATGAGCGCCAGCGCCATTCGCGAGAAGATTCAGAAGGCCGCGGAGGAACTCGAAAGTGCGCTGGAATCACTCACCGCAACACAAGCCCGCTTGCATCCCACGCCGGGAAAGTGGAGCATCGCAGAAGTGGTGGATCATATTTCGCAGACGCAGATTCGAGGGACGGAAGAACTGCGTCATCTACTCGCCGGCCGCCGGCCGCCCCTCCCTCCGGTCTACGAGGCGCTCCGGTCTGGCGCGGGTCAGTGGGCGCCGTGGAATCTTCTAGTGGAAGAACTTCACGCCGCCAATCGCGCCATGCTCGAGGTGCTGGAAGGCGCGGCGGATTCTATTAGCAGCGATGCTCCGACCGTTCGAACGGTCATGGTGGCGCTCCGCAAACTCAAAGAGGAACGCACAGAACCGCAAATCTATTTTGCCGAACTCAATTGGAAAGAATATGCCCTACTGCAGCGGCTCCATCTACTGGATCATCGGACCCAGGTAAAGAAGCTGCATGCTTCCATAATGAGTAAGTAATACGGCCCTCTGGTGGCGTCGGGTACTCCCCCACTCGGTGTCTGAATCTAATATGGCTGCCCGATTTTCGACGACGGGTGGAATCGGGCTGGCGATGATCTTGGCCCCGATCACCTGGCTTGGGGGATGGGCTGCCTGGAACTATATCCGCAACTGGACACCTCTCGATCTGCCTATTTCGCTTTGGCGCGGGCGTATCCGAACTTTGGGGGTTCGGAGTCAATCTCGATGGCGACTACTCCGCCCTGCGGCGAGACACTCCCGCCCAGCGAACGATTGTCAAGTAGATTTGTGCTATCCTGTTAAGGAACAAAAGAGATTAAGTTTAGACGAGGAGTATCTTTCCGAGAATGGCACTGGCGGCGGATTCGAAACAACAGGTAGTTGCGACGTATAGAGTACACAAAACCGATACCGGTTCGCCAGAGGTCCAGGTAGCGATTCTGAGCCAGCGCATTCTGCAGCTGCAGGATCATTTCAAGTTGCATGGCAAAGACCATCATTCCCGCCGGGGATTGTTGTCGATGGTCGCACGCCGGCGGCGCTTGTTGAAATACCTGAAGAGCCGTAATCCGGAAAGATACAAGAACCTGATTCAAAGTTTGGGCATCCGCCGTTAGATGTCCGGGCTCAGGTAACCCGCCCCGGTGGGCGGCGCATCGACATTTCGTTCCCTCCAAAGTCTCCTCTTAATCCTTGGCAGGCGGAGCAGAGAGCTCAGCCTCGATTAAAAGGAAAATACAGATGTTACAAACCGTAGAAATTGACCTGGACGGTCAAAAGATCACAATTGAAACAGGAAAGATCGCGAAGCAGGCCAATGGGGCTGTCGTAGTTCGCTCGGGAGATACCGTGGTGCTGGTAAGCGCCTGCTCCAACGAAGAGCCCAAGCCCAACGCCGCCTTCTTTCCGCTCACGGTGGATTACCGTGAATACACTTACGCTGCCGGCAAGTTTCCGGGCGGCTTCATAAAACGCGAGGGGCGTCCCTCTGAGAAAGAAATTCTGACCAGCCGGCTGATTGACCGGCCGATCCGGCCGCTGTTTCCGGAGGGCTACACCAATGAGTCGCAGGTTATCGCGATGGTGCTGTCGGCCGATCCGCAGCGCGATCCCAGCACGCTGGCCATCATCGGCGCAGGCGCTGCGCTGGCGATTTCCGATATTCCCTTCCACCATATTCTGGGCGGAGTGCGGGTAGGGTCGATCAATGGAAAGCTGGTGGCGAATCCCAGTTACGACGAGACGCGCGAAGCCAAGCTCAGCATCATCGTCGCGGGCAGCGAAGAAGGCATCGTGATGGTGGAAGCCGGCGCGCAGCATGCCAGCGAAGCCGAAGTGCTGGAAGCCATCGAATATGGCCACGCTTGCTGCAAGAAGATTGGCGCGGGAATTCGCGAGCTGGTGAAGAAGGCCGGTAAGACCAAGCGCGCCTACACCACTCCCGAGGTCAACAAAGAGATGTATGCGCAAATCGAGAAGCAGGTTCGCGCCGATTTGACCGACGCCCTGGACACCAAGAAATATCCGAAGCTCGAAAGCTACCATAAGGTGCACGAAGCTAAGCATGCGGTGCTGGAGGCGGCCCCGGAGGAGCACAAATCCGAAGCCGGCGCGCTGTTCGACCTGCTGAAGGAACGCATCTTCCGCGATGAGATGCTGAAGCACCGGCGACGTCCCGATGGGCGCGCGTTCGACGAGATTCGCAATATCGATTGTGAAGTGGGTGTCCTGCCGCGCACGCACGGATCGGCGCTGTTCACCCGCGGCGAGACGCAGGCGCTGGTCACCGTGACGCTCGGCACCAAGGACGATCAGCAGCGCATCGAGATGTTCGATCTCACTGAGACGGCGAAGCGCTTCATGTTGCATTACAACTTCCCGCCCTTCAGCGTGGGCGAGGTTGGATTCATGCGCGGTCCGGGACGGCGCGAGATTGGGCATGGCGCGTTGGCGGAACGCTCGATTTCGGCCGTGATTCCAGAAGAGTCGAAGTTCCCGTACACGCTGCGTGTGGTGAGCGACATTTTGGAATCGAATGGGTCCAGCTCAATGGCCACGGTGTGCGGGGCGTCGCTTGCGCTGATGGATGCGGGCGTGCCGGTTTCCGATACCATTGCCGGAATCGCCATGGGCCTGGTGATGGAAGGCAAGGATTATGCCGTGCTGACCGATATCGCGGGCGCCGAGGATCATTACGGCGACATGGATTTCAAGGTTGCCGGATCGAAGCAGGGCATCACTGGCCTGCAGATGGACATCAAGGTTCCAAACGTCACCACCAAGATCATGCAGGAGGCGCTGGAGCAGGCTCGCAAAGCGCGGCTGTCTATTCTGGAGAAGATGGTGGCTACGATCAGCGAACCGCGCAAGGAGATGTCGCAGTTCGCGCCGCGCATCTACACGCTCAAGATTCCAACTGACAAGATCCGCGATCTGATTGGGCCGGGCGGCAAGATGATCCGCAGCATTGTGGATGAAACCGGCGTGAAGATCGACGTGGAAGACGACGGGACGGTGAACATTTTCGCCGCGGACGGCGAATCGGCCAAGCTGGCTATCCAGCGTGTTACCGATATCGCGGCTGTTGCCGAGGTCGGGAAAACCTATCTTGGAAAAGTAGTGCGGCTAGTGGAATTCGGTGCGTTTGTAGAGATATTCCCCGGCACCGACGGACTGCTGCACATCAGCGAGATCTCGGAGAATCGCATCAAAGCGGTGCGCGATGAGTTGAAAGAGGGCGATCAGATTCTGGTGAAGGTGCTGGCGCTCGAAGGCAATAAGATCAAGCTGAGCCGGAAAGCGGTGTTGAAGGAGCAGCGGGACAAGTTGAAGAAGTAGAAAATTAGTGGCGAGATCGGTTGGCAGGCGGAAGCGCCTGCCCCACGATGAAGTGGGATTTGCTCATTTAGGCGCTGTTGTGTTCCGCGGCAGGTGGGCGTGTGGTTCCCTATCATCCCCTCGATATCAAACTGGGACATTGGGAGGCCACGACCACAACGTACATCCCCATCGGCTGGGCAGATAAGGTACCAAAGACGAAGGTCTTCAAGAGGTGCCTGAGTAACGTAGACGAACCGTGGACGATCGTCTATGACGGCGGCCAGGGCTGCTTCAAGACACTCCTGGCCTCCACCAGCAACAAGCAGGAGATAAGAATCCGATGCGATCGCACGGGAGCTTTGGATACCACCATCCGCATCAAGGCCAAGGATTCGGAGGACGTCAAGGGCTCCGGCTATATGGGGGCCGGCTACATGCCGGCGGTTGGCGACTTTTCTTTCAGCGCCAAAATGGACCGGGGCTGATTGTAGCCAGTAGAATTAAGACGTGATTTGTCCACGTCCATTCCTCCTGCTGTTCTCGCTCACTGCTTTCGCCCAGAACCCGCCCGGATTCAGCATCTCCAACATAGACCGGTCGGCCAATCCCTGCATCGACTTCTATCAATATGCTTGCGGCGCGTGGATCGCCAATAATCCGATCCCGCCCGATCAAACCAGCTGGGACCCGTTTGGTCAATTGGACGAGAGCAACCGCACCTTGCTGCGCACCATCCTCGAAAAGGCGTCGGCGAACGATCCCCAGCGAGCGCCGCTCGATCAGAAGATCGGCGATTTCTACGCCTCCTGCATGGATGAGGCAGCCATCGACAAGCTAGGGGCTGCGCCGCTGAAGCCCGATCTCGACCGCATTGATGCAATGTCATCCAAATCGGGCATGTTGAATGCGCTGGTCCCGCTGCACTTGATCGGCGTCAACGCGCTGTTCAACTTCTCTTCTGGTCCGGACTTCAAGAACTCAATGCTCGAGATTGCGCAGATGGATCAAGGCGGCCTGGGCCTGCCGGAGCGCGACTATTATTTCAAGGATGACGCGAAATCCGTGGAGCTGCGCAAGCAATATGTAGAGCATGTCCAGAAAATGCTCGAGCTACTGGGTGAACCTGCCGAGAAGGCTGCGTCGGATGCTCAGCGAGTGATGCGCTTTGAGACCGGATTGGCCAAAGGTTCGCTCGATGTGACGTCACGCCGCGATCCCCAGCAGACTTATCACAAGCTGACAGTGCACGAATTGTATTCACTCGATCCGGCCATCGATTGGCCCAAGTATTTCCAGGGACTGGGATCGCCACCCATATCGGATCTCAACGTCGTGGTGCCGAATTTCTTCCGCACGCTGGAATCCATGATCGTGCAGACCAGCCTAGATGACATCAAGACCTACCTTCGCTGGCAATTGGTCCACTCTGAAGCTGCGCTTCTGGCGAAGCCGTTTGTGGATGAGAATTTCCATTTTTATCGAGAGATCCTGGCAGGGGCCAAAGAGATTGAACCGCGCTGGAAACGCTGCGTGGCGACAGTGGACAGCGATCTGGGTTTCGCGCTGGGTCAGAAATATGTGGAAGCGGCGTTCGGCGCTGAGCAGAAAGCTCGGACGCTGAAGATGGTAGAAGAGATCGAAAACGCTCTGAAGAGCGACATCCGGACGCTTTCCTGGATGACGCCGGTTACCAAGGAACAGGCGCTGGTCAAATTGCGCGCGGTGACGAACAAGATCGGCTATCCCGACAAATGGCGCGATTATTCCACCGTAAAGATTGTCCGGGGCGATGCTGTAGGGAACGACGAGCGCGCCACCCAGTTTGAAGTGCACCGGCAGTTGAACAAGATCGGCACGCCAACGGATCGCAACGAATGGGGGATGACACCGCCTACGGTGAATGCGTATTACAATCCGACGGAAAACAACATCAATTTTCCGGCCGGAATCCTGCAGCCTCCTTTTTACGACAAGCGCTTGGATGACGCGGTGAATTATGGCGCCATCGGAGCGGTGGTGGGGCACGAACTGACGCACGGGTTCGATGATCAGGGCCGGCAGTTCGATCCGGAGGGCAATCTCAAGGAATGGTGGACGCCGGAGGACGCCAAAGAGTTCGAAAAGCGCGCTGAGTGCTTCATTCAGGAGTATTCGCGGTTCGAACCGATCGACAACGTGCATCTGAACGGAAAACTCACACTGGGTGAAAACACAGCCGACAATGGGGGCTTGCGGCTGGCCTTTATGGCGCTGATGGACGCACTCAAAGGCAAGACGGCGCCCAAAATGGACGGATTGACGGCTGAACAGCGGTTTTTCCTGGGTTGGGGACAGATCTGGTGCCAGAATGTGCGGCCGGAAACGTCCCGGATGCTGGTTCAAGTGGATCCGCACTCGCCAGGCAGGGATCGGGTGAATGGCGTAGTATCCAACATGCCGGAGTTCCAGAAGGCCTATGCCTGCAAGATTGGCCAGCCCATGGTCGCAGCCCCGGCTTGCCGGGTGTGGTAAAAACCGTTCATCGGTTCTTCGGTTCTTCGGTTCATCGGTTCGGGAACTGAAGAACCGAAGAACTGAATAACCGAAGAACCGGCGTAACCTTTAGTTACGCCGCCGGTATTCCTATTGTGTACGAAGCAAGCGATAGTAGCCTGATGCAGGCCGTCCGGGATGGCGACCTGGGGGGCTTGGCGGTGCTGTTTGAGCGGCACCATCGATCGCTGTTCAACTACTTTGTGCACGTGAACGGGAACCGCGACCTGAGCGAAGACCTGGTCCAGGACGTTTTTTTCCGGATGTTGAAATACCGGAAAAGCTACCAGCCGGAGCGATCATTTACGGCCTGGATGTACCAGATCGCCCGCAACGCGCATGTGGATTCCATCGGGAAGCGGAAGTTCGAAGTGGAAATCGGTGACAGGGAATTTGCGAGCACCAACATGATGGACGAGAATTTGAAGCGCAAACAGGAAGTGGCGTTGTTGAAGCGGGCGATGGCGCGCCTGCCGCTCGAAAAAAGAGAGCTGCTGGTGCTGAGCCGTTATCAGAATTTGAAGTACGAAGAGATCGCCGGCATTCTTGGCTGCGATATCGGAGCGGTGAAAGTGCGGGTGTATCGCGCGGTGCGGGCGCTGGGACAGATCTACTTCGAGTTGGCGGGAGAAAAGGCATCATGAACTGCGAACAGGCTAGAACACAATTCGTGGATTATTGGAGAGGCACTCTCGAAGATTCAGTTGGTGAGTTTCGCACTCACCTGGGTTCGTGCGAGCGCTGCCGCGCCGAAGCCGAAGAACTGAAGGATCTGTGGGGGACGCTCGGAACGCTGCCCGAAGAAGATCCCAGCCTGGGAATGCGCGTGCGCTTCTACGATGCGCTGCGCACCTGGCGGCAACAAGAGGCCCAGCGCCGGCAGCCGTTGTGGTGGCTGCGGCATCCGGCGTTTCAGGCGGCCTGCGCGGTGCTGATTCTCGCGATTGGGATCGGAACAGGCTATGTGGTGCGCGGGCGCGACAGCGTGGAAGTTTCGCAACTGCGCGGGGAGGTATACAACATGCGTCAACTGGTGGCTCTGTCACTGATGCAGCAGCAATCGGCCAGCGATCGTCTGCGGGGCGTGAACTTTGCATATCGGGTGGAGCAGTCCGATCCGCAAGTGCTATCGGCGCTGCTGACCACGGTGAATCACGATCCCAGCGTCAACGTGCGCCTGGCGGCGGTGGATGCGCTGCGGAATTTCAACGATAGTCCGGTGGGCAGAAAAGGCGTGGTGCAGGCGCTGGCGAAACAGGATTCGCCGCTGGTGCAGATCGCGATTCTGGATCAGATTGTGGAGTTGCACGAGAAGTCGGCGGTTTCGGATATTCAATTTCTGTTGTCCGGCCAGAACCTGAATCCGGACGTGAGGCAGCGCGCGCAATGGGCGCTGAAGCAACTGCAATGAGAACACTCTTAGTCTTGATGGCCGCTGTGACGCTGGCCTACGGCGATCAGGAAGCCAAGGAAACAATCCGACAGACGTTGCCGGCGGCCGCGCGCCTGGAAGTGGACAACGTGCAGGGATACATACACGTCTCCGGCTACAACGGCAGTGAGATCCAGATGGTAGCTGAGAAAACCATCGAGGCGGAATCCGCCGAACGGCTGGAAGCGGCCAAGCAGGAAGTGAAGCTGGACGTTTCCAGATCAGGCGATGCATTGATCCTGTTCGTGGATGGGCCGTTCCGCTGCCATTGCGAGGACAACCGGTGGGGGACTCGCGATCACGGGCATCGCGGATACCATGTGACTTTCGATTTCGAAATCAAGGTTCCGGTGGCGACGTTCTTGCGGCTCGGCACGGTGAACCACGGCGACATTCGCGTGGAAAACACCACCGGCGATTTCGATATCAGCAATGTGAACCGCGGCATTGAAATGACCGAGGTCGCAGGCTCGGGACACGTTCATTCGGTGAATGGCCCGATTCACGTATTGTTCGCCAAGAATCCCTCCGGTGCTTGCTCATTCGGCACCGTGAACGGAGGCATTGACACGGAGTTCCGGGGGAACCTGAATGCCGATGTCAGGGTGAAAACATTCAACGGGCAAGCCTTCACGGACTACGATGTCACGTCTCTGCCGAGAATCATCTCGGCGGGCGAGCGGCGGGACGGGAAGTTCGTCTATCACAGCGACGATTTCAACGGCATGCGTATCGGCAACGGCGGGCCCGAGCTCAAATACGACACACTCAACGGAAGTATACGAATCATCAATCGAGGAAAGTAATATGAAACAGCTAGCACTTCTTTTTATCTTCGCGGCCGGCGCGGCCTTTTGCCAGGATCAACCGGATCGCGTGAATGTTCCCTTCAGTGATCCATCGCGTCCGAAGATGCTGAAAGCGTCGGTGCTGAACGGCAGCATCCACGTCAAGGGTTACGACGGCAAAGAGGCCATCGTGGAAGCTCGGGGGGAAAGTAGCCATCATCGGCGCCCTGCCGATCGATCGGATGGGATGCATCGGATCGATATCGGCGGCAGCGGCCTTTCGGTGGAAGAATCCGATAACGTGGTCACGGTGGGAACGCGGTCGCTCAACGAGAATGTCGAAATCAATATTCAAGTGCCGTTCAACACGTCTTGCAAACTGCATGACGTAAACGGCGGCGAGATTTCAGTGGACCATATTGTCGGCGATGTCGAAGTTGACGTCACCAACGGGCGGGCGACTGCCACGCACATATCCGGTTCGGCGATCGTGCATGCGCTGAATGACCGCGTGCTGGTGACTCTGGATAAGGTGACTGCGGACAAGCCCATGTCGTTCAGCTCGCTCAATGGCGACATCGACGTAACCTTGCCGGCCGACTTAAAGGCGAAGGTGAAGCTGAAGAGCGACAATGGCGAGGTCTACAGCGACTTCGACATCAAAGTGGACGCTTCATCGCGCAAGCCGATTGTTGAGGACTCGGGTTCCGGCCACGGTAAGTATCGCGTGCAGTTTGATAAAGCGACCTACGGGTTGATCAACGGAGGCGGACCGGAGATTCAGCTCACGACGTTCAATGGGAATATCTACATTAGGAAGGCGAAGTAGAGCGCGCGGCGCGCGCGCAGAATCCAAGAGCCAGAATTCAGAATTCAGAAGACGGTGGCGCTGCGCGCGTCCTTATTCTAGCTCCTGGATTCTGACTTCTGGATTCTTGCTTTTCTCACCGTTACTTACCGTTAAACCGGGAAAATAATTCCTCCTGACGCCCTGCAACGTATTGGCTTTGAATAGAAAGTCAGCGCTTTGTGCCGTGGCCATGCTCGTGCAATGACCATGGGCATGAAGCGCAAACTTTTTTCAAACTTAGCTTTAGCTTGCCAACTGCTCGCGATCACGGGCGGGTTCACGCTCGTCGCGCAGGATCGGGATGGACAAGTCACCGCCGATCAGCAGAAGGGCAACAAAGCCGATCGCGAGCTAACCCAAAAAATTCGGAAATCCGTGGTGTCCGACAAATCGCTGTCGATGTCCGCCCACAACGTGAAAATCATCAGCCGGGATGGCATGGTGACGTTGCGCGGGGCGGTCAAATCCGATGACGAGAAGAAGGCCATAGAAGACAAAGCCACCGAGATCGCGGGTCAGGGCAAAGTGACTAGCGAACTGACCGTGACTCCGAGCGGCTCGAACTAGGTCCGATTTTCCGCAACAAGAACGAACGACCAAAAAATCAGGAGATGAAAATATGAGTGGGAAGAATACAGCTGTCTATGGAATTTTCCGGGACACCGTCGCATTGGGCGGTGGCTTGGAAGCCTTGAGAGCCGCGGGATTTCGCGGCACGGACATTTCCGTCCTGATGCCCGAGAATGTGGGCACCAAGGATTTTGTTCACAAGAAGGACACCAAAGCTCCCGAGGGTGCTACCACGGGCGTGGCGTCCGGAGCCGTAATCGGCGGCGCGCTGGGATGGCTGGTAGGTATCGGGGCGTTGGCCATCCCCGGGCTTGGACCGTTTATCGCTGCCGGGCCCATCATGGGTCTTCTGGCGGGCGCCGGCGCAGGTGGAGCTGTGGGCGGAATCGCTGGGGCTTTGATCGGCATGGGCATTCCGGAGTATGAAGCGAAGCGCTACGAGGGCCGTGTGAAAACGGGCGGAATCCTGGTGTCGGTGCATTGCGATAGCTCCGAGTGGGTGAAGCGCGCGAAAACGGTCCTGGAGCAGACCGGCGGGGAAGAGATCGGCACGGCGGGAGAAGCTGCGGCTGATTATGCGATGAGCGATCGGCCGGCGTCGCGGATCTAACGCAATTGAGCCGCGACTGGTAGGGAGCGTGAGGAGGCGACGCTTCCTTCCGGTCGCGGCTCGGAATAGAATAAGGTTTCTGCGCTTCCTGGGAATTGATTTCGGGTGGGAGAACCAGCCCAGCGGCGTTGCGGCTCTCGATTGGGCCGGCGAAACGCTGCACCTTGTTGCACTCGATCGCCTCAGGCTTCCGAGGGATGTGCTGCGTTGGGTTACGGCTGAAGCCACCGCCGATACTGGAATCGGCATTGACGCGCCCATCGTGATTCCGAATGCGTCTGGCATGCGGATCGCGGACCGGTTGGCGCATTCTCTCTACGGTAAGTATCACGCAGGCGCCTATCCGGCTAGCCGGGCCCGTACTTTTTGGAAGCGAACCACCGGGTTTTCGGCAGCACTGGGCAAGCTGGGCTTCCCGCACGGCGATGATTGGCCGCCGAAGAGCGGCGGACGCTTCCAGATTGAAGTCCATCCCCACGCGGCATCGGTTCAGCTTTTCCGGCTGGACCGCATCGTCAAATACAAAAAAGGCAGACTGGCGGATCGCGTGGCGGAGTTAAGCCGCTTGCGCCGACTGTTCCTGGACCGGCTGCCTCTGTTAGTTCCCAGACTCGAGTTAACCGAACTACCTGAAATTCCGCATGCAGGCCGCGCATTGAAGGCTTTGGAAGATCAGCTGGATGCGCTGATGGCCGCTTACATTGCAGCGCATTGGTGGTATTGGGGCCGCGAGCGAAACGAAGTGCTTGGGAACTCGCGGCTGGGATACATCGTGGTGCCTCACAGACAGCGCGCCAAGACTGCCGCACTGGACGAACCCACCGCCGGCGCGGATCCCATCAAACAATTTGAAGAATGGTACGCGTTGGCAAGTGTTGCGGGTATCGTGGAACCGGGCGCTGCGACCCTGGCCACAGTTTCGTCCGAGGGGCAGCCGTCGGCACGAATGGTGATCGTTCGGGAGGCGAATGCGAGCGGCTTCGTTTTTTACACCAACTATCGAAGCCAGAAAGGGCGCGAGCTGGCGGCGAATCCTCGCGCTTCGCTGGTATTCTATTGGCCGACACTGGAGCGCCAGGTGCGTGTATCAGGGCAGGTGGAGAAAACTTCGCGCGGGGAAACCGAGGACTATTTTCGGACACGGCCGCGAGGGGCACAATTGAGCGCCTGGGCATCCTGGCAGAGCTCGGTGATCCCCGGCCGCGACGTCCTGGAGCGGAGAATCCAAAAGCTGGAGTCTCGCTACGCCGATCGCGATGTGCCGGCGCCACCCGGGTGGGGAGGGTACCGGCTGCGTCCTGAGACGATGGAATTCTGGCAGGGGCGGGAAAGCCGGCTGCATGACCGTTTGCGGTATTCGCGGAAGGCTAACGGACGGTGGAGGGTGGAGCGGCTGGCGCCTTAGTTCTGGCAGGTCGGGGACCTGCCCTACTTACCGGTCCCTGACCGCCGTTCGCCGATCTCTCATCGAATCCTGCGTTACGCGCTGTTACGCTTGGATCGTGGACAGAGACCGACCAGACAATGGTATCCAGGCACGGGCGCACTTGCGGGTCCGGTCCGGCCTTTCCGGAATCGTAGTCGGCGCCCTGATTGTCGCTATCGGATTGATCATCCTGCTCGATAATCTCGGAATCGTCCGCGTATACGATATTTGGCGGTTCTGGCCGGTAATCCTGATTGGCTTTGGAATTTCGAGAATTTTGGAATCCCGAGGGCCGGGTGGTCAGGTTTGGGGGGGCTTGATGGTGCTGGTGGGCGCGGCCTTCTTGCTCGACAATCTGCACATCCTCATCTTCGATTTCGACGTCTCGCATCTCATTTGGCCGCTCGCAGTGATCGGGTTCGGCGTCTTTATGCTGTTGCGGGCGATGGATCGGAGGAGGTACTTGGAGGGTATGCCGGCCACGGCTACGGCTGCCACCGCCGACGGAGTGCTCGGGTCATGGGCTATCTTCAGCAGCGTGAAGCGGAAGGTGGACTCACAGGATTTCAAGGGCGCCGAAGCGACGGCGGTATTCGGTGAAGTAAAAATCGATCTCCGCAAAGCAGGAATGACGGGTGATCAGGCGGCGGTGATCGACGTGAACGCACTATTCGGCGGCGTCGATATTCGCGTGCCAGAGAACTGGCGCGTGGAAATGAAGGGCGCCGGCATTTTCGGAGCGTTCGAAGATAAGACCATCCCTCCGCGCGTCGATCCGGGCGTGAAAACACCGCAACTGATTATCACAGGCACCGCGGTGTTCGGCGCAGCCAAGGTAGATAATTAACCAGGCCAGCTTTTATGCATCCGCTGCTTGCCACCAAAGGCAGGATTACCCTTTATTTGCTCATTTGGGCCGCGCTGGGCGCTCTGCTGGGTTACTTGCTTACCATCACCGGGCGGCTGGCCTGGCTGGAAGCCGGCCTATTGGCGCTGCCGCTGGCGCTATTTTACGCATTCGTTTGTTTGGCGCCCTGGTATATGTGTCGCGTGCTGCCTTTGGGGCCAGCGCAGATTCCGAAATTACTCGGGAACCACATCGCGGCGGCGGTGGTAGCGGCGCTGTTTTGGATCGTACTGGCGAAAGTGTTCGGGCTGGGGCTTAGCCGGTATTACCCGACCCTTAATGACCGGTTCAGTTCGCAGCTTCCGCTGCTTTTTGGCATCGGCGTGCTGCTGTACCTGCTATCTGTCGCGTTGCACTATGTGCTGCTCTCGGTGGAATCTTCCAAAGAATCCGAGACGCGCGAGCACGAAGCCAGGACGCTAGCGCGCGAAGCCGAAATCAAAGCTCTGAAGGCGCAGATCAATCCGCACTTTTTGTTCAACAGCCTGAACTCGATTGCGGCCTTGGCTACCGTAGATGGCATGCGGGCGCGCGATATGTGCATCAAGCTGTCGGATTTTCTGCGCAACACGCTTAGCCTGGGCGAGAAGCACAGCATTTCGCTGCGCGAAGAGCTGGCGTTGGCGCAAGCCTATCTCGCCGTGGAGCAGGTGCGTTTCGGTGCGCGCTTGCGGATTGAAATCAAAACCGATTCCGCATGCGACGATTGCACGGTGCCGCCGCTGTTTCTGCAGCCGCTGGTGGAAAACGCAGTCAAGCACGGAATCGCCGGGTTGGTGGATGGCGGGACCATCCGTCTGGAGGCGCACTGCGAGGAAGGTTGGTTGCAGGTGACCATCCAGAACGAGTTTGATCCGGAGGCTCCCTCGGCGCAGCGGCATGGGCTGGGATTGCAGAATGTTCGCAACCGTCTGCGGGCGGTGTACGAGAATCAGGCTCGGATCGACACCGTTGTTACTGATAACGTGTTCGTGGTGGCCGTGGATTTGCCTTGCGGGCCGCGTGCGTTTTGGGAAGGGTCGTTCAACCGGCTGGATGCGTTACTGGAGGGGCGAAGTGGGCGGAAGTAGCCCGGGCGTTTGAGCCGATTACCAATGGGCGGCGCTGTGGTTGACACGAATTGCGTTCCAGGATTAGACTCAATCAAAATCGCTGCAAAGCATTACGGAGGGCCACGTGACGCGCATTCTGTTCTTGTTTGGCGCTCTTATTTTCGTGTCAGTTGCGGTTGCGCAACCGGGAACCAACCCCAATGCGTTTACTTGCGTGGCTAACGCGGGGACGCCCGTTATTGTACGCGTGGAGGGCATCACCGAGCTGGCCGGCGATCTGCTGTTGAATTGCGTGGGCGGGGCTCCAACCCCGGCTGGCCAGAAGGTCCCGGCGTTTAACTTCCGGCTTACGTTGAATACGGGTGTTACCAGCCGGCTGTTGGGAAACGGCAACATCGAAGCGCTTCTTCTCATTGACGAACCGAGCCCGAGCAATTTACAGGTGTGCACGAATCCGCCATGCACGGTCACCGCGACTTCGAATCCTTCGACCGTATACACCACCCCTGGAAATGCGAATGCTTACATGGGGAGGCTGGTTGGACCGAGCACGGTGGAATGGGACGGCGTACCGATCGATGCGCCGAGCACGACCGGGCAACATATATACCGGATCACCAATGTCCGCGCGAACGCAAACCAAATCGGCCTAACGAACATAACGAATCCCACGTCAATCGTGGGGCTCATTTCAGTGACGCCGGCTTTTGCCATCAAAAATCCTCAACAGACGCTGGCGACTCCGCAGCCCGGCCTATTGTATGGCACCACGCCCGGCAGCTTTCAATACTGCAACGGTTTCAATGGCAATCAGCTTTTCAGCGAGAGCACTCCGGGAGTTCCGGGGCCTGCGACGTTTCAAATGTTCGCCACTGAAAATTTTCCGTTCGCCTTCAGGCCACAAGGAACAACGACGCAGAACGTTCCCGGCCAAGTTTATAACAGCGAAAGCGCCTTCACGATTCCCTCGTTGGGCATCGGGACGGCTAACTTCGGCACGATCATACAGGGGACCATCGAAAACGTTCCGGACGGCGTAAACGCGGCGATCCCGCTTCAGGTGCCGCTAGTGAATAGCTCCGGCGCAACCGAAGGTAGCGCTTCCGCGGGACAGACGGGCACTGTTTCCGGAAATTCCATGACCTTGTTGCCTAGCTCCGGCGTCGTTCAATTCTTCTATGAGGTAAAGCAGCGGACCGGGACCGATCCGCTTACGGCGGCGATTCCAGTGACGCTCGCCGGCACGCCCGCACAGGTTCCCGCGAATCTTCAGGGCGTGATTAGTTTTGCGAACTCGCAATTTCCACAGACCACGCTTTTTGCACCGGGCTCGAGCCTCTTGAATGGTTACCCCATTTTCGGTTCGCTTGATCCGGGGATAACGAATCCCGCGATCGTTCCTTACCAACAACTCGGAAGCATTGTGCCTTGCACCAACGCGGGCACTACGCTGAGCGGGACCGTTTCCGGGCCGATGTTTCAGGAGATCACCGATCTGGGTGGTTCTAAGTCGCCCGATGGCGTTGTCGCGCACGCCGCCACGCCCGTGCCTCCCACTACGCTGATCGTGCCACGTATCTCGAACGTCGGACTGGTATCCACCGCGCTGCCCGCATCCGGTCTCAATATCTTGAAAGACCCCAACGCGACATGGCTAAACGTGGGCCTGAATCAAACCACAACACCAGCCACCCTTTTGATGAGCGTGAACCCCACCTCACCAGGGCTCTATACGACCAATGTGCAAGTCTCTTCGCCGAACGCGTCCACTAGCGTAACGGTGCCTGTGACCTATAGCGTCGACAGAGGCGTATGGTTTACACGCTTCGGATTTGTCCATCTAGCGAGCTATGTAAGCAACGTCGTGGCGCCGGGCGAGCCGTTTGTGATTTATGCCGGCGATAACTTTGGTCCGGAGCAAATCGTACATTCGACCGTCGGCGCCAACGGATTATTGGATTCGACGCTAGATGGCGTCCAGGTTCTATTCGATGGTACGCCCGCGCCGCTTTTTTACGTAGTGGACGCGAATGGCGATGGGCAGGTGGCGGGCGTTGCACCGTTCGGTTTGAGTTCGAAGACGCAGACCAGTGTACAGGTGATCTCCAACTCTTCCAAATCGCCGCCGGTGACGCTGTTCGTGCTGGATGCCGTACCCGGGCTGTTCACTGCCGATTCGAGCGGCGGAGGGCAGGGAGCGATTCTCAATCACGACATGAGCTCGAACAGCTCGTCGAACCCAGAGGCGATTGGCAACGAGATCGTCCTGTATGGCGGCGGTGCGGGTCAGACCAGCCCGGCTGGCCGCGACGGGGCGCTCGCGGGAGTAGGCGGGCCTCTTTCGAAGTTCACGCTCCCTGTGAAGGTGTTCATCGACGGAATCGAGGCGACCGATATTCCCTATGCAGGCGCTGCGCCGGGGCTGGTGGAAGGCATGTTCCAAATCAATGTGCGGATTCCAGCCGGAGTGCGGCGCAACATGAGCGTGCCGGTGGTGGTGCAGATCGAAGATAAACAGACGCAGCCTGGAGTGATGGTTGCGACCAAATAGGTCCAACGCTTGGGTTGCCGATAGTTTCCAACCTGCCCCACAGGTAACATAGAGGACATCATGGCCGATTTACTGGCGCCTGGCTCGCTGATTGGGCACTATCGCGTGGGTTCCCGCCTGGGGCAGGGCGGCATGGGCGCAGTATATCTCGCCGATGACACGCGGCTGGGCCGTAGAGTGGCTCTCAAGGTTTTGCCCCCCGATGTCGCCTCCGATCCCGATCGCATGAACCGGTTCGTGCAGGAAGCTAAGCTGGCTTCCGCGCTGACGCATCCCAACGTCGCCTACATCCATGAGATCGGCCAGGATGGCGACCTGTGGTTTCTGGCGATGGAGTACGTGGAGGGCGTGCCGCTCACCAACCTGATCCGGGAGGGTCCCATGAAGATATCGGATATTCTCCCGATCGGCATTCAAGTGGCGGACGCGCTGGACGACGCACATCAGAAGGGCATCGTGCATCGCGACATCAAGCCGGCCAATCTCATGTTGACGCCGCGCGGGCATGTGAAGGTTCTGGATTTCGGACTGGCGAAGCGCGAGAAATCCGCGCGGGGTTCCGAAGACACGCAATTGCTTACCAGCGTCGGCATGGTTCTGGGAACTGTGGAATACATGAGTCCGGAACAGGTGCTGGGCCGGGACGTGGATCATCGCTCCGACATCTTCAGCTTGGGCGTGGTTCTGTACGAGATGGCCACCGGACGCCTGCCATTTAGCGGAGCGAATGCCACCGAAACCATGGCGCGCATTTTGCAGGCCCAGCCGGATGCGATGGCGCGGTTCAATTACGAGGTTCCTGAGGAGCTGGAGCGCGCAGTCCGCAAATGCCTGGAGAAGGATCGCGAGCG
>JBEKJJ010000064.1:0-31376 GCA_050011295.1 Bryobacteraceae bacterium
TTCTGCTCGATCTTCTTGCCGATGTATTCCGGCGTTCGCCCAACCATCAAGCCGGCGATGAACACGGCCACGATGGCATATAGGAGAATTCCATACAGTCCCGCGCCCACACCTCCAAAGATGACTTCGCCCGTCATGATGTTGAAGAGCGGCACTAATCCCGCGATGGGAACGAAGCTGTCGTGCTGTCCATTGATGGCGCCGCAGCTCGCGTCGGTGGTGATGGTAGCGAACAATGTTGTGGAGGCAATCCCGAAGCGGGTTTCTTTGCCTTCCATATTCCCGCCCGCCTGGGTCGCGCTAGCGGTGGTCTGGATGCCCAGCTTGGCGAGCAGAGGATTGCCGCCTTGCTCAACCGGATAACAGACGAAGACTCCCACCAGGAACATCACACTCGCGGCTGCGAACAATGCCCAGCCTTGGCGTGTATCGCCGACCATTTTGCCGAAGGTATACATCAATCCAGCCGGGATCACGAAGATCATCAGCATCTGAACGAAGTTGGAGATGGGCGTGGGATTCTCGAACGGATGCGAGGAGTTGGCCCCGAAGAATCCGCCGCCATTGGTGCCCACCATCTTGATAGCTTCTTGCGAAGCCACAGGGCCTTGGGGAATAATTTGCGCCGCGCCTTCCATGGTCTTGGCCTGGGTGTTGGGATGCAGGTTTTGAATTACGCCCTGCGAGCAAAGAAAAAGAGCGCCCACCAGCGACAACGGAAGCAGCACGTAGAGGGTGGCGCGGGTCAAGTCGACCCAGAAGTTTCCGATGGTCTTCATCTGCTGACGAGCGAACCCGCGGGCTACGGCAATGGCGATGGCCACTCCGGCAGCGCCCGAGACGAAGTTCTGAACAGTGAGAGCGGCCATCTGAACGAAATAGCTCAGCGTGGATTCGCCGCTGTAGGATTGCCAGTTGGTGTTGGTGACAAAACTGACTGCCGTGTTGAACGCGAGGTCGGGCGTCATGACGGGCGTCCCAAAATTCTGCGGATTCAGCGGCAGGTAAGCTTGCGCGCGCTGAATCACGTAAGCCAGCAGGAAGCCGAAAACGCTAAACGAAAGCAGCGCGCCCGAATATTGCGTCCAACGCTGTTCGGCGTCTTCGCGAACTCCACTGAGCTTATAAATCAGGACTTCGAGCCAACGCAACACGGGATGCAGGAAAGTCCGCTCGCCGTTAAACACGCGGGTCATGAATAACCCGACTGGCTTGGTAATAGCCAGCAGAATCAAAAAGTAGATGACGATCTGGAGTACGCCTATGGAAGTCATGACAGGTCCCTAGAACTTTTCCGGCCGCAGCAATGCGTAGATCAAATAGACGAAGAGGAAGAAGGATGCAATTCCAGCGATGATGTAATCCATGATTGGGTTCCTTTTACAACTTGTCGCATGCCTTGGTGAAGGCCCAGGAGAGGACGAAGAACAGGATGGCGACGATTACGTAGAAGATGTCGAGCATAACGCCTCAATTTCACTGTAGAACGGCGAGGGTGAGGAAGTGATAAGGAAGGCATAAGGATTTCATAAAGACGCAGGCTAGCCTTTTGCCAGGTCCACGATTCCGAGCGCGAAACGTATTGCGAAGGCCAGGAAACCCGCGCCGACAAGCCGCAGAATCAGTTTCTTGCCCCAATCGCCGTCTTTGACATGCGGAAAGAAACCAAAACTCTCGTGGACCAGGTTGCCGAAGCGAGCCGGGGCAAGGATCATAAACAGACCCACTCCGGTCCAACCCAGAAACATCAGCGCGTAGACGAGAACGATTCCTAGTAGCCGGCTCATGTAGCTCTGAAATTCAATTTAGAGTGGGTCACGTAAACTTGGACTATGGATCGTTTGACAGTCTTCGGGCTATTTGCGGTTACAGCCATGCTGGTCTGCTACGCGCTGGAGCGGCGGAGTGTCTGGTTCATATTAGCTTTTGCCGGGTCATGCGCGTTAGGGTCAGTCTATGGATTCCTTCAAGGCGCGTGGCCCTTTGGATTGGTCGAGGCGATTTGGTCCCTAGTCGCGTTACAACGTTGGCGGGCTGCGATGATTCGGAAATAAGCGAATCAGAGCGCGGTTTCTCCTCTGTCGCCGTTCCGGATACGAATGGCATCGTCGATGGAGGAGACAAAGATCTTGCCGTCGCCGATTTTTCCAGACCTGGCAGCGGTGGTTAGCGCGCCGACAATCTCCTCCGCGCGCGCATCCGGCACAAAGAGCTCGAGCTTTACCTTGGGGAGGAAATCCACTTTATACTCCACCCCGCGATACATCTCGGAGTGGCCCTTCTGACGGCCGTGGCCACGCACTTCCGCGATGGTGATGCCCTCCACGCCTAGGGCGATCAGGGCCTCTTTTACTTCCTCCAGCTTATGCGGCTGGATGATTGCCTCAATTTTTTTCATATGGTTTCCATTCTTGATCGCTTAGGACTCCGAAAAGTGTACGCCATCCTCGGGATAGGCCAGAAATCCAAACTCAGGGACATCCAACCCTTCTTGTTCAACTTCTTTCGAGACACGCATCGATTTCACCGCGTTCACCATTTTGAATACCAGAAAAGTAGCGCCGAAGGCCCACGCCGCACAGATCGCCGCACCCATCAGCTGCACCAGGAACTGCTTGGTGTCGCCATAGAACAATCCGGTGACGCCCTTGCCCGCCTGTCCCAGATAACTACTGGCGCCCACGCCATTCCAGCCTGCGCCGTAGGTGCCGTCGGCAAATAGTCCGAGACAAATGGAGCCCAGCACGCCACAGAAGCCGTGCACCGAGATTGCACCGCAGGGATCGTCGATCTTGGTCACGTTGTCATTGAACAGCACTCCTACACAGACCACTAGCCCCGCTAGAATACCGATGATGAACGCCGAAGTGGGGTTGACGAATGCGCAGGGAGCGGTGATGGCCACCAGGCCCGCCAGCATGCCGTTGCAAGCCATGGTGATATCCGGCTTTCCAAATTTTAAGTACCAGAACAACATCGCGGTAGCCGAGCCTGCGATCGCGGCCAGATTGGTGTTGATGGCGACCACCGAAATGCGAAGATCGGTTGCACCGAGGGTGGAACCCGGATTGAAACCCATCCAGCCGAAAAGCAGAATGAAGGTCCCGATAACCACTAAAACGATGTTGTGGGCCGGAAAAGCACGCGGCTTTCCATCCGGCCCGAACTTGCCGAGGCGCGGCCCCAGGATTATCGAGAGCGCCATGGCGCAGAATCCACCAACGGCATGCACGACTGTAGAGCCGGCGAAATCTACGTATCCATGTCCAAGCCCCATGGTGTTCCCAAGCTGCGACATCCATCCTCCGCCCCACACCCAGCAGCCGAAGACCGGGTAAAGAATCGCTCCGATGAACAGCTCGCACAGCAGGAAGGACCAGAAGTTGATCCGTTCGCAGATCGAGCCGACGATAATATATCCGGCGGTCTCCATAAACACCACTTCAAACAGCGCCAGAACATTGCTGCCCGCGTCATAGGCCGGCCCAGTCATAAAGAAGCCTTTGCCTCCCAGAAATCCCCACAAGCC
Source organism: Bryobacteraceae bacterium (assembly GCA_050011295.1). Lineage (GTDB taxonomy): Bacteria > Acidobacteriota > Terriglobia > Bryobacterales > Bryobacteraceae > Palsa-89. The sequence goes on from JBEKJJ010000064.1 coordinate 3,530, forward strand.
GTTTCCCAAAAGGAAATGATTCAGCGTCGGAGTGCCGCCCAAATTGCCAGGCGCGGCATTCACGGCCACGGCTCCAAACTGGAACGCGTATCCAACCGCGTAGTAGGCGATAAAGGCGAAGACATAGGCCGCGAAATTTAGCATCATCAGGTGCCCGGCATTCTTCTTTCTCACCAGGCCACATGTGAGCATGGCGAAGCCGGCCTGCATGAAGAGCACGAGATATCCGGTGTTGAGGGTCCAGGCAAAATTCGTGGCCACTCGAATGTGGCCCACTGAATCGGCCAGCTTCACCGCCAAAGGCTCTTTGGCCGCCTGAGCCTTGAATTCGTCGGAGGCCTTCTTACTATCCGCGTAGTTGGGAGCGCTCTTATCGGCCGGTTCGGCAACCACGAAGGCGTTGCCGCCGGCGTCAACTACGGTGGTTTTATCGCCTGTGGCGATGCCAGCCGGATCCGGCTTCGGTTCTTCCTGACCCATGCACGAAGTTAGCGAAATCGCGATGATGCCGGCGCAAAAGACCAGCGTTCCGGCTCCTTTGAAGAGCGCCTGACCGAGAGGCCGACGGCGCGATCGTTCTTTCTGATTCTGTGTCTTCACAAACCACCCCCTGTTTGAATTTCGTTCTGCAAGAATGCAAATATCCGCGACCTCAACCGGTGCATCGGGACACTTCTGGCTGTGCGAAGCGCTACTGAGTGCTCGCTGTGACGGGTGGTTCAGCCTCTGACGGAACGCTCTTGATTGTAATGCCTCCGAAACCTACGCGCAAATAGACCCGGTGCGCTGCGGCCGGGCCGGCGAACCTCTCGCCCACGAGGTACCGGCGGCGATGTAGATCGCCCGCAAAATCGGACGTAACCACGCCGACTTTGGTTTTCGCATCAATCGTATACGCACCTGTATCCGGCAGCATCAACACAAGGTCGCCGCGATGTCCGGTGGCCTCAATATTTCCGGTGACGTTGGCGACTAATACTTGGCCGGTCCCGTGATGGATGTCGAGCCGGGAGTCGCGCGGCACGCGGATCTCGTAATCCACCGATATTTTCTTGTCCTGGTGCGTGGATATTGCTAACTCGGTGTCCGAAACCCGCTCAATGGAAATATGGGCTCGCTCCAAAAGTGTGGCCGTTTTCCCGCGCTGCTTGGCGTCGTAATACTTCTCGGTTGACTTGACGACGGTGATCTCAACTTCGGGGCGGTCCCAACCTTCTACATTCAACGTGCCGTAGGAATGGTTGACGCGAATGATCCCCCCGGCCGCAAAATTCATACGATCGGTCTTGGTTACCTCAACACGCTGCTCGGCTCCCGACAACGGCAGGGTTATTCCTAACACGCCGAGTTCGAAGAAGAGTATTGCCAGATTGCTTCGCATATCTTTCCTCTAGTGTGGGTTCAATTGAGCACGCGCCTGCGTCACCATGCTCCGGTAGCGCCGCGCCAGCTCGCGGATCCACCCATGATCGCGGCGTTTGATTGCATCCTCGTGGATCAAGTCTCGGCCAATGCCGAGCGCCGCGGCACCGGCCAGTATGTATTCGGAAGCGTTTTGCTGATTCACGCCTCCGGAGGCAATGAACGGCACCTCCGGAAAGGGCGATTTCAGGGCTTTAATATAACCAGGCCCTCCGATTTGTGCGCAAGGAAAGATTTTCACGAAGTCAGCGCCGGCCTTCGCGGCAGCGATTATGTCGGTAGGTGTTAATGCGCCGGGGATGACCAGGATTTTTTCATTCGCTGCAAACTCCACGATTTTGACGTCGAATCCGGGGCTGGTAATGAACAGAGCGCCGGCATCCACGCAGCGGCGAGCCCACGAAAGGTCTAAGACTGTACCAGCGCCTTGAATAACGTCGAGCCGATCCTCTGACAAGTGCCGAATCACGTCCAGGGCGCCGGGTACGGTGATGGTGACTTCTACGATGGGGATTCCACCGCTCGCTACTGCTTCAGCGGCGAATATGGCGTCCTCGGGGCTGTGTAGTCGCACGGCCGGGATGATGCCGATCTCGTGAATGCGTGCGCGAACTTCTTCCTTGGTCATATGGCTAGCATTCTCAATTCCGAGGCGCGACCGTGAGGGAGTCGGTTGCTCATGGCAAGCTCCGTGTTCCCACCGCTTGGCGTAACTGCTCCACTGCCGTCAAGTACGCGGCAACCGCCTGGCGATAGGCGAGCTCCATAGCGCGATAACTGCGTTCGGCATCCAGGAAATCCAGCAAGGCCGTAGCGCCGCGGCGGTAGGAGTATTCGCTGATATCGCGGCTCCGCTTGTTGTCCTCGAGCACGCCGGATCGATAGATTTGGATCAGCCGGCCGTTCGAACGCACGCCTTCATAAGCGTCCTTCACATCCGTCAGAACCTGCCCGGTGGCCGCATTCTGCTGCTCCTTGGCTTGGTTGATGGCGTAGCGCGTGCGCGCAATTTCACCCTGATTCCGATCGAAAAGCGGCAGGGGAATGCTGAACGAGAAAGTGAGAGCACTGAGGCCATTGACATGCGAATAGTTGCCGGAAACAGTGTAATCCTGTTTCCCATTCGCCTTGGCCAAAGTGTATTGGCTGTTCGACGCTTTAACGCCCAGCACGGCCGCTCGGAGATCGGGCCGATTTTGCAGCGCCTTGGTTTGTAGATCCTCCAGCTTCACAGCTAGCGGCTGGTAGTCGAATAAACCGGTAACGTCGTAATCGGCTGGAACCGATTCGTAGCCCAACTGCTGCCGCAGGTCGGACAGCGCCTGTTCCTTGCCGAGTTCGGCTTGTTCCACATCGGTCTGGAACTGCACCAGTTGCAGCTTGATCTTCAAAAAATCATTTTCGGCGACGGCGCCGATTTGGTATTGCCTGGCGCTGATGTTGACTGTTTCTTGAAAGCTCTTTAGGTCCTGCTCGGCGAGGTCCAGTGTCGACTCCGCTAACTGGGCATTAATAAAAAGCTGGCCCACCTGAAAAGCCAGCCCGCGTTCGCTGTCGGATACCTGCGCGCGCGTCACGGCGGTGTTATCCTGGGCTGCTTCCAGGCGATGCTGCCGCTTCTCGCCGCGTTCGAAGAGATAGCTCAGGCCGACGTCGCCTTCGGTTGAATCGTGCAGGTAGTCAAGGATGCCGCCGTTCGGCTTGTACAGCGGCAGGTATTCCCAATCGGTGAAGAACGTGGGATTCGGACGAAGATTGGCTGTCACTTCCTGAGCCAGGTTTTGTTGAATAGTGGTCCGCGTAGCCAGCAGGTTGTGGTTGCGCTGGATAGCGAGGTCAATAGCCTGTTCGAGCGTAAGCTTGACGGGGCCTTGGCCGAAAGCAGTGTCAACCAAAGCAGTGTCCACAAATGTTGCGCAATAAAACAATATGCCGGCAGCGAAGAATGCACGGTTCCGAAGGTTCAAAACTCTACCCCTAGTGCTCAAAGGATGCCTCCAGTTTCGGGAGCTTATCTTTATCGCTCGCGAACCAGACGTACAGCGTGGGCAGGATGAAAATGCTCATGGCCAGGTCGGCGATCAGCCCACCCACAATGACGATGGCAAACGGCCGCTGCGAATCGCTTCCAATTGCGTGCGACAAGGCCGCGGGTAACAGTCCCAATGTCGCCACCAGCATGGTCATCATGATGGGGCGAAGCCTCAGGACCGCGCCTTCGACGGCAGCCTCGAAGACAGCGTAGCCTCGGGCGCGAAGCTGATTGATGTACTCCAGCATGATGACGCCGGTTTGCACCGATACACCGAACAGCGCCAGAAAACCGACTCCCGAAGAGACGCTGAAGTGCGTGCCGGTGATCAACAGCGCCAGCAATCCACCCACGCGCGCCATGGCGACCGTCAGAAGAATCACAAGCGCCCATTTCGCCGAGCGGAACATCGTGTAAAGAATCATGAAAATTACCAGGATCGTCAGGGGAACGATGAGCAGCAGCCGCGCTTCGGCCCGCTGTTGACTTTCGTACTCTCCGGACCACAGAATCCGATAGCCCGGCGGCATCTTTACTTTTTCACTGATCCGCTTGATGGAGTCCTCCACTGTGCTGCCGAGGTCGCGGTCTCGGACGTTAAACGTTACTGCCACGTAGCGGGTGTTGCCTTCTCGGTAAATGTCGTAGGCGCCGTCGCGAACCTCCACGTTCGTTAATTGCGCCAGCGAAACTCGCTCGCCCGAGGGCGAGAGCAACCGGACATTGGCTATCGCCCTGGGAGTGTCGCGATACGCTTGTTGATAGCGCACCACCACGTCGTAGCGCTGCTCGCCGATCAGCACCTGACTTACGGCGTTTCCACCGACCGCGGTTTGGATGGCGTCCTGAATGTCGGCCACGTTAATTCCGAATCGAGCGGCCTGCCTGCGGTCGATAGTCAGATCGAGATTGGGCTGCCCGAAATCCCGCAATAGCTTGACATCGTGCATTCCGGGAATTGCGGCCATTACGGTGGCCACTTCTTCGCCCTTCGCTTCTAGAGTTTTCAAGTCGCTGCCGAAAACTTTCAGCGCGAGCTGACCCTTGGTGCCGGTAAGCGTCTCGCCGACGTTGTCTTCAATCGGCTGCGAGAAATTCCAGATTGCGCCGGGGTACCTTTGTACGGCGCGATTCATGGCGGCGATCAACTGGTCCTTGTTCTGATGGAAGACTGGCCTCCATTCCTCCTTCGGCCTCAAGTCGACGAAGAACTCAGTGTTGCCGAATCCTCCCGTATCAGTTCCGTCGTCCGGACGGCCAGTTTGTGACACCACCTTGCTCACCTCGGGGAAGGACGCGAATACATAACGCTCGTTGTTAGTAAATTTCTCACCCTCCGAAAGGCTGGTGCTGTTGGCTAGCGTGCCGCGGGCCCAGATGGCACCTTCATCCAGATGCGGCAGAAATTCAGAACCAATCAAAGGTCCAAACGTTAGATACAGCGCTACCGAAAGACCCACCACTCCGACTCCGATTGTTAGCCAGCGATGATTGATCGCCCACCGCACAGCATGCCGGTAAAGTTTCAGCGAGATTTCCATCGGGTAATTACGGCGTTCTTTTACACCTTTCCGGAAGAGAACGCTGGACAGCACCGGTGCGATCAAGATTGAAAACGTCAAGGCGCCCAGCAGAGCGAATGCCACCGTCCAGGCCATGGGCCGGAAGAGCCGGCCCTCCACGCGTTGCAGGGTGAAAATGGGCATGTAAGCGGTAATGATGATCGCGATGGCATAGAAAACCGGCCGTTGGACCTCGTGACAAGCCTCGCGGATCATTTCTCCCGCAGTTTTCGGCGGAGCGCCTTCGCGGTGGCGGCTTAAATGACGGATGATGTTCTCGATCATCACCACCGCGCCATCCACCACCATGCCGAAATCCAGCGCGCCCAAGGAGAGCAGGTTCGCTGGAATGTTGCTTACGTTGAGACAAATGGAGGCGAATAGCAGCGAAAACGGAATGGTGAGAGCCACGATCAGCGCGGCGCGGGCGTTCAGGAGAAATAGGAAAAGGATGAAGGCCACCAGGATCATCCCTTCTCCGAGGTTATGTAGCACTGTGTGCAAGGTGAAGCGGAGAAGGTCGGAGCGGTCGAGCATGGGAACTACTGTCACGCCGGGAGGCAGAATACCGTTGTTGAGTTCGTCTACCTTCTTGTGAATCGCCGCGAGCGTAGATTCTTCCTCGGCGCCTTTGCGCATCAGAACGGCGCCTTGGATGACATCCGGCTCGTCCACAATGCGCCCGTCGTCCATGTGGTTGGCGCGCGCCATGTGCCCCAGCCGGATTTTCGGACCCTGGGCCACTTCCGCGATATCTTTCACCCGAAGGGCAGTTCCAGTTTGTGTCTTGAGCACGGTTTGCTGGATATCCTGCACGCTTCCGAAGAGGCCCAGTGTGCGTACGTTCATTTGCTGTAGCCCGACCTCGACAAAGCTGCCGCCGGCGTTGATATTGTTGTTGGCTAGTTGCTGCTCAACTTGCCCGATACTGAGCCCATAGGACACCAGCTTGCCCGGGTCCACGCGCACCTGGTATTCCCGCACGGTTCCGCCAAAATCGGAAACGTCCACTACGTTCGGAACGGACTTGAACTCCTTCAGGAGAACCCAATCTTCGATGGATCTCAAATCCATCAGGTCATAATGCGGGTTGGTGCTCCGCAGCGTGTACCAATAAATCTGTCCGGTGGTGCTCCAGTCGGTACCAATTTGAGGCTGCAGGTTTTGTCCCGGCGGCAGATTCACCTGCGTGAGTCTTTCGAGCACCTTTTGACGGTTCCAATCGTTGATGGAGCTGTCGTCAAAGATCATGATCACGAAGGACAGGCCGAAAATGGATTCCGAACGCAAATACGTCAGGTGCGGTATGCCGTTCATCTGAATTTCGATTGGAATAGTTACCTGTTGTTCCACCTCTTCGGCCGAACGTCCGGGCCACTGGGTGATTACGGTGACGTAATTGTCGGCGATATCGGGATAGGCTTCGACAGGGAGGTTGTGAAAGGAAATTACTCCCCAAGCGGTTAGTAGCAACGCGGTGGCTATAACCACGAAGCGGTTGTTAAGCGCGAAATCTACCAGCGCGCGAATCATATTCTATTCCTCAGGCACCGGCTCCTTACGGGTCGCGGTTCGGCAAGCGCTCATTGGGCGATGACGTGATCCAACACCAGCGCGTTCGTGACAACCTGTTGGCCCGGCGATATTCCGGACTTGATCTCCTGCAGGTTGCCCGGTAGGAGGTCGCCACTTACAACTTCCAGGCGGCGAAATTTATTCCCGGGCGCGGGCACGTACACCCAATCGCGATCGTGCATGTGCAGGACGGCGTCAGCTGGTACGGCAGTGTGCGTTTCTTTAGCTTGCCCGTGGAACGTGGCTTTCACGAACATGCCCAGGCGCATGATGCCGGGATTGCGCACTTCAAGGCGGACTTTGCCGGTGCGGATGTTGGGATCCAGAATCGCGCCGATGTTGCTGACGGTTCCCTTGAATACGCGGTCAGGATAGGCATTCAAGCTGATGTCCGCCGTATCGCCCAGCTTGACACCAGCCAAGTCATTCTCATAGACGTCGCACACAATCCAGACATACGAGAGATCGGAAATCGTGAATGGGCTGGGAGTGTTGAACGCTTGCACGGCCGCAGCGTTGGTGACTTGCTGATCGGTGATCACTCCCGAGACTGGCGCGAAGATATCCACCGTGCCATTTGGCTTATCGGGATCGTTGCCGAGCAACCGAAGGTGCTCGGACATGGTGTCGAGATCCACCTTGGCCTTGTCCTCTGTGTCCTGCGCGATTTGCAGATCGTTCAGCGCAATAGCCCCGTGCTCGTACAAGTCCTTGGCGCGCTCGAGTTGAGCCTTGGAAAGAACCTCATCCGCGATGGCTTTTCTGTAGTTGGAATAACCGCCGGAGACGTCGTCGCTTCGAATGGTCAGCAGCAACTGGCCCTTTTGCACCGTGTCGCCGAGTCGCGCGTGAATGGACATGACGCGCCCAGATGCCAGCGAGACGACGGGTATACTGCGCGAAATATCGGGCGCGACGGTTCCAGTGACCACCAACTCCGAAGTAGTGGCGTGCTCAATCGCCGCAGCGAGGGGATACTGCTCCGGTTTGTCCACGGTGAAAAGGGTGAGGTCCACCATAGGAACCACCTTGGCGGGAGGGGGATCGCCGGCCGTACTTTTGTCCGCCTGCGCATGCACGCTGCGGCACGCGTTCAGAAACAGCAATGCAAAGATCGAGATAAGGAGCAAACCAATGTTGAAACTTCTATTTTTCACAGCAGACTCCAATGGGTTCTACAGCACACCCGGTCCAGCATAAACTGGCGCACCTAAGGAAGGCATAAAGTTCAAAATCCAAAAAAGTTATGAACTCAATTGGAAATGCTTATCACGCCCGAAAGCGATATCCAAAGTGTGGCTCGGTAAGCAGGTACTGGGGAGAAGAAGGATCGTCCTCCAGCTTCTTCCGCAATTGGCTCATGAACGTGCGCAAATATTCGAGTTCCTGACCGTATTCAAGCCCCCAGACAGCTCGCAACAGCTTGGCGTGCGCGATGGGTTGGCCGGGATGGACCATTAAGTAGTGCAGAAGATCGAACTCTTTCGGCGTCAGGTGCAGAATTGAACCGGCTTTCCGAACGATGCGGCTCGCTTGATCGAGCTCGATTTCGCCGATGACAATTGGCGCAGCGGAGTCGGCCAAGGCTGTAGCCGAACGCCGAATCGCGGATCTCAGCCGCGCCAGCAACTCGCCAATGGAGAACGGCTTCGTAATATAATCGTCTGCCCCGGCATCCAGAGCTTCAATCTTGTCCGCTTCTCTGTTCCTGACTGAGAGCATCAGGATTTGAAGACCCGGCGCCTTCTTGCGAATTTCCCGGCATGCTGCAACTCCTCCGATACCTGGCATGTTGACATCCAGGAGCAGGGCATCGAAGCGACCCGTTTGGACCTCCTGAAGAGCCTGCTCGCCGTTCGACGACTCGGCCACGTCGAAGCCGAGAGCATCTAATGTCTTCCTGAGAACGCGGCGCAGATCCGGATCGTCGTCGGTTAGCAGAATGTTTCCGCCGGCGGGCGCATTAACGGAAGGCATCATTGGCGCACCACCGGGAGTGAAATGGAGAAAGCTGTTCCATGGCCCGGTTCACCTTCGGCCCACACACGGCCCTGGTGAACTTCCACGATTCTCTTGACGATGGAGAGTCCAAGACCTGTGCCGGCGGGCATGTGTTGAGTCTGAGGGGCACGATAGAACCGCTCGAAAACAAGTTCGCGGTCAGCCAGCCCAATTACCAAGCCTTTGTTGCGCATCGTGAGCACCACTCGATCGCCCTGGATGGTAAGGCGAACCTGGATCGCAGATCTGGGTTCGGAGTATTTGATGGCGTTATCCACCAGCTGCGAAACCAAGGTCAGGATCAATTTCCGGTCCGCGAATATGGGGATCTCGCCGCTCTGAGCAGCCACGTGGAATCGTTCCCGCTCCGCAGGCGAATCCAGCTCATCAATCGCGGCACGCACTAGATCGGAAAAAAGCAGCGCTTGACGCTGGGGTTTTAAATCGTCGCCATCTGGAGCCGCGGCACTCAGCAGGCGCGTAGCTATATCGTCCAGCTTGCGCGCTTGCTGGTCAAACGTGGTCGCCAACTCCATCTGCAGCTCGCTCAACCCTCCGACGGCCAGTAGGCCCGAGCTGGCGGTTCTCGCTATCGTCAGAGGTGTCTTGAATTGGTGGGCTAAAGCATCCAGCACCGAAGTACGCAATTGTTCCGTCTGACGAGCCGCCTGTGCGCGATATTCTTCCTGCAGCACCCGTACGCGTTCCAACGCGATTCCGGTGAGCGATGCAAGGGCGGTTGCGGCCAGCTTGTTCATTTCCGTGCCGCAGAGCGCGAGCCCACCTACCGGCCGCTTGCCGGCACGGATGACGCAATACCAACTTTTCGATTCCACATCGTACGCATCCTGGCCGAGAACGTACGCATCCCGCGCTGCTCGCGGAGGGCATTCGCCGCTGTGGTAGGTCTGGCAGGATCGATCCTCGAACAATTGCACCGCATCGAGCACAAAGATCTCTTGGATCAGCGCGGTGATGAGATTGCCAGGCTCGCCGGAGCAATCTAGCAGCAGAATTCGCCGCGACGTTTGATAGAGCCGTTCCATATCACGCTGGCCGGCGATAGCTTCGTTCGCCCGGAGCTGCGCCCGCAAAGACAACCGGCTGATCACCAAAGCCGTAAACTCGAAAGCGCCCAGCGCGACCCAATTCTCGGCGCTATTCACAAAACTGAAAATTGGCGGGACGAAGAAATAGTTCAGGCAGGAAGCCGCGACAACGGAAATGAATGTAGCCTGCCTGAATCCGCCGTACATCGCCGTGAACACTACGAAAACGAGATAAAGAAATCCGGTGAACGCGAAGCCCTGGCCAAAGTGGAAGGATGCCCAGGTACAAAGAGCGATTGCGCCCAGGGCTACGCAGCCTGGCAGGGCCCTGTGGGGCAGGCCGCCGATCTGCGTGCCCATTGGCAATCGGCGCAGACGGCGCGGGTTAACAACCCGCGCGCAGGATTCCATCCTGCCCCACAACCAAGCGGACGAAGTGTCGATGGTGCTCATCATGACGGACGGCAGTTAGAACTTGACCATTATGCCGACGCTCAGCTTAGCTTCACTTCTGCGAAGGTCGGGATACCAAATAGTACCGGCTCCGCCGCAGGCCACGGTTGCCGCTGCCAGATTATTGGTTCCAGCCGTTGCGCCCGACGTGCAGGTGAAGTATTGAGGCAAGCCGTTATTTCCTCCCGGAGGCGTGACGCCGCCGCGCCCGGCGAAATAGGGAATGTCTGAGTGGCGATAACCAGTCTCTGCCCACCAGGTGATGTACTGTTTGGGCATGTACTGCAAAGTAACCGTGCTGTCCCACATGTGAGCACGCTGGCCAGGATTTTCCGTGAAGTATGGCGTACCAGACGCAGCCCAGGCTCCGTCAATCGGCGGCAGCAACGTCAAGTAGCGGCCCCAGTTGCTCATATCTCCGCCGCCCAGCGTGAGACCAAACAGGTCCTTGTGGAACCACATGCGGTCATACAGCATCCATCCCACAAATGACGACCTTTCCGGGCCGCCGTGGCAGGTAATTCCGCCGCCATACTGGCACCCGGCGTCGCCCGTGAGAGAGAACGCCATCTTGGAGAGTCCGAGGTTCTCAGGACTGTTGTAGTATCTGACCTCGATACTGTCATCGGTGTGAATGCGCTGTGTCTTGGGAAGGCCCAGGTTGTCTTCCCCATAGCCATATTGGTTGGCGACGAGCTTGAACCACTCTTTCGGCATCCACAGAAGCTGTCCGCCTAGACCGGGATGGCTGTTAAACTTGGCGTACGACTGCCATCCGTTGATGAACCAAGGTTCGATCTTCAGCTTGTTGGTGGGGAACCACTGCACGCGCACGCCATTAAAGAACCAAGGTGTATTGGACGACACATACGAGGGTTGATAGGTCCAGTTGTCGTAATTGTAATAACTGAAAAGACCGATGTACGACACGAAGATTCCCGCATCCACATTGAGGCCGTGTTGCACGTTGAAGTGATACCCACCGTAAGCTTCGGACACATACTTGTATGCATTCTGGAGATCCCACTGGCCTACTCCGCCGGTATTTCCGTTCCCGGATCCGGTTGCCGAGCTGGCGTCGTTGCGCGGCGTGGTGGTGGCAAACAATCCCTCCATAAAGAGGATTCGGCCCCGAACGTTGTCCCAATGAAAATCGCCGCCGACGCTAGCCTGCTCAATCTGAACTTCGCCGGACCGGAAGCTCTCGGTCGCCCCCACGATGGTATGGTCGATCGGCTGATTGAAGTCCTCCATATAGTGAGTATCGAATCGGATTTCCGGCGTGAAGAACTTGGTATCCAGCACCGTATCTTTGTTGCGCGGGCTGCCGTTCAGCCAGGTAAAGTCGCCGTATGCGAATGGAGTAAAATTGTCCACTCCTTGCGTGACCTCCGGAGCCTGCAGCGCTTCCGGAAGGATGTGCGAGGGCGGAGCGACAGGCGTGGGCGGCGCGGGGACCGTCGGCTTGCCTGCTTGGGCCAGGGTGCCCGGAAACGCGTCGGGCATTGGTGTCGTGGAGGCCACCAGCGGCCGATTTTGCGGAGCGTTCTTGGCAGCGGGTTCCGTGGGTCCCGCATCTTTCGCTTCTATTGCGGCAAGACGTGCTTCCAGCCGCTCAACTCGATCGAGCAATTGCTTTTCCCTGTCAGTCAGCGGCGCGGGCGCCGCGTGAAGTGGAAGATCCAACTGAGCAATCTGGCGGCCAGCTACGTCGACATGCACAGACGATTTCTGAAATCCATCCTTCGTGACCGAAACCTCGTACGACCCAGGCTCCAGGTTCGTAATCGAAAAAACTCCGTCGGTGCCGCTCGCGGCGGTGCGATCCGTGTTTTTTTCCACGTTGTGCGCGGTGATTTGCGTCTGCGCCACGGGTTGGCCAGTCGCGGAGTCTCGAGCGACTCCACCGATGCCTCCATACGATTCCTCGCCGAAAGCGGGGAGCGTCAGCGCCGCCACTTGCAATATGAGGCAAGCTGGCATAACTGCGGAAAGCAGCAACTTTTTATCAACAATCATATTCATAAGCTCTCGATAACCTCACGAAAAATTAAGAGTTCCTAGACGTTCTGAGGGCTGACACTGACAGGGTGCTCGGCTACCGGACTGGGGTGGCTGTTTTACACGCTTTTTGTTTTTGAATATGAGAATGAGTATGGGACCTAGTTCATGAAAAAGGCATAAACGGCCGGAGCCGGTCTTCGCTTCAGCCAGCGTGATGTTACAGGCTGCGCAGCGAATGGTTTCATTCGCATGAATTTGAATCGTAAGCCAGTTACGGGTTACCGGACCAAACCTGCGATCCGAATTTTGGATAAGGCCGATAGGGATTATCAATCGCACTGTCCTCAAGCTTATTCCGGGCTGCGTGAAGAAGTAATAACGAAGGCGTAAGGACTTTATAAAGTACTGCTGGAAGAATCACTGTATGTCAGAGTTGCAGTTTTCCTTGGAACTGCATCTCGCTGGTGTCGAAGTCCCGCTCGAGATAAAGCCGTGCGATCTGTGCGGTAAACCGGATGCGCTTGTCGTCTTTGGTGATTTCGTCCGATCGCGGAAACAGATAGACCACCATCGCGAGCCCATTGGGGCGCTCGAGGACCTCCACGCGCTCGGGCTTGATATCTTTCTTACCTTCGCGCTTCAGAATGGCTGCTCTCTTCAGAATGTTCAGCTCGTTATTGCTGCCCTTGAGACCTGGAACGTCGTATACGGCAATGGCATAGAATTCTCCGTCCCAATCCGGCGCGCCGATTTCTTTCGCTTTTACTTCCGCGACCCGAACCGGAAAGGCGCTCTCCCAACGAACCATCAGTGCATCCGCATAGCCGGACCCTTTGACTTTTCGGGGCTCGGGATTCTGAGCAGGCGCGAACACGCCGCCTCCACCCACTCCCTGCAGCCCCGTGCCTTTCCCGCCGCCCATTTGTCCACCCTCCCGGCGTTGATCTTCCGTCAGTTCGGGCAGCAGCGCGGGCTTGGCATATTTGACCCACGGAGAATTGGTGAGCACTTGTTTCGCGTCTTCCTCATCCCACTGTTGGATTTGTTTGGTGATCCACGCCGGATCGGCGGCGACGAGTAGTGCCAAGGGGACGGTGAGCAAACAGCACTTTGGCATTCGCATTGTTATGGCTCCTGCCATTCATCTTCGGCTGGCGGCGTGGGTGCATCGGGATCGGATGGATTGCGAAACCGATACCCAACCCAGGGCTCTGTCAATATATATTGCGGCTTGGCTGGATCGTCTTCCAACTTCTTGCGCAGCATTCGAACATAGGATCGCAAGTACTCGAGTTCGCCGCCATATTCGGGTCCCCAAACCGCGCGCAGTAGCCGGGTGTGGGTGAGCGGAGCACCTTGATTCTTCATCAGGAAGGCCAGCAGGTCGAACTCTTTGGGCGACAGGTGAACTTCGTCGGCACCCTTCCACAACATGCGCCGCTCGGCATCCATTTTCAGGCTTCCCGCCTGTAGCAATCCTGGCTCTCCGCTTTTCTGGGGGTCCAAACGCCGCAGCACAGCGCCCATGCGCGCAACCAGTTCGCGAAACCGAAAGGGCTTGGTTACGTAATCATCCGCACCCGCCTCCAAGGCCCGCACTTTATCCTCTTCGTCGTCGCGGACCGTAACCATTACGATGCCGATCTGCGGCGCCAGAGCACGGATGCGCTGGCAGGTCTCGACTCCGCCGATGCCGGGCATGTTGATGTCGAGCAGCACCAAGTCGAAAGGATGGGCCTGAACCAGCCCGAGAGCATCGTTACCGGTAGAGACCTCCTCCACGGCAAAGCCGCGCGCCGCCAAGGAGGCGCGAATGACTTTCCGTAGAGACGGTTCATCATCCACCACCAGCACCTTAAACTGTCGTTGGGACATCATCACGTACCCACGATCTTAGTATTGGGCATGAGGCATAAAGAATGCATAAAGGTCTTGATGGTTATTTTGCACATCGACAACGCCTTCGAAGTCCTATACTGGAAAACTGGTTAACTACTTTCCAAATCTCAACGCCCCCGTGAGATCCAAGATACCTTTGCTCGCCCGGCTTGGCGGCTCCTTGGGAGCTATCGCTGTTAGCACCTGGGGAGCGTTCCACTTTGGGCTGAACGTCCCGACCGTTGGATTTTTGTATCTGGTGCTGGTTGTACTGGTCTCTTTGCACGGAGGGTTTGCAATCGCCACGGTAACTTCTATCTTCGCCGCCGTGTGTCTGGATTATTTCTTTATTCCTCCGATCCTGAGTTTCGAAGTGAACACGCCGGACTATTGGATGGCGCTGGGAGCTTTCGAGTTTACGGCCCTGGTGGTCACTCGCCTGGCATACGTTGCCAACCTGAGAGCGGTGGAAGCCATCGCGGTGCGGCGCGACACGGAGAGGCTTTATGAAACTGCCCGGCGCATCTTGCTGTTTGACCGGTCGAAGGAACCGGGCTCGTTGCTGGCGTCCCTGATTCAGGACGTTTTCGAACTGGACGAAGTGGTGCTGTTCGACGCGATAACCGGCAAAATGTACGGGGTAGGCAACCAAACCGGCAAGGATGAGCGGCTCCGCTCCGCCTTCCACCGCGACCGTGATGAGTTCGACCCGAATATCAGGACCTGGTTCTGCGTCCTACGCATGGGCGCACGGCCGATGGGCGGCTTGTCGCTCGGAGGCACCACCATGGCCGCTCCAGTAACGACGGCGCTGGCCTCGTTGTGCGCCACGGCTCTGGAGCGGGCGCGATCCTTCGAGAGAGAATATCGGTCCGAGGCCGCGCGCCAGAGCGAGCAGTTAAGGGCAGCGGTTCTGGACGCGCTTGGGCACCAGTTCAAGACGCCCGTGACCACCATATGGACGGCCAGTTCCGGACTGTTGGAGGTGGGCGGGATGTCGGAAATCCAGACGGAACTGCTCACCGTGATCGATGAACAAGCCAAGGCACTCAACGACCTGGCTTCCCGGCTCTTGGCCACCGCGAAACTGGACAGCGCCAGCTTTGAGCCTCGCCGCCGTGCCTTGCTGCTTTCTAAGCAGGTAGATGCTGTCATCCAGGCGCTGCCGGAACAACATCGAAATCGATTTCGGATTGCGGCCGCCACTGATGAGATTCCGGTGCTGGCTGATCACAGACTCATTGTGGTCGCCCTCACGCAGCTTTTGGACAACGCCATCAAGTACTCCGTTCCGGAATCGCCGATCGACATTTGGTTCGGCGTGGCCGAAGCGGAAGCCAGCGTGACCGTACGAGATCAAGGTCAGGTAATCAAACCGGATGAAAGCGAACGTATCTTTGAACGCTTCTATCGCGGCAGCTTGACGGACCACGGTCCCGCGGGCACCGGATTAGGGCTTTCCATCGTCAAAAGAATTGTGGAAGCGCATCATGGACGGGTGTGGTTTGAGAGTAAAGCCGAAGGGACAGAATTCTCCATCGCGTTGCCCGCAGCTTTGGCGTAGGGCAAGCCTCTGGCTTGCCCCGGACAAGCCGGAGACTTGTCCTACTCAATTCTGGTTGACCGTTGTGAGAGGACGAAATCGTCTAGCCTCGCCAGCCCGATCGGTTTTCGAAGTTGAAGTGGGCGGCGGACTCTGGAATTCTGGCTCCTGGCATTCGGCGAAAACAGACGGGTCCACCTGCCGGAAGAACTCGCGATGCAGCAGCTCAGCGCTCTTTTGCATCTCCGCCGACGGTACCATAAGGCTCAGAGCCAATTTCGATTGGCCGCTGGGGAGAATCGTCACCGGAATCTGTTTCAGAGCGGCTAACGCGCGTGCGGCAATCTCTGAAGCGCCCTCCATCCCCGCTCCAACCAACGTGAGAACCGCAGAGCGTGGGTGCAAACGCACCTCGACACAGCCGTCCATTTCAATCGGAAGATTCCGATAGCCCATGGAACTCTTCAATGCCAGGAAGATGGTTCCATTGTTCTGGCATAGAAATTCGGCGGGCATACCGTATCGTCCGCTCATTTCGCCTAATGCCGCAGCGAGTTCCTCGGGGTCGCGTTGATCCTTGGACCGAATCTCCAAAACGGTAAGATCCGGCTTGCACGCAATCGCCTTGACGATATTGGAGCACGGGAGCGCGGCCGCAGCGATGCGCGTGCCCTCCACTTCCGGCCTGCGGGAGTTTCTGATCACCAGCGGAATCCGTTGGCGTACGGCCGGCGTCACTGTGTCGGGATGCAAAACCTTGGCGCCGGACTCAGCGAGCGCAGCCGCCTCTTGATAGGAGAGCGACCGAACGCGATAGGCCCCCCGAAGAACGCGTGGATCGCAGGTCAACATCCCATCCACATCCGTCCAGATTTGAATTTCGTCGGCAGAAATGCCCGCGCCCACAATAGATGCCGTCAAGTCAGAACCGCCGCGGCCCAGCGTTGTTGTCACGCCATCTTCAGTGGCGCCTATGAAACCGCCCATCACCACTACGCGACCGTCATCGCTGAGATAGGGAATCACACGCCGCAACCTGGCATAGCTCTCCCAATAGAGCGGCCGTGCCGCTATGTGACGATTGTCAGTAAGAATCACTTGCCGGGCGTCCAAATGAACCGATGGGATCCCGCTGCTCTCGAGAGCTGCCGCCACGATCTCGCTAGACATGCGCTCGCCAAAACTGGCGATCTCGTCCATAAGCGCCGGCGCAACTTCGCGTCCTTCGTCAGCCACCTCGAACAGGATCACGCGCAGGTCGCGGAAGGAACGTTGCAACGATGTCTCGATCCGGTGAAGTGCGTCGCCGTTGGCCACCTGACCGGCTATCTCGAAGTGATAATCCCGCAGTTCGTCGAGGCACTTGGAGCCCAGGTAGCGGTCACCCCGCCGTGCGAGTTCGGCAAACTCCAGCAGTCTATCTGTCGTCTTGCCCATGGCGGACACAACTACAACGGGGCACTGCGCAAGATGCGAGTTCACCGTTGTGGCCAAGCGAGCGATTGCATCGCCGGATTCCACGGAGGAACCGCCAAATTTCATCACAATCATAAAGAGAATGATCCTTTCCAAACCACCGTCATCCAGTTTCAAGATACGGCTTGAGCCATAAGGAAGTCATAAAGCTGCGATAAAGTTTTCGTGAATTAAGTTCTCGAGTGATCTTTATGAAGTCCTTACGGCTTTGCTATTACTTCCTCACGCATCCGGGATTAACCTGAGGACGGTGCAATAATGATCAGGCAGCGCGAGTCCGTACAGCAGCTTTCCGAGCGGCGATCCACGCTCGAAGTGACGGTGGTCTTCACGAAAGTGCCGGCGACCTTAAAAGCGTTGAAGACGGCCGCGGAGCTGGCGCAGAATCTCAATGCGCGGATCCGGCTGCTGGTTCCTCAAGTGGTGCCCTATCCATTGCCTCTCGAAAAACCCGCCGTCCCGGCCGAGTTTCATCGTAAGCGGCTTCAAACGCTCGCGTCCCAGGGTTCCATCGATACGCGCGTTGAACTATGGTTGTGCCGCGACCGCTACGACGCGCTTTCGCGAGCGTTAGAACCTGAGGCGCTAGTTGTAATGGGCGTGCGTCCATCCTGGTGGCCGACCGCGGAGAAAGCGCTGGTACGAAAGCTACGGCGAAAAGGTCACGACGTGATTCTGGTGGAGACTAGCCCGCCACCTTCACGCACGTAAAGCCGTCCTCCTCGCGAATCTCAAACCGCACCGGCAGAAACTCCGAAATGACAGTCATATTCGTGAGCGCGTGCATGTTGATCTTCTCGGCTGTAAACGACCCCATTCCCGCCAAAGCGAGAGGAAGCAGCAATTGATCTGTCAAATGCTCGCCAGCGGCCGCTCGTGAAACCAGATACCCGCGCGCATCACGGGCCGCGACCGAAGCGACTTTTTCAGCACTAAGACCGACTTGTCCAAATGCGGAGAAAATTTCCGTGACTTCGCCGGAACCGATTTCGATCATCACAATGTTTCCCGGCCCGGCGGAATTCCGGCTTTCCTCAACGGAGAAGCACTCCGATCCCCAATTCAGCATTTTTCCAACAGTCTCGACTTCTCGTTGAGCGATATGGCGGGGCAGATTCGCGACCACTCCAATCGCGCGGCGCGACGTAATTTCGCCGCGCTCACCGATATGGAGAGGCTTCAGTGCCGTCACCGGCTGGATCTCTGCGCAGAATCGCCCGCCGCCGGCCGGGTAGAAGCCGTACCGCTCGAACTGCAATTGCACCTTGGGCCCCATTCGTTCGAGCGAAGGCAGAAAAGTTCGCGCAAGAAAATCGAACGGAGGCGCCGCGCTATTGTGCGTGCCTCCTTCGATTACGATTCGGCTCGGTCCCGACGCAAGCATAAGTGCGGGTAGGACTGTTTGAAAAACGAGTGTTCCACTCCCCGCCGTTCCCACGCTGAACCGAAATTCGCCGGCGCGAATCGCTCCTGGAGCAAATGTCAGTCCAGTGGAGCCAAGCGTTGCACCCTCAACTTGCGCGCCTCCAACTTCGGCCGCAGCCAAAACTGCTGTCAGATGTTGACGCAGCAATCCGGGCCGTTCGCGCCCGGCACGAATTCTCTCAATACGAAATGCTTTTCCGGTCGCAAGGGAAAGGCTCAGCGAGGTACGCAGGATTTGCCCGCCGCCCTCGCCGAACGATCCGTCAATTTGGATCAACTGGTTATCCCTTGACACAAACAACCTGCCGTAGCGTGTGGACAATCTCCACCAGATCGGCCTGCGCCGCCATTACCGCATCAATCGGCTTATAGGCCGCCGGGGTTTCGTCGATCACATCTTCATCCTTCCGGCACTCCACGCCTTCCGTCATCCGCATGTGATCCTCTACCGTAAATCGGCGCTTGGCTTCGTTGCGCGACATCGCCCGCCCGGCGCCGTGACTGCAGCTCGAAAAACTCTCCGGGTTGCCCTTGCCACGCACGATAAAGGAACGCGCTCCCATACTGCCGGGGATGATTCCCATATCGCCTTCACGCGCACGCACCGCGCCTTTGCGCGTAATCAGGACGTTCTCGCCGAAATGCGATTCACGTGCTACATAGTTGTGGTGGCAGTTGATCGCCTTGAGTTCCGCGTTAAACGGCGGCACTTCGCCTGAATGGCGCACCGCGCCGACAATCTGCTCCATCATCAGGTCACGGCTTCGCCGCGCGTACTCCTGGGCCCACTCCACCGCTTCCACGTAGTCGTCAAAGTGTTCGGTGTGCTCTGGAAAATAGGCCAGATCGATGTCCGGCAGATTCACGTAGAACTTCTGCATGTCCTTGCGAGCGACATCGATGAAGTAGCTTCCCATGCGATTGCCTACTCCGCGAGATCCGCTGTGGAGCATGAACCAGACAGTTTCCGATTCGTCCATGCAGACCTCGATGAAATGGTTACCCGTTCCGAGCGTGCCGAGATGATTCGCATGATTTCCACGATCCAGCTTCGGATGCTTCGCGAGGATCGCATCGTAGCGAGCTTTTAATTCGCCGAGCCAGACTTCCTGGTTGCGCTCTGGAATATTGTGCCAGGCGCCGCGATCGCCAGCGCCGCCGTGATTGGTCCGGCCATGCGGCACGGCGGTTTCAATCGCAGTCCGGATTCCCTTCAGGTTGTCCGGAAGATCGCGCGCATTGAGGCTTGTTTGCACGGCCATCATTCCGCAGCCGATGTCGACACCGACAGCCGCAGGAATGATCGCGCCTTTGGTTGGGATCACACTTCCGACCGTCGCGCCAATGCCCCAATGGACGTCCGGCATCGCAGCGATCCATTTGAAGATGAAAGGAAGCTGCGCCGCATTCAGAAGCTGCTTGCGTGCGGCGTCTTCCAGGGGAACGCCTTTGGTCCAGGCCTTCACCGGCACGCCAGTCTCCGGCGCGATTAAGTTGTATGTAGTCTCTGACATTTCGATCTCCTAGCTCCCGGAAGTCACGGTAGCGGAATATTGCCCACGTCTCCCCTCCGAGCGTTGAGCGCGGCCGAGAACGCGGGTTTGTACTTGTCATCAATGTGCTCGAGAAATAACCGAAATGCGGCTCGTATCTCCTCGGTCAGCGCCTTCACCCTGGCGGAGTCATTCTTGCCGTCGTAAAACACGATCGGATCCGTTACTCGCTTGTAGCTGATGTGCGCCAGGTTTTGGTCCAGGGCTGCCTTCCAGTTATGAAAGTGCGGCATCGCCGGGGGCGGCATAGGATCCTCCGTACAAAAGTGGAAAGCTCGAACGTCGGGCTTGTCCGTTCGACCGCTGCGAAAAAAGTCGCCAAGTTTGCGACAGTTGAGCAGGAATACATCCGCGATGTGCACGCTAACAGGTCCGCCCCCGTTATCGGGGCTAACAATATAGTTGCTAGAGTGGATCAAATTGCTGTATTCATACGCGACGTGATGAATTGCAGCGGGTAGCACTGACCGATCCGCAACGAATGTCTTTCGTAGCCTGCTCCCACGCGTCTTTGAGACAGCGGCTGCGAGAATTGTACCGGCAACAAGGCCGAGTCCAAATAAGTACTTCGTCTTTAGCATCCCCATCTGCCTCTCATTCTGGCAATCGGCGGCGACAAACGGTGAAGAAAACATTGCTCTGCCGCTGAGCTACTGCTCCAGAGTTCTAATGGAACAGCCCGGATTCGAACCGGGGACTCATGTAGTTCCTTCGGCATTCGCCGCTGATTTCCCTACTGGCGACAATCATTGACGAGAGGTTGCTGACCCCGTTGCCGGGACCAGCCACAGGATTCGAACCTGCTAGCGCTTGGGAGCGCGTGCCATGTACTCCCGCCGGCATTCGCCAGCTAATCCTAAAAAAGGGCCGACAAGGTTCTTGGTCGAGACGCAACATGGTCAAGATGTAGTCCCGCCAGCATTCGGCCCTTTGCTCAAACACCAACTGCTTCGATGCGCGCGATCCAATGATCCGCTTCCAGTTGCCCGGAAGCGAACGCCGAGATTACTTCGAACACGCGATCGGAGAATCCCCCGATGTTCAGGATGTCCGACCGCTCGGCAGCCTGCGTGGTCTGATTCGGCTGGATGTCCAGGCAAACCAGGCGAGCCTTCGGATTCCGCTGCCGGAATTCCGACCACTCGGCCAACAACGCAGTTCCACGGCCACGTCCCTGATCCACCCACGACTCGTTATCCGAGACGAAGATGACCAGGTCCGCCGTCGCCTTCTGCTGATTCAGAAGACGAACCGGGGCGCTGCAGTTCGTTCCACCCCCACCGATCGAAGCCAGCCGTCCGGCGTTCGTCATCACGCTATCGCGCGAATTCAGATTTACCGGAACAACCCCCTGTTCGAACGGCAATACAGTCGCCGATGGATTCTTCCGCAGCACCGACGCAGCCACCAACGCGGCCACATCGATGCACCGGACTGCGGTGGTCGAACCGGTGCGATGAGCGGTCACCGGGCTCTTCATGGATCCCGACACGTCGGGACACACTACCACCCGGCCTTCGATCGACGGCACATTCGCGATCGCCAGCTCCATCGCATCCTGCAGAGCATCCTGCACCTCCTGAGGAACGGTCGGATCACAGTTCTGATACGCCGTCAGCAGTTGATACGGAAAAACTCGCGCCCGCTGAATTTCAACTGCATCGCGCAAACGTGCCGCGACCAGATTCACTAGACCAGGCGCCTCGAATACGCCATGCCGGGCGAACGTGTTCAGGTTCATCCGCGTGGTCTGCCACGAAGCATTCTTCGCGATGCTTACCCAATCCTTGCGGGAAAGCGGCAGAGCCGACAACAGCGTGAACGGCAGGTCCGGAACATCTGTTGCTTCTCCAGCCTTGAACTGCTCGAACTCTTCCACTAGCTTCGGTAACGCGTTCGCATCGTGGGAGCGTCCCAGCATGTAGCCATAGAACGCCTCCCGCTGCGGCGAGGCGGGCTTCGGGTGGACCATTTTTACGATATCCGCCAAGGACGGGCTCTGCCCGGCACTGGAGCTGAAAAGAACCTCCTCGTCACGGCTGGCGAGCCATTCGCGCACCAGCCGCTTGGGAGCAGTTCCCAAGGACTTCCGGCCGACTACTCCTGACCGAAGAATTTGAACATACGTCCGCAGCATCCGCGCGTTATCGATCACGCGCGAGAAAGCGGCTTCGTGAAGCTGAGGGTCGCGTGCCGACAACCAGGCACACAGCAGCGCCGGCATGTCCTTCATGAAGGACTGTGTCCGGCTGTACATCGCCACTTGCGCGACAAACTTCGCGTGAACGCCGTCGCACAGTTCCAGCACGCGCGTCAGTTGCTCGTCGGCGGTCGCGTAGAAGGTCCGTCCGAAACAGCCGGTGGCCGTGTATTGCGCGAGCGCCTGCTTCGGGGGAAGCGCGTACGCCGGAGCGTTCTGGGAGTTCACCGCGTCGGTTTGCGGGATCAACGCGTCCCGCAGGCTTCGGAACAGTGTCTTGTTGGCCATGGTCCATGTCCTCGCTTTCGACTATTCAAAAGCAGTCGACCTGCCATTGATAAATTGCTGATTGTAAAGGATCTACTCCACATACACGGATACTATAAGATAAATATATAGAATATAATCTATGACGCATCCATCCACGGTCGTGATCGGCTTGCTCGGAACCACGCTCGATATGGGCAAACATCCCGATCGATGGCAGAACTGGCGCCCGTCTGTCTCGATCTGCCGGCAGCCGGATCTCATTGTGAGACGATTTGAACTGCTGCATGGATCTCGAGAGAATCCGCTGGCTGAACTGGTTCGCCGCGATGTTTCGACAGTCTCACCGGAGACTGAGATGCGCCTTCACCAGATCGATTTCGGTGATCCGTGGGACTTCGAGCAGGTTTATGAGGCGCTCTTCAACTTCGCCCGCGCCTATCCGTTCGACACGGATTCCGAAGACTATCTGATCCACATTACAACCGGCACGCACGTCGCACAGATATGTCTTTTTCTCCTCACCGAATCGCGATGGTTGCCGGGACGACTGCTGCAATGCTCTCCGGATCGGGACCGAGGTGCGCCGGGAAAGGTCAAGATCATCGACCTTGACTTGTCACGTTACGATCGCATCGCGTCGCGCTTTCAACAGGAGCAGAGAGAAGGCGTCTCTTACCTGAAGGGCGGCATCGAAACGCGGAACACCGCGTTCAACCGCTTGATCGATCGCATTGAGCAGGTCGCGATCGCCACGCGTGATCCGCTTCTGCTGATGGGGCCGACCGGCGCCGGCAAATCGCGGCTGGCCCGCCGAATCTATGAGCTGAAGAAAGTGCGCCACGCGGTGAAAGGTGAGTTCGTGGATGTAAACTGCGCTACCTTGCGTGGCGATGGCGCTATGTCGGCTCTCTTCGGCCACACTAAAGGCGCTTTCACCGGAGCATTAAAAGATCGCCCCGGCTTGTTGCGAACGGCGGACGGCGGCGTGCTGTTTTTGGATGAAATCGGAGAGCTTGGAGCGGACGAACAGGCGATGCTGCTACGCGCGCTGGAAGAAAAGACGTTTCTTCCGCTGGGGTCGGACGGTGAGAGTCACAGCGATTTTCAGTTGATCGCCGGTACCAACCGCGACTTGTTCGCCGCTGTGCGGGAGGGCCGTTTTCGCGAGGACTTGCTGGCTCGTATCAACCTATGGACGTTCTCGCTGCCGGGGCTCCGGGCCAGGCCGGAGGACATCGAGCCTAACCTCGAATTCGAACTCGATCAGTACGCTCAGAAGACCGGTAACCGCATCACATTCAGCAAGGAGGCGCGGCAGAAGTTTCTCGATTTCGCGCACTCGCCAGGCGCCGCGTGGAAGGGAAATTTCCGGGATTTGAATGCGGCCGTGGCCCGCATGGCGACGCTTTCGCTCGGCGGCCGCATCTCTGTCGAGATCGTGGAGGAAGAAATTGAACGCTTAAGTCATTCCTGGACGGACCCGCGAGGCGCGAAATCAGAAACCCGGCTACGCGATCTCATAGGCGCCGATCAGTTGGCTGAAATTGACGCTTTTGACCGCGTCCAGGTGAGTCATGTTATTGAAGTGTGCCGCCAATGCCGGTCGCTTTCAGAAGCGGGCCGGCTGCTGTTCAGTGCGTCACGCGGCCGCAAATCCACCACCAACGATGCCGATCGCCTGCGCAAATACCTGAGCCGTTTTGGAATCGAGTGGTCGCAGATATCTTCCTCGGCGGATTCGGCTCGGTCGATTTAGCCAACAACGGTTCGGCCACCACTTCTTTAGAAACTTGGTATCCCGCTCGGGATTCGAACCCGAATCTGAACGTTCGTAGCGTTCTGTCCTGATCCATTGGACGAACGGGACAAGCTGACGGCAAATCCTGGTGGAACTGGAGAGAATCGAACTCTCGCCAACTCGATTAAAAGTCGAGCGCCTCACCATTCGGCCACAGTTCCGAAAATTGCGATTGAGAGCTTCGCGCGCATGGTAGCGCCACTTGCCGCTCGAAATCTGGCCGCGAGGGAGTGAATCGAACACTCGTAGTGAGATCCAAAGGCTCACGTCCTGCCACTGAACGACCTCGCGAAATATGGCGCCTCCGGCGCGCGGAGATTGGCTGTGGGGGCAGGATTCGAACCTGCGTATGGACTGGTTAACAGCCAGTTGCCTTACCGCTTGGCTACCCCACAAAAACTGGAGTGAGCGGCTGGATTCGAACCAGCGACCTCGGGTTTCGGAAACCCGCGCTCTATTCCAACTGAGCTACGCCCACAAATTGACTGGAACAGGCGGCCGGAATCGAACCGGCATTTCTTCGTTAGGAGGGAAGTGTTCTATCCGTTGAACGACGCCCGCGGAATCGGTGTGACTGGGCTCGGCGGCTAACCTGGTGTCCTCAATCCCTTTACGTACAGCGACACCTGGCTCTCGCGTGGATCACCCGATACCGTGTCGTAGAAGAACGCTTGCGTGGTTTCTGTCTCGCGCTCAACCTTCCAGACTCGGGTGTTCGTCACGTAGTCGGGTTTCTGCTGGAACGGGGTGATGAAGGCCGGACAGAACCATTGGATTCGATTGTTCGGCTGGGCCGCGAAGTTCCCATTATCGAGCGCGATCAGATGAGCGCATTTGTGTCCGCCATCTCCCGCTTCTTCAGCGTCCTCGCTCTCACACCAATCGAGCGTGAACATGTACTGGCCGCCTTCCCAAGACCTGTCCTTGAATTGGACGCGGACGCGGGAATCCTGCAGCCGTTCGAACGCGGTCACCGTGACTTCGTAACTGAAGCAGTCCCAAAATTGAAGCCAGTCGAGCGGTTGCATAGGAGCACTCGGCTTGTGGCAAAGCGCGTGGAGGGGCAGGCGCCAGATCACGGCACCGTTTTCCGTCAGAACATGAAAACCGAGCGCGCGGCCGTGGATCGACGCCGCACCGAAGACGCACACATGGATAAGTTCGCCATGATGCGCCTCGCCGTCGTAAAGAAATTCTTTGCGCAGAAAGCAATAGAACCTCGGTACGTTCACGTTGAGTGTTGCCAATTTCGATCTTCACCTCCCAAGAACAAGAATTGAAAAATCTGGTTACAGCCCGGAGCGGACGGACATAATCCACCGCCCGCTCTTTTCCCACTTCTCCTGATGCTATTCAATTGTCAAAGACCCACTTCGAGACACACCTCAACCGGTTGGCTTCCAGCCGGAAGCAAGCTAGACAAAGATGTCTCAGAATTACCAACAAAACAAAAAAAGAGGGCGGCCATTCTTGGTGGCCGCCCTCTTCTTGACGAAATGTTATTCCAAGACGGTCAGGTCACCTCGCGCGCATAACGATTCATGCGCCTTCGCGTACCTTTGAGTTCGGTCCCGAATTGGAATATCTGTGTCACGCAGCTAAATCGTAAACTAATTTCCTGAGAAGCGCAAGCGCCTTAATGTAATTTTCACCTAATGGAAACCCGACTGCGGGCACGCAACGGCTTCTCCCAGATCCCGGTGTGCACCGTACGACCCTCCGCTCTACGTCGCGCGGAAGCCCGACATTCACAGATAGTAGTCGAGCCCCTGACAGAGCTCACCTTGCATCTGGCTTAGCGATGATGTCCGAAGCTCACCCGAGCCTGGAAGCATTCGGCAGATAGTCGAAATACTCAATAGTCATTTAGGTGGCGCCAAAGATGCGAACATCCGTTACGGAGCGATCTAATACCGGAAACCAGAAAGGTCCGCTCTTGTCGTAGTTGTGAAGGCGAAGACCTCGCCGCCATTCTTTTTCGCCCGCAGAAAAACCTCGTTACCTTTGAGACGGTCGATGCGGAACAAACCTACGTCCGAGATACGCAGGCCGGTGTAGACCATTACCCAGATGAAGTCCTTCAAGTCCTCGCCGGTCCAAGCGCCCTGCTCGCGCCAGTTGCTCCAGGCAACTTCACCCAACCTGTCGCAGGCGTCGATAATGCGTGCTAGCTCGTCGTCAGTGAATGGCGCTTTGTTGGCGACGCGGTTAGCACCTATCGGCGGCTTGATGTCGTCGCTGATGGGATTTTCCTGAAGCCATTTGCGGTTTGTGCAGAAGCCGAAAAATGCCCGCAGCGTGCCTAGCCGTTTGCCCTTAGCGCGTGCGCCGAGCTTCCAGTCGCTGTAAAAACATCTATGTCGCTGGCTGTGAACTGGTCGAGCATCACGTAGCCGCGCGAGTCAGTGAAGATCGTGAGCTGCTTCGTGAACGTCTTGTATTTGCGCAATGTCGCGGACGCAATCCTGGCCCCTTCTCTGTTGCTAAGGAAAACCTTGACAGCATCGGAAATCGGGACGGGTTGCCGCTCCGTTTCTTCTCGCGGTTTCGGCAGGGGCTGAACGACGGGCTTGCTATCCCAGGAATCAGCCGCTTTCCATGCCGCTACAAGAGCCTTTGCTTCGTCCCAATTGGTGCTCGTCTGCTTGCGGTTGAATTTTCGGCCGAGTGTCCCCGACACATGAATGAGGCAAGCGCATTTCTTCCAGCCTCGGCGCCCCTCCTCGAATTCGCCTGATCGCATGTCCTCAGGATGCCCGCCTTCGCACTCAGTGCGGTGCCTGCGGTAGAGTTTGAGCGCCATATTGACTTGCAACGATCATGACACGTTGCACGCCATTGCACGCGAAGACATGTAATTCCCTGCAAGTTACTAATTCTAATCTGGCGGTGAGGGTGGGATTCGGACCCTCCAAGCATTCCTGGAATGACGAAGTTGCGTAGAATCAATGCGCCTATTACACCCATTGCACTGGTTACGCCTAATGTATTGCTTCCCATTGCTTCCGAGCGCACCAGAACCCAAGCGTCCCGAGCAGGGTAGGGAAGGCCAAGAATCCCGAGCATAGCCCCGCTCAACCCCTCCGCACCCTCCAATGAACCAACTCCATCCCCGGCTTTAGCCGACCGCTGTAGCGCCTCCATTCGAGTCCGTCTTAATGCTGGAAGCACCGGGTACAAATCCCACCAGCCGCCCGAGCTTTCCGTTTGTAGCGCCTCCATTCAACGCCGTTCGATCCAGCTAGCTGACGGAACTGGCAAGATGCACGGGACTCAAAATCCCCTGTCCTTCACGGTCATGACACCGGGCACCCGCAATATCGTACACCTAGGTGGTCCGTGTCGTTCATCCGCCACTCATCGCACCTCGGGTTAGCATTTGATTGTGGCACCAACACCCAGCCCTGAGGAGTTTCGGAACATGCTGACCGCTGCATTTCCGCCGCAGCCTTTCCATGGACTCGTTTCGACTCACGATGAATGCGATGACGGAATCCATCTCCGAAAAGAACTCCCCGGCAAGCGTTGGGATGAACTCTCACACGACGTTTTGTTTCACGGTTCGATTGCCCTAGCCCTTTTGGAACCCGATGCACTGGTAGCGTT
>JBEKJJ010000065.1:0-32560 GCA_050011295.1 Bryobacteraceae bacterium
TGTATGCTTCTATCGCCAATAACGACCTGTTGGCCATCGGAATGAATTGCGCCACCGGCCCGGATCTGATGACGGATCACATCCGCAGCTTGCATGAAATGTCCCGCTTCCGCGTTTCCTGTTATCCCAACGCCGGCCTTCCAAATGCCGACGGCAAGTTCGGAGAGACGCCG
The DNA here is from genome assembly GCA_050011295.1 of Bryobacteraceae bacterium. Taxonomy (GTDB): domain Bacteria; phylum Acidobacteriota; class Terriglobia; order Bryobacterales; family Bryobacteraceae; genus Palsa-89. Next base: position 174 of record JBEKJJ010000065.1, read on the forward strand.
GATTCCCTCGCCGCGCAACTTGAAAAATTTATCGATCATGGCTGGCTCAATCTCGTGGGCGGCTGTTGCGGCACTACGCCCGCGCACATCAAAGCCATCGCGGAAATGGCAGCGGGAAAACGGCCGCGCCCCATGCAGGCGTCCTCCCACCGCGCCTATTATTCGAATAAAGAATTGGTGGAAGCCGAGGACAGCAATCGCCCGCTCATCGTCGGCGAGCGCACCAACGTCATCGGCTCGCGTCTCTTCAAAAACATGATCGCTGAAGAGAAGTGGGAAGAAGCCACAGAAATTGCGCGCTGGCAGATCAAGAACGGCGCGCACGTGGTGGATGTGTGCCTGCAATCCAGTGACCGCGATGAGATGAAGGACATCCCTCCCTTCTACGAAAAGCTGATCCGCAAAATCAAGGCGCCCATCATGATCGACACCACCGATCCAAAGGGCATCGAGCTGGCGCTCACCTATTGCCAGGGCAAGTCGATCATCAATTCCATCAATCTCGAAGACGGTGAGGAAAAATTCGAGCTGATCTGCCCGCTCGTCAAGGCCTATGGCGCGTCCGTGATCTGCGGAACCATCGACGAAGACAAACTGCAGGCTCAAGCCTTCACACGCGAGCGCAAGCTGGCCGTAGCCGAGCGGTCGGTGAAGCTGTTGTCCGAAAAATACGGCATCCCGCCCGAAGACATCATCATCGATCCGCTGGTTTTCCCGTGCGCCACCGGCGACGAAAACTACATTGGCGGCGCGGTGGAGACCATCGAGGCCATTCGATTAATCAAAGAGAAGATTCCGTTCGTCAAAACTGTTCTCGGTGTGTCGAATATCTCCTTCGGCCTTCCAGCGTCGGCGCGCGAAGTTGTCAACTCGGTTTTCCTGTATTACTCCACCAAGGCCGGGCTCGATCTCGCCATCGTCAATGCGGAAAAGCTGGAGCGCTTCGCCTCAATTCCGGTGGAGGAGCGCCGTCTGGCTGAAAGCCTGCTATTCAACACGCCGCCAGCCGAGGTCCCCGCTGATCATCCCAACGCGGACGATCTGAAGACCGCTCCCGAAGACTGGCGCGAGCAATCTCGCGAGCAAAAGATGGCCGTCAATCAGTTCCACATCGCCGCCATCGCCGAATATTTCCGTCGAGCCGGCAAGAAAGAAAAGAAAAAGGCCGCCGATCTTCCGCTTGACGAGCGCCTGGCGAATTACATTATTGAAGGCACCAAGGACGGTCTGGTTTCCGACCTCGACCGCAAACGCGCGGAAGGCGCAGCCCCGCTCGACATCATCAACGGCCCATTGATGGCCGGGATGTCCGAGGTCGGCCGCTTGTTCAACAACAACGAGCTGATTGTCGCCGAAGTGCTGCAATCGGCCGAGGCCATGAAAACGGGCGTGGGGCATCTCGAGCAGTTCATGGAGAAGAGCGATACTTCCGCGCGCGGCAAAATCATTCTCGCGACGGTGAAGGGCGATGTTCACGACATCGGAAAAAACCTGGTCGAGATCATCCTCAGCAATAACGGCTACACGGTGATCAACCTGGGAATCAAGGTCCCGCCAGAGGATCTGATCAAGGCCTTCCGCGAGCATCATCCGGACGCCATTGGACTCTCGGGCCTCCTGGTAAAAAGCGCGCACCAGATGGTGATCACCGGCGGCGATTTGAAAGATAACGGCGTGAGCGTCCCGCTGCTGGTAGGCGGCGCGGCGCTCTCCGAAAAATTCACGAAAACGAAAATCGGTCCCAGCTATTCAGCGCCAACGTTTTACGCGAAAGACGCCATGACCGGCCTGCGCCTACTAAACGAAATCATGGACCCAGCGACGCGCGAACAAGTCCTGGCGTCCCATATTTTCGGTGAAGGCGAACCAACGGTCGCTCCCAGCCCCCAGCCCCAAGCCCCCAGCCCCGAGGCGCGGAGCAAGAAGGTTCGGTCCGATATCCCCACGCCTGCCGCGCCGTACTTAGACAGGCGCCTCCGCGACGTCCCGAATCTGGCCGAGGTCTGGAGCTACATCAATCCGTTCATGCTCTACGGCCGCCATCTTGGATTCAAGGGCAATTTCGAAAAGCTGCTAGCGGAGCGCGATCCGAAAGCGTTAAAGCTCTTCCATGACGTCGAGGAAGTGAAGACAGAAGCCGCGCGCTTCATGAAAGCTAGAGCGGTGTGGCAATTTTTCGATGCCGAGCGCGACGGGAATTCCATTCACCTGTTCTCGCCCGGCGGCCAGAGCCCCATTCATACTTTCCGCTTCGGACGCCAGCCGCGCGCGGATGGCCTGTGCCTCAGCGATTACATTCTGGACGCCGACGAAGGCCGCCGCGATCATCTGGCGCTATTCGTCGTCACGGCGGGCGCTCAAGTACGCGAGCGATCCGAGCAGGCCAAGCAGGCAGGCGAATTTTTCAAAGCGCACGCGCTGCAGGCTCTCGCCATCGAAACTGCCGAAGGCTGCTCTGAATGGTTGCATCGCCGTCTACGCGAGGACTGGGGTTTCCCCGATCCTCCGACCATGACCATGCACGAGCGTTTCACGTCGCGCTACCGCGGCAAGCGCTACAGCTTCGGATATCCAGCCTGTCCCAACCTGGACGATCAGCAAGGCATCTGGAAGCTGATCAACCCGGACGAAATCGGCGTGCATCTCACCGAAGGCATGATGATGGACCCGGAAGCTAGCGTCAGCGCCCTGGTGTTCCATCACCCGGATTGTGCCTATTTCACTGCCGGCGAAGATAGTGAACCGGCATTAGCTTCTTAGCCGTGGTTGGTGTCAGTTTTCGGAGGGTTTCTCCGCGGAATCAATCACCAATACTTCGGCCGGAAACTTGCCCGATTCCAGCTTCAGCCCGAGTTGCTCCTGCAATGCTTCAAAAATCGAAGGAGCAGCACCGGCCTCAAGCGCGTTGCCCGCGCGCTGGTCGGCCGATGGCGGCTTCGCTTGCATATCATCCGGCGTCCACTCCAGCTTGAAATCAAATTTCCCCGCGACACCCGTTGCGTCCAGCACCGGTTGCTTGAGCGCTTCCGCCAGCTTGAGTGAAAGCTGAGCCATGGAATATCCTTTTGCCTCGATGCGTCCTCGCCGTGAATTGCCGGCGCTGCCGCTATCGGGAGCGGAGGCCTGCGCTTTTAGCCCGCCCTTCCCCAGCACCAGCCTGTAGCCGGGAACGGTCCTCCGCTCCCGGTGAAGCACCAGCTTGAACCGATCGGCGAGCAGGGTCTGGAGCATCCGCATCAATTCATGACCAACGGCCGGCTCGGCCGCCGTGGCTTCGATGTAGTAACGATCCTGATCCACCCACTTCGGCCCACCAATGACTTGGGGTTCCGGTACGTCGTAAGCACCACGCACGCAGCGCCTCAGCGTTACATTCTTCGCGCTGATACGGCCCGTGCTTTCATAGATGCCACCGCCGCTGGAAGGGTCCAGGCTGGGCCTAATAGATGCGACTTCAAACGCGGGCGGTCCAATCGCCTGTTGGGCGAGTAGTGCGGCGCAAAAAGAAATCAGAACTCCGCTACCCCGCACGGTAATCACGCTACCCTCAATGAGGTTCATCCACGGTTAATCTTGCCGCAATGCCCGCACCGGGTCAATCCCCGCGGCCCTTCGCGCCGGGATCCAGCAGGCCAACACTGCGACTCCCAGCAGTATGGCAGGCGTCGCGGCGAACGTAACCGGGTCGGTGGGCGTCACTCCAAATAGCAAGCCGGAAAGCAGCCGCGTGAGTGCCAGCGCGCCGAGAATCCCAATCACAATGCCAACTCCCGCGAGTAGCATTCCTTGCCGCAAAACCAGCACCAGCACATTTCCGTAGCGCGCTCCCAGCGCCATCCGCACTCCGATTTCGTTGGTGCGCTGTACCACGAAATAGTGCATCAAACCATAGATGCCAATCGCGGACAGAACCAAAGCAGCCAGCGAAAACAGCCCGATCAGCGACGTTTGAAAACGCCGCTCCGCCGTTTCTTGGCCAAGCTGCTGCTCCACCGTGGTCACTTGGAACTTGGCGACACTCTTGTCGAGCGATTGGATTTCACTCTGCACAGCCGGCGCGATCGCTCGAGGATCTCCCGCCGTACGCACGATCACCTCCAGCATATCTTCCGATTGCTGCGCATCCGGACGAAAGACCTGCGGCACCACTTGCTTTTCGAGGCCCTGGCGATGCATGTCGCCAGTGATGCCGACCACAGTGGTCCACGGGCTGGATTGTCCCCCGGGGAAGCGGAATCGCTTGCCGATCGCGTCTTCGCCTGCCCAGTAAGTTTTGGCCATCATTTCGTTGACGATCGCGACGGCCGGCGCGTTGGGTCCATCTTGATCCGAAAAGAAACGGCCTTTCAGCAACGGAATACTTGCGGTCTGGAAGAACGGTCCTGCAATCAGATCGTCACAAGGGCCCGGTTGCTGCGGGACCCGTCCTTCAATCTGCACCGCGTCTTCCGGATCGGATCGCAAGAAACCGGAAATCGCGCCGGCGGATACGACACCCGGAATTGTCTGGACGCGCTCGATGGCGTCGCGGAAGTACTGAATTTGCTGCGCTGAGGTTCTTCCCACATGCAGATCGATCCGCATGACCAACAGCTTCTCCGGACGGAATCCGGGATCCACAGTCTGGAGCAGCAGGAAGCTACGCACCATCAGACCGGCGGCAGCCAAAAGCACCAGCGCGATCGAAAACTCGCCGACCACCAGCATGTTCCGAACGCCTCGATTCGCCACCGTAGTCCACTGCCGGCTTCGAGCCAGCATGGTGCCATTGCGCAGCGCCGGCCATAGCCCGGAGACGATTGCGGAAAAAACGGACACGCCCAGCGTGAAGAGCAAAACCTGTGGATCGATCCGCGCTTCCGCCAGGCGCGGAATGCCTGAGGGAGCAAATGCGATCAGAGCTTTCAACGCGGCAGCGGCCAGCGCCAATCCCAATGCTCCGCCGGCGACGGATAGCACCAGGCTCTCAGTCAAAAGCTGCGCGGCCAATCGCCCACGACCCGCGCCTAGCGCCCTTCGGACGGAAAACTCGCGCTCGCGGGCCGATCCACTCGCGAGCAGCAGATTCGCGACGTTAATGCACGCAATCAGCAGCATCAGGAATACCGAGCCGAACAGCACTGCGAGCGACAATTGCACGCGTCCGGTAGTCTGATCGAGAAGCGGAATCACGCTGATCTCGGGCCGATTTCTGTTCTCCGGATACTGCGCTTGAAGTTCGCGGCCGATGCCGCTCATTTCGCTCTGCGCTTCTTTCCACGTTGCTCCTGCGCGGATCCGCCCCAGTACGTACCAATTAGAAGCCGTGCGCTGGTCCGTGCGATCCCGCTCCGCCCAATACGGATGCGTAGTGATCGGCTCCCACACCTGAGTATCTGGAAACGGAAATTGAAACGATGACGGCATTACGCCGATGATGCGCGACTTGCGGCCGTCCTTCACAATATCGGCTCCCAGTACGTTTGGAGAGCCTCCGAAACGCCGCTGCCACAATCCGTAGCTCAGAAGAGCCACGCCTTCCCAGCGCCGTTCTTCATCTGCGGTGAAAAGGCGCCCGAGTATCGGCTCAACGCCCAGCAGGGGAAAGAAGCTCGTGGGAACGCGCGCCTCGCGCAGCCGCTCCGGAGGACCGTCATTGTTGCCCAACAGAAATGTCTGGCCGATAAAAACCGTCATATCCTCAAAGATGTGGCTGCGGCTTTTCCAATCGGCGAAGTTGAGCAGTGAGACGCGACCCTCCTTCAGACCGTGCGTGGAATCCTCGGACCACAGCATCGCCAAGCGATTCGGCGCGCGGTAAGGAAGCGGCCGCAACAGCACGGCGTCAATCACGCTGAAAATGGCGCTGTTCGCTCCGATACCGAGCGCGAGCGTCAATACCACCACTGCGCTGAAGCCTGGCCGGCGCCAGAACAAGCGCAACGCATGGCGAAGATCGCCCGAGATTTGATCCCACCACCAAAACCGGCTGCGCTTGTAGACTTCTTCCTGGATCGATGTGGCGTTTCCGAACGCCAAACGAGCCGCGGTTCCGGCATTCCCGGGCCGCACGCCCGTTTCCTGAAGCTGATCGGCCTCATGCGCCAAATGCGACTGCACCTCTTCAGCGAAATCGCTCCACGGACGTTTTTTACGCCAGAACATCGCTTACCCCTCTGCCTCGCCCGGTGCGAGAATCCGGCCAATCGCATTCGCCACGCGTCGCCATTGGTCGGTCTTTCGCGTGAGTTGATTCTTGCCTTTTGACGTCAGCGTGTAAAATCGTGCCCTGCGATTGTTTTCCGAGATCCCCCACGCTGCCTTGACCCAGCCTCTGCTTTCCAGACGTTGCAGCGCCAGATACAACGAGCCGTGATCCACCAGAAAAACATCCTCGGATTGTTGCTGGATCGACCGCGCAATTCCCTGTCCGTGACGCGCTCCTAGTACCAGCGTCCGCAAAATCAATAGATCCAACGTACCCTGCAGCAGTTCAGTTCTTTGGGAAGGCATCCGACATGAGCATACACCCTCTTGGGTCGGATGTCAACATGAGCTATCCTAGCTGGAGACATGTCTCGCACCGGGCAAATCAAGGTTATCCCCGCTACCGCGGACCAAATGCCGATCGTGGCGAACTTGCTGCAGTTGTACGCGCACGATTTCAGCGAGTTTCACGACGTAGAGCTAGGGCCGGATGGCAGATTCGACTACGCACTCTTGCCGCTCTATTGGAGTGACCCCAATCGTTACCCGTTCCTGGTCAGGCTGGACGGCCAACTGGCCGGATTCGTTTTGGTGAAGCAGGAATCAAGTGTCTGGGATATGGTGGAATTCTTTGTCCTTCGCAGATACAGGCGGCGAGGAATTGGTTCTGCCATCGCCCATGAGATTTGGAGAAAGTTTCCCGGGCCCTGGAAGGTTCGGGTAATGCAGTCGAACCATGCGGCGCTGCCTTTTTGGGAACGCGCCATTTCAGAATTTACAGGCGCCCCGGTTCGCCCAGTTCCCATCGAAAAGGACGGCAACTCCTGGCACGTATTCTCGTTTGACTCGCGGTTACCCCGTTAGGTGCCTGGCCAGCCTCCGCGCGGTGAATCGCGCGCCGAATGCAAACCTCACCAGCGGCCCGAAAGTGTTGGCCGAGGGATTGCCGACAAAATACAAGCCCGGTACGGAGCACTCGAACTTCGAGGACAACACCGGCGTGTTGTCCACCGACCGGATTTGTGCCAGGATGTCAGCATTCAAGAAGCTTACGCGCCGGAGATCGGCAGTGTAGCCGGTTGCGGCGATCACATGATCGGTCTCGATTACTTGCCGGCCGCCGTCACCTTGTCGAAGTTCAATATGCACCTGACCGTTTCGCACTGCGGCTTGCGCGATGTTCGACGCCAGGTGAAACTGAGCGTGGCCAACGACGCGCTCCTTAACCACCCAGCCTGCCGCGGGACCCAGATGCTTCCGCACCACCTCCAATCGGAAGCGCTCCGGCATTTGCCGGAAAACCAGGGGCGCCGCGGTACAGAACAGCGAACGCCAACCGGGGCCAAGACCCGTCATCGGGAAGCGAATTCGATCGAGAATCGGCCGCGGAATTGGCCCGGGCGGATCGTGAAAACGAAATACGGGCTTTCTAGCGACGATCTGTACCCTGGCTCCGGCGTCCAACAGTGCGGCTGCCACGTCTGCCGCCGAAGCTCCGGCGCCGATCACGGTCACGTTCTGCCCCCGGAAGCGGTCAAACGTGCGATGTGCGGAGCTGTGCGTGACGAACTCGTCCGCCAGGCCCGAAAGAATCGGCGGAACATATTGGAAGTGGCTTAGTCCGACGGCCACCACCACCCTGCGTGCGGTGGCTGTCTCTCCGTTGCTCAAGCCGATTTCGAAACCGGAGGAGGATCGAATCAGTGACACCACCGTTTTATTTTCGAGTTCCGGTACTAGCCTCTTCTGGAATTCCAGGCCGTAGCCTGAAAAAGTCTCCAAGCTAATGGGAATCCCTATGTCAGCGTACTGGATTCCCTTCTGCTGACAATAGTTAGCCAGCGTAAACTCCGACTCCGGATCGTAGAGCGTCGACGCAAAGCCTTCCGATTTCAGGTACATCCCTTGCGGCATATGGTTCAGCCACGTGTGCATCGGGCTGCCAAAGATGCGAAATTCGCCGCCCCGAGCCTTTAAGTGGGCTGCGATGGAAAGACCATAGGGGCCGGCGCCGATGATAGCTATATCAAGCATGGCGGATGTCTTAGAGAACCTTTCAGCTCGGCTAAGGGAATTTTATTAGTACCATTACTGACAGTAACCCTCCACAATCGGGATAGTAACGCTGGAAGTTCCATTGCTATTTAGTCCGTTGAACGGTACGATTTTAGAAAGCTTGTTTCCAAAAATTCTGCTCACAAACACGACGTGGTGGGCCTGCGCCTCGCGTTTGGCAATGGCTTTTAGCCGTGCTGGATGCGATGTAGCGGCCGTTTGCCCCTCGCGCGGCCATCCCCTACTGAAGACTTCATCGGTCCGGAAAACGTTCCCCTATAGAGCGCTTCATCCGCTAAGTTCACTCGAAACCGCGATCGGTGAATATAAGCCTCAATTAGTGGTTCCTTGCGACGACCGGGCCGTTCAGCATCTGCATGAATTATACGCCGCCGGCCCGGGCGCATCCGGAGGGGCCCTGTCGGCCCTGATTCAACGCTCGCTAGGTTCGCCCGCGAGCTATCCTATTGTTTCTAATCGCCTCGACCTTCTTGAGGCCGCCCGAGAAGAGGGAATTCGTGTACCGGAAACCAGCGCCATCCGCTCAGGCGACGATATCAAGTCTTTGCCCGCGCGGCAAGCGCCGCCGTGGGTAGTAAAAGCGGATGGAAGCTGGGGCGGACATGGCGTCCGGATTTCGAGCGACCTGAGTGAGCTGGAACACTCCCGCAGCGCGCTAATGAAACCTCTGAGCGCCACCCGTGCCGTAAAGCGGCTGATGGTGGACCGTGATGCGTTCTGGCTGCGGACCTGGTGGAAACACTCGCGCTCCAACGTGATTGCTCAATCTTATATTCCGGGGAATCCGGCGAATTGCGCGGTCTGCTGCTGGGAAGGAAAAGTGCTGGCGGCCATCTACGTCGAAGTGGTCCAAGCTCAAGGAGACACGGGATCCGCCACGGTAGTGCGTCTGGTCGAACACCCCGAAATGGAATTCGCCGCCGAACGAATCGCCAAGCGCTTGGGTTTGTCGGGATTCTTCGGTTTGGATTTTGTGATTGAGGAGGGCAGCGGCGACGCATATCTCATCGAAATGAACCCCCGATGCACTCCGCTTTGCCACCTCCAGCTCGGAACCGGACAAGACCTGGCAGAAGCGCTCTGGCGACAACTCACCGGCGCGCCATGGCGCGAGACCCCGACCATAACCCGGAACGATACGATTGCGTACTTCCCTCAAGCGTGGCACTGGGATTCAGAGCACGAACTGCTGGGCTCCAGCTTCCAGGATGTGCCCTGGGAGGATCCGGAACTGGTGCAGGAGCTTCTGCAGTTACCTTGGCCGGACCGCGGCATCCTCGCCAGAGTGTCCAGCCGCATTCGGAACACCACGTTTGCTGACCGGCGGTCGAAAGCCGGAGATTTCGAGGCGCCGGAACCGGTCTTGGCGGATCCCGCCAGACCGGCATTCGAAAGCTCGAGCCGCGGCTACTCAATGGCTGTGCCGTCAGTTGTTCCGCTTCGAAACCCCGGCGAGGGAGAGCCCTTGTTCCTGATCCACGGTGTGGAGGGCAAGGTGAGCCGTTTCCACAAACTGGTGAACTACCTGGATCCGCAGCTGAGTGTCTACGGCATCCAATCCCAGGCTTTGCTCGGTGAAAGAATCGCTCTCACTCGCCTGGAAGACTTGGCGTCATACTACTTGAGAGAAGTACGCGCTCTTCAACCCAGCGGCCCCTATCACCTTCTGGGATTCTCCTTCGGTGGGCTGATCGCTTTCGAAATGGCGAGGCAATTACACTCCGAAGGCCAGCAGTTGGGAATGGTGGGAATGATCGACAATCGAAAAATGACGCCTGCCGCCGAGGCCGGCGATGCCAGTCCCTCTTTGAACGTTCCCCGCCCATGGCTAGAGCCGATGCGGAGACACCTGAACGAACTACTTGGCCCGAAGGGCCTCAGCTATGGATGGGGAAAACTGCGCGCGCGAGGGTTAAGAAGCATCTACTCGCTGCTGGATGCGCTCGATCAACCCATACCTGCGTTTCTGCTGGAGCCGGGCGATATCAATTGGTTCGCCGCTCGACGCTATGTCCCGCAATTTTATCCTGGGCGAGTGACCTTGTTCCAAGCCGTGGAATCGCCGGATGCTTCCCGGCCCCCGAATGATGCATGGGGCCAACTATGCGGCGAAGGAGCCGAGATACGAGAGATCTCAGGACATCATGAGAATCTCTTCGTGGAGCCTCAGGTCCAAATGCTGGCCAAAGAGATTACAGAATGCCTGGCTGAATCTTATTGGCGGGCTGGGGCCGCGGTCGGGGCGCGCTGAACCGGCTACACGCTTGGCGGGATGGACGCGTCAAGCTAGGCAGGGAGGGTCCTCGATGCAGATCACTGCTGCTGGGTTAACCATCGCTGCTTTATTTGCTTCATCCGCGCTTGCTCAACAGACGGATCGATTGCTCCATTTCACCGCGACCAACTCCGCACAGAATTTTCAGGAGATCGCGACTGTAGTCCAAGCCATTTCCGAGATTCCGCAGGCGAATGTCGACGCTACGGAAAAATCCCTGTCGCTTCAGGGAACAGCCGGCCAAGTCGCGCTAGCAGAATGGCTGTTCACTAATCTGGACAAACCTACCAGCATTCGACTGGACAAGAAGGGCGCCAAGCACGAATATCGGACATCCGACACCTCGGACGACCTGGTCCGGGTGTTTTATCTGACCAACCCAGAAGTGCCGCAGGGCGTGCAGGAAATTGTCACCGCCGTCCGCTCGCTCGCAAACATTCGCTGGATGTTCACTTACAACGATCTCCGTGCCGCTGTCGTCCGCGGTACAGCGGAGCAGGTGAATGTAGCGGAATTTCTCTTCGACGCAATGGACAAACCCGGTATCCAACCGGCGACTCCGACCTCGCCCGAATTCCGCATGAACCAGCAGCCGGACAATCTTGTGCGTGTATTCTACCTACCCAACACCAAAACCGTCCGGGATTTTCAGGAAGTAGTCACGGTGGTTCGCAGCATCAGCGATCTGCGTTACGCGTTCACATATAACGCCTCGCGAGCCGTAGCGGTACGCGGGACCGAAGATCGGATCGCTTTGGCCAAGTGGATCTTCGAGAATTTGGACGCGGCGTCGACAATCGCCGCCCGCCCCAGCACCAACGAGTATCGTTTCTCGCCCACCAGTGACGACTTCGTGAAAGTGTTTTACCCGGCATCCACCTCTACGTCAGAAAATGTGCATGAAACTGCTGCGCGAATCCGACAAACCTTCAATATTCGAAGCGCATTCGGCAACAGCGCACCGAGCGCCATTTTGATCCGTGACACAGCCCAGAAAATCGCGCTAGCCGAGAAGCTGATCCAAGACCAAGCCAAATAATTTCTTATCCGCGTTCATTCGCGTTCATTCGCGGCCAATGGCCTTCCCCAACAGCATCTGCCGGACGGCCCCGAAAATCCGCTCCACTGCCGGACGCCGGTAGGCCCAGCGTTCATCCGGCTCCGGTGGATTCACAACCATAGTGGCATTGGCTTCAAACAGCAATAAATCGCCCGCCGGGCTTAAGCCGAAATCGATGCCCGCATAATCCAGATTGAGCGCGCTTTGAATCTGTTCCAGCGCGGCCATTGCGCGAGCCCCTAACACCGCCGGCATGTTTTCCAGAAACTCCGCATCCTCGGCGCGATGTTCGGCGCGTTCGGCCATTTCGGCGGTGAAATAGTGGATCTTCCAGTGGCTCGAAATCGCGACGTGCAGCGGATAAAGGCGGCCATCAATCATCATGACGCGGTATTTTCGAACCTTGCCGTCCGGCCCTCGCGAATCCAGATACTGGATAGCGGTCAACTCAGAGCCGGGCAGCGAAGCCACGGCATCGGCCAGCGCTCCCATGCGCTCCACGCGCACAAAATGGCGCCCGGTGTGAAAACCCGGCGTCCGTAGCAACAGCGGAAATTTAAGACCATGGCGCGCCAGCGTAGTTTCGGCATCGGGCGAGCTCAGCACCTCGCGTGACAATGTGACCGTTTCCGGCGCGATCACTCCCGCCAGGCGTCGAAGCCGCTGCGCATTGTCGGATCGCCCCGTAGCCAGCACCGCCGCAGGCGCGTTCAACAAGGGTGCGCCGCTGAGCGCCGCCAGCGATTGAGCAGCCTTGAGCGCCTCAGCGTTCAGATCCGCATCGCCGATCGCGTTGAATATTAATTGATGGCGCGGCAGCGGCTGCGAAAAATCGTAGAACTCGGGAACCACCACAGTGGTCTGGAACACACGGTCATCCAGGAAACTTCGTGTCGGGATGTTCCCGCCCGCGGCTGAAATTAGCAGCAACACAGACACCGGCGCCCCCTCGCCCCGATATGGCAAGGGCTGCACCGAACGATGTTCGAAACCCTTGCGGCGATGCAAAATCGCGCGTTCCGCATCTCCCAGCTCAGCCAGCACGTAAGACATTCCCTGGTGCGCCTCGGGATAATCCGGCGCCAGGCGCAAAGCCGTCTCATAATGCTCGCGCGCCGCTTCGTACTCGCCGTTCTGGTAAAGCACGTTGGCGAGGTTGACGTGGCTCACCTCATCCTCCGGATGCCGCGCCGCAGCCTCGCTAAATGCCGTGCGAGCCGCAGTCCGGTAGCCGGTAGCATACAGCAGCGTACCCAGATCATTGAGCGCGGCGCGATCCGCTGGCGCGCGCGCCAATATTTCTAGATAGGCGTTACGAGCTTCCAGCGTGCGGTCCAACTCAGTGAGCAAACGAGCGCGATCCAGCCGCGTGTCCACGGCCTCAGGCTCGGCGGCGATCCGCACTTCAATCTCGCGTAACGCAGCTTCGCGCGCCAGGCGCGGTGCCCAATTGGTATCGCCGGCGCTAACAGACCCGGTGCTCTGCGCAGCACGATTCGTCAATGAGCGCCCCAACGCCACCGTTCGTTCCACCAGCGCGTCTAAGTCGGCAGGCTCGGTGCGGTGATTCACGATAGCAGCACGAATCGCAAGCGTCCCGCCAATCACCGTCGTGGATGGCGCCGCCACGCCGGATTCCTGCAGCTCCACCGCGATTCGCGCATTCACGCGATGCCCCTCTTCCGCGCGGTAACGGAAACAAACGATGTTCAGTTCTACCGGCGCCGCTAGTTCCAACTCGGGCGTCCGAAGAATGAGATTTTCCAGATACCGCGCTAGCTCGCAGGTCTTCGCGATGGAAGCCCCCAACGCTTCCGCGCCGTACACCTTGAGCGTGAACCAGGTCTTGAGCGCGCGAAAGCCTCGCGAAAGATCCGGCCCGAAATCGCATGGCCACGGTGATCCAGCAGCCAATCCCTGCGCTTCGCGCCTTAAGTAAGGCTCCGATGTCGCGAATGTTTGCCGATGCAATAGTGCGTCGCGCACCAGCACAAAACCGGCATCGTACGGCACCTGTCCCCACTTGTGAAAATCGAAGGCTAGCGAATCGGCGCGCTCGATGCCTTTCAACCGCGGCGCCAACGTAGGCGCCAGCATGGCCAACGCGCCGCATGCGCCGTCCACGTGAAACCACAAATTCTCGGCACGCGCCACGGCAGCCAGCGCATCCAGATCGTCGATCGCGCCAGTGTCCACCGTGCCGGCAGTTCCCACTACTAAGAAAGGCGTGAAGCCATCACGCCGATCCGCTGAGATAGCCGGGCGCAACGCCCGAAGATCCATACGGTAGCGGCCATCCACGGCGATCCGGCGCAGCGCATCGCTTCCAATTCCCGCGATATCCAGCGCCCTCGCGATGCATCCGTGAACCGCCGTGGATGCGTAGGCCGTCAGCCGCTTGCCGCCCACTTCTACGCCCGCGCAGCGCGTCTCAAAACCCAGTTCCGTATCGCGCGCCACCAGCACTGCAATAAGATTCGCCATGGACGCGCCGGTAACGAACAATCCGCTGGCGCTTTCGGGAAATCCGAAAAGTTTCCGCATCCATCCGGTCACCTGCCGTTCCACTTCGATCGGAATGTGGTCGCGCCCTCCCAGATTCGCGTTCAATCCGGCGGCCAGCATTTCCGCCACTACCCCCACCGGCGTCCCGGCTCCGTGAACCCATCCCATAAATCCGGGATGCACGTTCCCGGCGGCGTAGGGCAAAATGTAGCGCGTGAATTCTTCGTGAACTTCAGCTAAATCCGACGGCCCGGCCGGAAGCTCGTCACGGAAACGCTCGCGAACATCCGGAGGGATCGGCTGCCAAACCGGACGATCCCGAATGTTTTCGAGATATTCCAAGATGTCATCGAGCATCCGGTGCGCCTGTCGCCGGAACGCGGGCCAATCTGCGGGATCGAGAGTTTCAGCGCCCATTACTGACTGCGGGAGGGCCCAGCAGCTCCGTTAAGATGGGCTTCAAAGCATCCGCCCAAACCTGGTACCCCTTCACCGTGGGATGCAGCTTGTCGGGATTCATCATGCCGTCGAACAGCTTGCCAGAGGGGTCCGCAAGCGCGGAGTTGATATCCAGGTAACGGATTTTTTTTCCATCGGCTAGTTTGGACAGATTGCTGTTGATCTTCTCGATAGCCGGCAGCACTGCCATTGCGTCATTGCGTGGAAAAATCGCGGTGACGATGATGGTGGCGTCCGGCGCTTTTTCTCGCATGACGCGCACAATCGCTTCCAGGCCGATCGAGATGTCCTGAACCTTCGCTTCATCGCCGTCCGGTGAAGCCGCATTCCCGACGTTGTTCGTACCCGCCAGCAGAACAATGACTTTCGGATTCACCCCATCCAGCTCCCCGTTGAGCAGGCGCCACAGGATGTTCTGCGTTTTGTCCGCGCCCCATCCAAAATCTTCCACATTCCAACCGGAGAAGTTTTTGTTCCAACTGGCCAGTAGCTCGGGATAATCAGCAGCTCCCCAGCGCCGCGTTATGGAATCGCCCTCGAAATAAATATCGGCGTGGCCCTTCTTCGCCTGATCCGACAGCCGTTGATGCGCGACCAAAGAAAGTGGATCCACGCGGCGCACAGGTTCTGAGGCTGGCTGCTCGCCAGCCAGCGCCGGCAGAGGCGGGTGTTTTACGAATCGATCTGCCCAGACGATGAAGTACTTCCAGTTCGGACCATCCGTATGTCCGCCGTCATGTTGCCGCCACGCAAGTGTGCCGTCCATCAATCCATCGTTCACCGGCGGCATCTTCGCCGTGCGATAGTCATCGGAGACACCTAGATCCTTCACCCCCAGCAGCCGGAATACCGGCCCGGCCGCGACCGTAGCCATATAGCTGCCCTGTTGATCCAGCCATTTTGCATCGCCCTTCTCGGGCACGCCGTAGCTGATGAAGGTCAACCGCGGCGCACACAATGCGATCAGCTCATGAGCGTCCACCGGTAAATCAGCAGCGGTCTTGCTGCCAAAAGTCGATTCGGCCGCGCCATACTTCAGGAAATTTCCAGCCATCCAATGGTATTCGCCGGAGCCCGTGAGATTTTCCACCGCTTCTCCAAAATTGCGCCGATGCAATTTTGCCCCGCCCTCGCCGGACGATCCAACCAGCACCAGCGCGAAGCGAGTATCGAACGCCATGGTCACAAGCGCGGCTTTGCCCCACCGCGAAACGCCTTCAATGCCGATCTGCTTGGCATCCACGCCTGGGTCCGATTTCAGATAATCCAGCGCACGCGAAGCGCCCCACCCCCACGCCCGCAGCGCGCCCCAATCGTCCGGTTTGCGCGGTTGGCCCTGGTTCGTCAATCCAATGATGCCCTTCGTTAAGCCTGCGCCATTGTCCGCCTGGATGCTGGCGGGATTGAGATAGGCATAACCCCAGCCGTCGGCGATCAACTGTTCCGTCGCGGGCGGATCCACAGCACCCGCAGGTTGCGGAAAGCCAGCTCGTCCGAACATTATCATCACAGGGACCGGGCCAGTTGCATCGGTCGGCAGCGCCAGCGTCATTTGAATATCGACATTGATGGACGGGCACAATGAATTGTCCACGTGACCAGTCAAGTTCCGCGACACCACCGCTCGGGATCCCGCCGTTGCCTTCACGGTTTCAGTTACCGTCCAAGTCACTTTCGGCACGTTCTTCGGAACTCGGCCCACCACTTCCCGCTCAAAATCCTCGACAATCTCAGGCCGGCGCTCATCCCACCACATTTTCGCTGTGGTGACTTTTTTGCCATTCTTCAGCGTCAAGACATCCGGGAGATCCGGGTAGGGATTGGCCTTCGACTCATCGTAATTGGCGTGATTCGGTGCGTTCTCGTTGCCGCTCGGCCCCGGGCGAAGCGCCTGGATGCCGAGTTGCTCCAGCATATTGCGATGGTCGTCGGCCGCCGTCCAATTCAAGGGCGCCTGTTGACCGAGCGCGACAACAGTTAAGATCGCCACCAAAAGCCCTCGATATTTCATGCTCCGCTCCAAGACAAAATGATATTCTATTGGCTCGGCATTCGTCGATTCATTCTCATAATGATCCGCTTTCGCTGGTCCGTCGCTTTTGCACTCGCCTGCACGTTCACAGTTCACGCTCAACAAATAATCTTCACTCCGTTTCACAAGTCCGGGATCTACGAACTCGGCGAGCGCGCCGGCTGGGCCGTGGAGGGATCTGGCACATATAGTTACGAGATCAGAAAAAACAATCGCGACGTGATTCAAACCGGCACGCTGAATCTTCAATCCGGCAGCCCGACCATCGAAACCACCGTCAGCGAACCGGCCATGCTCTACGTAGAGTTGCTGCCTGCGGCAGCGCCTGGCTCGCCCAAACATCTCGGAGCGGCAATCGCTCCGTGGAAACTGCAGCCTTCGGTTCCCCGCCCCCCCGACTTCGATTCCTTCTGGGATTCAAAACTCAAAGATCTCAGCCAAATCCCCATCAACCCTGTCCTCACGCCCACCGAGACCACCAAACCCGGCGTGGAAATCTACACCGTCCAACTCGCGAGCGTCGGCTCGCACGTTCAAGGCTATCTGGCGAAGCCTTCCAAGGAAGGGAAATTCCCAGCACTCGTGATCTTTCAATACGCGGGCGTTTATGCTCTTAATCCAGAGACCGTGACGGATCGTGCGGCGGAAGGCTGGCTAGCGTTCGATGTGGACTCCCACGACATGCCTCCCAATCAGGCCACTGGCGTAAGCGCCAATTACCAGGCGATTGGGAATACCTCGCGGGAAACGTCTTACTTCCTCAATATGTATCTGCGGGATTCGCGCGCCATCGATTACATTGCGAGCCGGCCCGATTGGGACGGAAAAACCATCGTCGCTCTCGGCACCAGCATGGGCGGGCAACAAAGCCTGGTAACAGCCGGCTTGAATCCCAAGATCACCGCCGTGATCGTGAACGAACCCTCGGGCGCCGATTCAAACGGTGATCTGCACGGCCGCAAATCCGGCTATCCGAACTGGCCGTCCGATGATCCTATGGTGATGCAAACGGCCCTGTATTTCGACACGGTCAATTTCGCCCCTCGTATCAAGACACCAGTGCTGGCCGCAATCGGATTCATCGATACAACCTGTCCACCGGCCGGCATCTGGACCGCGCTGAATCAGATTCCCGGCCCCACCGAAGTGATCCCCATGATCGAATCCGACCACAACCACATAACGCCTCAAAAACAAGAGGCCTGGAATTCAAGATCCAAACAAGTCTTGGACCAAATCCTGAACGGCGGCAAATTCCAGCCAGATCCAAGCCTGACCAGAAAATACAAATAGGATTTGCGTTCATTCGCGGCTAATCAATCTTCGCAGAGGTCTGCCCCCGCAGCCACTCGATAAACTCATCCGGCACGGCCATGGTGGACAATCTTCCCTGCCGCACCAGCGCCCAGTCATCGAATAAATGCGATTGCTTGATCGTGGCCAGCGTTACCGGCGGATCGATCCGGCGCAGAAATTCGAGCTCCACCACGGCTGACTTCGGATTCTTAGGATCGGGCCGCGGCTCAGAGGTTGCTTTCGCCAGTCCGACGATGGCTGCCTGCCCGCCGCTGTGATAGATGAGTACTCGATCGGCCGGCCGCATCTCGCGTATGGCGCGAACTGCCTGCGGGTTGGTCACTCCGTCCCAGACGGTTTTCTTTTCCTTGGCGAGTTGGTCCACGGCATAAGTTTCCGGGTCGGTTTTCGCAAGAAAGTATCGCATCGAAAACCAGCATAACGGGTTGTGGGGCAGGATGCCATCCTGCGCGCGGTTGTTAACCGCGCCCGTTTGACTGGCCCACCACCCAATATTGCCGTTGTACAATAAATGTTTCCGCTAGGCTCAGCGCTGCTGGAACACTCGGATCATCGCTCGATGGTTTTTGCTGGAGACCATCAAGAGCAATGTATACGGTGAAGGCTGATTTTATTGCGCTAACCCTGGCAGTGTCCAGCCTAACCATCGTCTGCGCGCCGTCCAGTGGTCAAACCAGCCAGGCCCCCGCTGACCTGCGAAGCGCCGTGCCAACGAATCCAGTTGCGCGAGTCGTGGATACCGTCGGCGCCGCGGTGGATCCAAACAAATATTTGATTGGTCCGGAAGACATCCTGTTTATCAAGGTTTGGCGCGAGAACGATTTCACCATGCCCGTCGCAGTTCGTCCGGATGGGAAGATCACCATGCCGCTGGTGGGCGAGGTGCAGGCCTCGGGCGTAACGCCCATCGAATTAACCAAAACCCTCACCGAACAGCTCACGAAATTCATCAACAATCCCGACGTGACGGTGTTCGTCACCGAAGTTCGCAGCAAGAAATACTACATCATCGGAGAAGTCTCGCGCCAGGGCTCGTTCCCGCTGGCGACTCCAACCACGGTGCTCGAAGCACTGAGCAATGCCGGCGGTTTTCACGAATTCGCCAATACCAAGAAAATCAAGATTCTGCGGGGCGACAAGGTCTACAACTTTAATTACAACGAGGTTACCCGGGCGAAACATATGGAACAGAATATCTATCTTGAAAATGGAGACAAGATCATCGTTCATTAGATCTTGAAGCAACACTACTGAGGCAACCCATGCAACCCCAGGAATCGCCCACAATCGCGCGCCGCCAGCTGGACGTTGAGGATTACATCGACATTATGCGTCGGCACAAGGGGTGGATTTTCGGTCCACTGTTCGGAGCTTTCGTGCTGTCGGTGGTAGTGGCGTTTCTTTGGCCCGACACCTACCTCTCCACTGCTACCATTCGCGTGGTGCCGCCGCAGGTCCCGGAAAACTTCGTTCCCGCCAACGTCAATATGGACGTTCAGGGCCGCGTCAATTCGCTGATCCAGCTTATTCTCGACCGCGCCACTCTTACCAACATCATCAACACCCACAACCTTTACAAAAAGGAGCGGGAGCGGCTGCCGTTGGACGATGTGATCGAAAACATGCGGCGGGACGACATCAAGTGCTGCCCACTGCTCGAGACCGCCAACGCGCAAAGGAGCGACCGGAATCAGTATCCGGCTTTCCAGATCGGATTCGCCTACAACAACCGCTTCATCGCGCAAAAAGTCACCACCGATCTGGTGGCGCGATTCCTGGAAGAGAACGTCCGGGAAGTCTCCGAGCAAACGGTCTCCACCACGCAGTTCCTCCGCGACCAATGGGACTCGGCCAAGAAGAAATTGGATGATATCGAGCAAAAGCTGAGCGTCTTCCGAACTCAGAACATGGGACGCCTGCCCGAAGAGCAGCAATCCAATTATCAGGGCTTGAACGCCATGCAGGCGCAAATGCTCACGCTGAATACCTCCATGAACCGCGTGAATCAGGAGAAGCTGCTCGACGAGAACCAACTGCGTATATTTCGCGAACAACTTTCTTCCCTGAAGGATCCTAATTCGCAGGATCAGGCGCAACAGCAGAAGAACGAGAAGCTGGCGGAGAAGGACCGTGAGATCGAGCAGTACGAGAATTCGCTCGCCACCGCGCGGGAGCGCTATAAGGAGGGGCATCCGGACGTGCAACACCTGGTTACCATGCTGGCCGCCGCCAAAAGGCAGCGTGAGGTAATTGTCAAGCAGGAAGAAGCCAAGAAACCGGATGCCACCGCCGCACGCGTGCCCAATACCCAGACGCTGAAAGAACAACGCGACCTGGACGTTGCCATCGAGCGCGTTCAGGGATTGATTCAGGCCAAGGATCTGGAGATGGAGGATTACAAAAAACAGTCCGTAGAACTGGAGAAGACCATCCGGATCTATCAGTCCCGCATCGAAAGCGTGCCGGTGGGCATCAAGGAGTACGATCAGCTAATCCGCGAGCGCGATCTGGCGAGAAGGGATTATGAGGATCTGGACCGCCGGTTGAACGCCTCCGCGCTGTCCACTGCTCTCGAGAACCGCCAGCAGGGAGAGCGGCTGGAGCAATTGGATCCGCCCTCCATTCCGCAGATCCCGACACAGCCCAAGCGGCCCCTCATCATCGCCATCGGAACAGGCATCGGCTTGGTGGCCGGCCTGTGTTTGGCCGGGGCATGGGAAGTGAAGGACACCGCGCTCAAGAGTCTGAAGGATGTGCGGGCCTATACTCAGCTTCCGGTGCTGGGCAGCATTCCACTTCTCGAGAACGACTTGATCGTGAGGCGCAGAAAGCGTCTGGCCTGGCTGGCATGGTCTACCGCGTGTCTCGTGGGCGTGATTATAATGTCCAGCTCCGTGGTTTATTATTTCGCCATGAAACTATGAATGTGGAATGTGAGGCAATCTCGATATGAGCCGAGTTCATGACGCGCTGCGGCGCGCCGGGCAGTACGGAGTGCTGGCTCCAAGTATCGGCGACCCGCGCGCCGGCCAAGCGGTGGCTGCCGCATCCATCCCAGGCCTGCTGGAGCTGGTCCGGACCATTCCCTACAACCCCGCGCCCGAAGCGCTGGTCATAGACGCGCTTCACCCTAATGAAGCCGCTACTGAGGAGTTCCGCACGCTCCGCACCAAGCTCAATCACATGCAGAGCCTGCAACCCATCCACACGGCCGTTGTCACCAGCCCGTCACCGGCGGAAGGAAAATCATTTGCCGCTATCAATCTGGCCCTCGCCGAAGCCCAGCTATCCGGCAATCTCACGCTCTTGTGCGACTTCGATTTTCGGCGTCCCATCGTACACAGTCTGCTGCAGACCGATCGCGGCCCGGGCATTACCGACTATCTGCAAGGCAAGGTCGCGCTGCATCAGGCCATCCGCAGAGTCGGCGACACCAATCTCTACATCATGCCCGCTGGAGAAGCGGTCATCAATCCACTCGAGCTGCTCAATCTGAAGGAAGTCAAACAAATGCTCGATTTCTTGCCGGGCATTTTCAATTGGGTGATTCTGGACAGCCCGCCGCTTTTGTTCGCCGCCGACGCGAATCTGCTGTCCACGTTGTGTCACGGCACTGTTCTGGTGGTTCGCATCGGCGCCACCACCATTGATTCCATCACGCGCGCGATGCAGTCGCTGTGCCAGAACAATGTCCTCGGCATAATCGTCAATGGTGCCCGCCGCGGCGAGCTCTACAGCCGCTACACCTACTACCACTCCCATTCGGAGCCTGCGCCAGAATCCGAAGCAACCGAACCACGATCGTGAGAATCCGTGAAATATGGTCCCCTTGCTGACGCGCAGGGCTACCCTGGGTAGTCCGCCGCTTTGTCCGAATTGTAGCCCCGCGCGTAAGCAAGGGGACAGGCGCCGGTAGCCGAACCGCGACCATGAGGGAGCCGGTGCCTTTGCCCATTTTTTCAAGACCTCCCCGCGCTCCCCAAAAACCGTGCCTAAATGGCCCGGTGTGTAGCCCGCCGGATACAGACTTCCGCAACCCCGCGCATTCAGCTAAAATGAAACCTCCGACTCACGCATTCCGGGCTTACCCCTGAAACCGAGCTTCGGCAATGGACGTCTGGAGAAGTTAGTCGCAGAGTGGAAAGGAACCCTTCTTAGATGATGTTTCACAGGCCTGGCCGCCTGCGAGTGGTCCTGTTGTGTTCAAGTATCTTTTCCACCCCGGCTATTTTTTTGCAAGCCCAGCAGCCCGCCGCTCAGCAACAGCCGCCGCAGCAACAGCAACCCGCGCCGCAGCAACCGCAGCCCAATCGGCCAGCGAGTCCCTTCGAGACCGTTCCCACAGCCCCGGTCCAGCCGCCGCCCGCGCAAGCTCCCAAAGAGCAGATTCAGAATGTGCCCGAGCCCAAACCAGAAGCCCCGCGCGCCACGCAGCCTGGACAGCCGCCCGAGGATATCATTGAGGCCGTCGAATTTCGCGGCAACCGGCGCGTTCGCCAGGACACTCTGCTGGCCTTGATCATCAGCAAGAAGGGCGACAAGTACGACGAAGACACCCTCCACCGCGATTTCATTTCCCTCTGGAACAGCGGACGATTCGACGACCTCCGCGTCGAGCGCGAGCCAGGCAAGGAAGGTTGGATCCTGCGCTTTGTTGTGGTGGAGCGGCCGGTTGTCCGATCCATCAAGTATGAAGGCAACAAATCCATCACGCAATCGGACATTCTGGACCGTTACAAAGAGCGCAAGGTGGGCCTGGTGGTGGAATCCCAATACGATCCCAACAAGGTCCAACATGCCAAGAACGTGCTGATCGAGATGGAGGCCGAGCATGGGCATCAATTCGCCAAAGTGGATGCCCAGCTGCGCCGCGTGCCTCCTTCTTCGCTCGAGCTGACCTTCAAAGTCGACGAAGGTCCCACGGTCAAGGTGGGCGTTATCGACATCGAGGGCAACAAGGCCTTTAGCAGTAAGGACGTTATCCGCGCGATGAAGAACCTGCATCCTCTCGGTATTCCGTACTCCATCCTGTTTGAAAATCTATTCGACCGGACTTACGATTCCACCAAGCTCGATGAGGACAAACAGCGCGTTCAGGTTTTCTATCAGGAACACGGATACTTCATGGCTCACGTCGCCGACGCCACGGTTACCATGCGTCAAGTCGGCGGCGCCGGCACGCACATCTGGCTCATCCATCCCAACAAGATTGGCACTCGCGCCGACATTAAGTTGGACATTGAGGAGGGCCGCAAGTATCACCTGAACAACATCACTTTCACCGGCGTGAAATTCTTCAAGACTCCGGACGCTCTGATGACGCCCTTGTTCGGGATGTCCAAAGGCGAAGTTTTCTCCACTGCCAAGTTGAAAAAAGGCATCGAGAACATGCGCAAGCTGTATGGCCAGTTTGGATTCATCGACTTTGTGGTGGAACCCGAGCCCCAGGCAGTTCCGAATACCGATCAGGTGGACCTGTCGCTCTCTGTCGACGAAGGCAAGCAGTTTTTTGTACGCCGTATTGATTTCTCCGGCAACTCCACCACGCGCGACAAGGTTATCCGGCGCGAAATGCTGGTGGACGAGGGCCAGATCTTCAACAATCACCTGTGGGAGCTGAGCATCCTGCGGCTCAATCAACTTGGCTACTTCGAGCCGCTGAAAGCCGAAGAAGCCGCTGATATCAAGCGCGACACCAAGACCGATACGGTGGACCTTACGCTCAAACTCAAGGAGCGCGGCAAGAACTCCATCCAGTTGAATGGTGGTGTCTCGGAAATCTCCGGCAGCTTCATCGGACTCTCTTACTCCACCAATAATTTTCTCGGGTTGGGCGAGACCCTGAGCCTCAGCTCGCAACTGGGTACGCTGCTTAGGGAGGTGAAGTTCGGTTTCACCGAGCCCTATTTATTCGATAAGCCCATCCAATCCGGATTCACGCTCTACGTGAACAGGTTCGATTACAATCAGGCCACCCAAGCCTCCATCCTTGCGGGGCAAAACCTGAACCCGCTGTTCAACCAGCTCGGAGCGCAAAACCTGCTCAATTATGTGCAGGACGGTTATGGCGGAACCGTGTTCGTTTCCTACGCCCTCAGGCGGTCCTTCGCTCGCGTCGGCCTTGCCTATGGGTACGACATCTCCAGCCTCAAGACCCTCACCACCGCGGCGTCGAGCTACTTCGACTACCTGGATTTTCAGGGCGTCGGCGGGCCTAATTCGCTGACCGGCATCCGTACCAGCAAGATCACACCGTCGTACACCTATAACACGGTCAATCATCCCATCACTCCCACCGGTGGAAAATCGCTTTTCTTTTCGTTCTCCTATGCGGGCATTGGCGGAAACGTCAACACTCTCTCGCCGACGATAGACGCGAAGTATTTCCGTCACGGCTTCAAGAGGGGCCATGTCATAGGCATGCATTTCGCTGGGAAGTTCATCACCGGATACGGCGGCAAAGTGGCGCCTCCTTTCGCCCGTTATTACATGGGCGGCGAAAATGATATCCGCGGATTCGATATCTGGGGCATCAGTCCCATCGCCTTCCTGCCGAGTGACGCTACCGTCAACGTCCTCAACAACGACGGCACGCAACGCATGCAGAAAATTTTCCTCAACGGCCAGCCGACGTATCAACCCGTGACCATGACCATCCCCACCTATCAGTTCGCTTATCCCGGTGGGGACACCAGCCTGGTTACCAATATCGAATACCGGATTCCTATTTTCGGACCGGTGGTACTGGCTGCCTTCGGCGATGCCGGAATCGACAAACTCTCGCTGCCTAGCCAGCTCGCCTTGAATCCCGGCCGCATTGAGGAGTTGAACGCCGAGTTTCCGCAGGCCAACTTCAGCGGACGCGCCTACATCGCGCCAGGCACTCAAAAACCCCGCGCCTCCACCGGACTCGAGTTGCAGGTGCTGATGCCCGTGGTGAACGCGCCCTTCCGGCTCTACTTCGCCTACAATCCGAGCGTCTTTCGCGGTTATATACAACCGCCCATCGCGGCCAATCGGGACGATTTCCCGAACGCAGCCACCTACCTCAACGCTATTGGAACAATCGGACAGCCCATCCCTCTTTTCGAGCGGTACACCACTGTCCGTTTCTCCATCGGCCGGACCTTCTAAGCAACGCGAGGCCGAAATATTGGATAGAATATAATGAATTCAAAGGTTAGGAGTTTCACTGTGAAAAGTATTGTCTCTGTATGCCTCGCCCTGGCTTTCGCCACGTCGGTGAGTGCCCAGACCACCGGTCAGACGGCCAGCCAGCCGCCGACCAAGGTCGCCGTAATTTATTTCCAAGGCGCTATTATGGGCACCAAGGACGGTCAGAAAGCCGCCGCAGATCTGGAAGCGAAGACGAACCCGAAGCGCAAGGAGCTTGAACTGAAGCAAAACGAAGTTAATGCCCTGCAGGATCAGTTCAACAAGGGGCAAAACACCTTGAGCGATGCCGCCAAGGCCGAGCTTTATAAAAACATCGAGATCAAGAAGAAGTCTCTGCAGAGAGATTTTGAAGACGCCCAGGAAGACGTCAAGCAGGAGCAGGACAAGCTTCTGCAACAACTGGCCGCCAAGATGACCGCCGTGATTGAGAGATACTCGCACGACCATGGTTACACGATGGTGCTGGACGTCAGCAACCCGCAAAGCCCGATCCTCTTTGCGTCAACTTCGATCGACATCACCAAGGACATCATCGATCTTTACGATCAAAGCTCCGCGGCCATGACCAATCCTGCGCCCGCCAAGCCCGCGTCCAGTTTGGCTGCTCCAAAGCCTGTCACGCCGGCCAAACCCCCAGCCACCAAACCACCCGGATCGAACTAGTGGGGCAGGGCCATGCCCTGCCGGTTAGAATGTTGCCTTGAGCTCCGCCACCAAAGTCGAGCTTGCGAGCGGCCGCAAGCTTCGCGACCGCAACAAGCCCCTCTACCGGCTAGCCCATTGGCCCATCTGGATCTTCGTTTTCTTCATCGCGCCCGGCCCCTCCACATTCGACCTCTTCGAGCACGGATTCGACTATCGCAAGCTGGCGTGGCTTGCGGCCGTGATCCTTGGCACCGGCATCGCGGCCCTGCGCGGCCGTCTTCCTGGAGTGGAACCTCGGCCCTACATAATCCGCTTCGTCGAAGATAAACCGAATCCTCTTTACCGCCGCGTCTGTTACACCTTCGCTTGGAGCGTGGTAATCGCATTCGCGATTCTGAATTTCACAGGGCTGATGCTCGCAGTAGCGACGGGCGCCTGGCGTCTCAAGCAAATTTATTTCTATGGCTACCTGCCCATCGCCATAACGATTTGGATTCTCGGCGCATTAGGACGCCTGCCGCGCGTGAAAGCCTCTACGCAAGGCGAAGGCACGGAGCGCCGCTATTTCTACGGTGCCGTCTGGGCGTGCTGCATCGCGCAGCCCATCCTAGGCATCCTGTGGAAGCTGCTACCGCACACCCGCTCAGCGGACGCGTTCAAGCTAGCCGTCTTCACTACCCTGATCGCGTCAATCGGATTCCTAGCCCACTGCGGCATTCTCCCCAGAACCCGCCCGATAGTCCCGGGCGAACTAGCGATCTCAGACTAAGACGGTTTCTGGTTCCTGGTTTCTAGTTTCTGGTTACCAACCACCGAACGCTCGTGAACCAGAAACAAGAAACCAGAAACAGTTTTCATTCCCACCTTAACGCCCGCACCGGATCAATCCGCATCGCGCGCCGAGCCGGAAAATAAGCCGCTACCACCCCGATCAGAGCCAGAAACAGCGCCGCGCCCGCGAACGTCCACGGATCCGTGCTCGACAACCCGAAGAGTTGGCTTTTCAAGTAACGCGTCAGCGCCAGAGAGAGCGGAATCGCAACCAGAATCCCCGTGCCGGCCACGAGCGCCACCTCCGCCATCACCAGCCGCACAATCGTCGCCGGCGAGGCGCCCACCGCCAGCCGTATGCCGATCTCCCGCGTCCTTCTGGCCACCATGAATGCCAACACGCCATAGAGACCAATGGCCGCGAGCAACGTTGCAAGTAAACCGAAACCCATGGAGAGCGCGGCCACCACGCGATCCAGCCAGATATTGTCGCTGATCAGTTGATCCATGCTTTGGAGATTGTTCACTGGCAGATTCGGATCCAGACGCTGTACGTCCCTGCGCGCCACACCGGATGCAAGCGTAGGATCCTGCACGGTTCGCACGTAGAACGTCATCCCGCCCGGATCTTGGCTCTGGCGATACGGCAGGTAGACGAATCGCGGCGTCACTTGCTTTACGCTGGAATACTTGCCATCTTTCGCCACGCCCACAATCTGGATGTCCAGCTTCACATTGCCGCCGCCAATGCCGAACCACCGCCCCACTGCGTTTTCGTTGCCAAAAAAGTAATGCGCGAATTTTTCATTCACGATCGCCACCTTGAGCGCTCCCGGCCCATCCGAGGCGGTGAACTCCCGGCCGGCCAGAAGCGGGATGCCGGCCACCGACAGGTAACCGGGGCAAACTTGGTCGAAGTTGGGGTTCATATCTTCGCCTTCCTTCGCCTGATATCCCGCCACCGTGATATTGCTGCCGGAATTGGACTCAGCGATCAGCCCCATGCGTGAACAGGTGACCGCGCGAACGCCTGGTTCCGAACCCAACTGTCCCAACAACCGGTCGTACAACGAGAGAATCTGCGCGCTGGCATAGCCATTGAGCTTGGGATCGATTTCGAAGGCTAGCAGATGGTCCGGCCGAAAACCCAGGTCCTGGTTCTTGAGGTTGTACAAGCTGCGTGCAAAAAGGCCCGCGCCCACCATCAGCAGCAGACTGAGTCCGGTCTGCGCGGCCACCAGCACCTTGCGGAAACGCGCCTGCCCACCTCCGCCCGCCACGCTTCCAGCTTGATCCTTGAGCGCCGCCGCGATACCGGAATGAGTGGTCTGAAATGCCGGCGCCAGGCCGAACAGGATTCCCGTGACAGCCGAAATCGCGATCGTGAATCCGAGCGTCCGAAGATCGGGAGTGCTGGAGAAAGCCAGTGGCAAACCAGTCTCGGCCGGAAGCGCCCGCAGCAACAGAGCCGCTACCCATGACGCTAGAAGGATGCCCAACGCTCCGCCGGCCGCCGCCAAAACCACGCTCTCCACCACCAGTTGCCGCATCACTTGCAGACGGCTCGCGCCCAATGCGAAACGGATGGCCATTTCCCGCTGCCGCGACGCTCCGCGCGCCAGCAGCAGATTGGCTACGTTCGCGCAGGCAATCAGCAGCACCAGACCCACCATCGCCATCAATGCCACCAGCGCCTTCGAGAACTGATTGCGCAGCGGCGAGAGACCATTTGCGCCATCCAACAACGAAAGATGCGTCTTGAGAAATTCAGTCCGCAGCCGCTGCGGCGGATTGTGCATTTGCCCCAACTCCATCTCGCGCAGCGAATACCATAGCGGATTCATCGCCGCTTCGGCCTTCTTGGCCGTGACGCCAGGCTTCAATCGCGCCACAATATTCAGCCACCGGGAACGCCGGTCGTCCAAATCGTTCCAGCCCGGCGTGATCTGCGCCTTCATCATCATGGGCGCGAATATGTCCGGCGCATCGCCCACCACCACGCTCCGAAAACCGCGCGCCGCCACGCCGACAACCGTGAACGGATGGTCATTCAATCGAATAGTCTGATTCAATACCGTCGGATCGCCGCCGAAACGCCGCTGCCAGTAGCCGAAGCTCAACACAGCAACCGGGTTCGCTTCCGGCGCCACATCGTCGGATTGCTGGAACACCCTGCCCAGCGCCGGCCGCACTCCGAGCAGTTCGAAATAATTCCCCGAAACCAGCTCACTGGTGGCGTGCTCAGTCTGTCCATGCCAGTTCGCTGCGATTTCGTAATACAACGTCGCGATCATTCCGCTGAAAACGTTATTGCGGTCGCGCAGGTCGCGGTACATGGGATAAGAGAAATACAAGCCGCCCTCATCCCGCGACCGAAGTGAACCCTCATCACCGCCGGTAAAATGGAGCAGGGTAAGTTGCTCGGGCGCCTGCACCGGCAGGGACCGCAGCAGCACCTGATCCAGCAATGTAAAAATCGCCGTGTTGGCACCGATCCCAAAAGCGAGGGAAAGAATCGCCACCAACGTGAAGCTGGGGCTCTTCAGTAGCGTACGAACGGTATATCGCAGCATGGTTTAACCCTTAGACGACGATCATCGAAGAATCGTTGGCACAAAAATCTACGGTACCTCAACCAGCACCAGCGCATTCGGCTCCAACTCCAGATCCAGATAATTTCCCATAAGATGACCCCGAAGCGCCGCCGGAAGCTTCGTCGCGGCGTTCATTTTTTCCACCTGCTCCTCGGTGGGATAACGCGGACTCCCCAACGCCCGATACGCCGCTAGCGTATTCCCATGTTCGTCGTCCACCCGGCTCAGCGTAACTGCAGCATTACTCTGAACGTTCTCGAAACTCAGCCGGACCGTTTTCGACGACCCGGTCTTGCCAGGATCAACCAGGTTCCAAAGCGCAATCACCAGCACCCCGTCTTTCCGCTTGGTCACGATGACATTCGAATCCGTGTTCGCGATACGCTCTTCTCCCAGCTTATGCAGCAGCCCGAACGCATAATAGCTGGGTTTGTTGATACCGCCTTTTGCCCTCAAACCGAACATCCCGACAAACGGCTGCGGAATCGGCCCGCCTTCCTCAAACACATCGGAGAACGTCCAAAACGCCATGGCTTGCGCCAGGCCGTCGCACTCTCGAATCGTATTGGCCAGCGCGGCGCCCACATAGGACGTGTCGCGGGCGCCGTTCATTCCCGGCACATTCCACTCGGTCCAAAGCAACGGCAGCTTGGGCAGCGCCGAGCTCTCAATCTGCGTCTTCACCTTAGCCACCGCGCGGCACACGCGGTCATCCATCGGAATGTCTTCCTTCGTTCCGAAGAGATCCTCCACTGTGTCGTCGGCGTAGGCGTGGCTGGATACAAAATCCACAGGCACGTGATTCTCGGCCGCGTGTTTCAGGAACTCCGGCACCCAGGCAGCCGCCGCCGTCGCCGGACCACCCACTCGCAGCCTCGGACTAACGCTTTTCAGCGCGCGCGCTGTGTGATCGTACAGCTCGAAATAGCTCCTCTGTCTCGGAATGCCACCCCAAAAATCGATATTCGGCTCGTTCCACACTTCGAAGTACCATTGGGCTAGCTCTTCGGTACCGTACCTCTCCAAAAGGTGCCGCGCGAACGCAGTGATCATGCCGTCCCACTTCTCCCAACTCTTGGGAGGCGAGACATTCGGCTTGTACCAGAACGGATGCAACGCGTCAGGATTGAACGCCAGCTTCTTGGGCATGAAGCTGATCTCCACCACCGGCCACACGCCATGCTTCAAGAGTCCGTCGTAAATCTGGTCCACATAAGCGAAGTTATAGACCGGATTGCCGTGTTCATCTTCGTTGTAGACGCCCACTTCGTCGTGGAGAATCGCATGGAAGCGCACGTATTTGAGATCCGTGGCGGCCTTCACCGCATCCAGATCCTGGCGATAGCTGTCGCGCAGCGTCAGAATCGCGCGGCCGGAGCCAAACATTTCTTCCCAGAAATGTGGGAAGGGCGAAGTTGGCCCGTAGGCATCGATCCTCACCTGTGGCTGCGCCCACCCAAGCACCGTCCCGGCGCCGAAAATCACAATAAAACGCACGATCCACATGGTTCTATCACAGCATGTTTGGGGACAACCTGACGTCTAAGGGCGCCACTTTGTCTAAGGTCCATCGAAGAACCACAAGTGTTCTCAAGCGCCCGACTTTGGCAATCCCATTGCCTTAAGGCTGGACATGCTAAAGAACATTGTGCGGTGCTCGCTTTTTCTGATCCTCGCCGCCTCGTTGCAGGCGCAGATGCTCGACGCTGTACGGCCGGATAGCGGAAAGATCGGCTCAGTTCTTCGCATCCGCGGAAACGACTTGGGCAAGGCAAAAATTGATTCCGTTTACCTGTCGGACCAGACGCTCGACATGATGGTGAAGGTGCTCAATCAAACCGACAACCTCATCGAGTTTCGAATTCCCCCGTCGGTGAAGCCGGGCAAATTTCAGCTGGTGCTAAAAACCGCCGGCAAGGAGCCGCGCATCCTGGAACAGCCCTTTTTCATAAAAGTGGACATCTCTCGAATAAAATCCACCTCGGCCTGCCGGTACGGTTTCCCGTCCGTATGAAAAACCTCGTGATGCCACACCGCGGGCTCACGCCCCACATAGGGCTTCTGCCAGGAATCCCACGGTAGCCAGGTCTGCGTCTTGCCCGCCACCAAGCCCCAATTGATGGCCGCAACTTTATACTTCTTCGCGATCGGCAGAATCCCCTCAAAGGTGCTCTTGACCCCACGCGCCATATACTCAGTGCAAAGAATCGGACGATGGAAACCTTCGAGCTCCCGTACGTGCTTCTCGAAATCGTCCGGTGCGCTGTAGTTGTGGAACGAAATCACATCCGACATTTCTAGCTGCGTCTTCTGCATCGCATTCAGCTTCTTCGGATCATTCCAGTCGCCGGTCCACACGCCGCTTGTGAGCGGCTGTTTCGGATTTGCGGCGCGCGCCCATCCATATGCTTTCGGCAACAGGGCCGCTACCAACTCCACTTTATTGCGCGGCTCCAGCTTCCCATAACTCCCATCGTTCACATTGTCCGGCTCGTTCCAAATATCCCAAGCCAAAATGCGTGGGTCGTTCGCGAAAGCTCCCACCACTCCTCGCACGTACGCCTCCAGCCGCCCATATTGCGCCGGATCTTTCAACGCCTCCGCTCCCGGACTCTGCACCCAACCCGAGTTGTGAATGCCCGGCGTCGGCGCGTGCTGTTTGCCCAGCTTCGGCGCCGGATCCCAGCAAGAATCGAACAACACAAACATCGGTTTGATCTTGTGTCTGTCCGCAATCCTTAGGAACTCGTCAATCCGTTTCTTGAACCCCGCGGCGTCCTGCTGCCACAGCAAATCATGCAGGAATACGCGCATGGTGTTCATCCCGAGCCCTTCCGCCCAGCCCAGTTCCAAATCGATGCGCTTCGGATCGAACGTGTCGGCTTGCCACATCTCCAGTTCGTTGATCGCGGTGGCGGGAATGTAGTCGCTCCCCACTAGCCAAGGCTCGCTCGCGTACCAGTCTTGCGCCTTCTTTTCAGACCACCGCCCGGTCTGCGCCACAGCCGCCGCGCTCAATAAACAAACGCCGATGATAAGCCGCCTCATGCTCGTATGAAGATAACAGATCGCGATAAGATTGAAGACGAGTGCGCCGTGACGCCAGTTTTTTCGAGGATCAAGAAATGGACCTCATCTACATCGCCAAGAAGCTGAAAGAAGCTCTGCGACTGGAATCAGCCCTCACCGAATCCGGCATCGAATACGCTGTTGAGCCTGATAAATACAGCGGCGGCGTCCTTTTCATGAGCGAGCGCATCGGCGCGTTCTTCTACGTGCTACCAGGGGCCT